>JAENWK010000081.1 GCA_016650045.1 Eubacteriaceae bacterium | reverse complement strand
TAAATACCGATATTCTGTATCTAAGGCAAAAATAATAAAATCATGGCTTGTTTCAAGAATTGTTGTTAATAGCGTATTTGCAAGCTCCAACTTTTCCGATAAAGCAAGAACACATTCTTCAAAAGACTGTTTGCCTGGTTTATTTCTATCATCTTCATAAATTGCCTCTATGTTAATTTTTGCTTTATTGTTTTTCACTAAGCGTCACCCTTCTCAAATTAATTAATTCTAGCTTTCATGTCTAATTATATTTTTCTATCTATTAATAAAGGTCAATGCGTAAGTTAGAAAGCTCTTACTGTATTGTAACATTTTCATCCCCAACTGTCTATTTTTTTACGCAAATGTCCGACATGATTTTTATCATACTCATGTCGACACGCGACACAAGGGGACGACACAAGGGGACGGTTCTTTTGTGTTTCATTTAGCATCAAAAGATGTTAGAATAATACAGGGGCGCAAAAATGGCTAATTTACCCTCATCAAGGATTGCAAACGATGCCATCTTCTGATAAAATATTATAAAAGCGGGGTGATTATTTTGGGAGATGAAGCAATCTATCAGTCAGGAGGGAAATATGGCATCGATTGTAAACAGTTTTGCGATTACAGGGGTTGAGGCGTATCTGGTGGATGTTGAGGTAAAAGCCATCCCCGGACAACCGATGATCTCAATTGTGGGTTTGGGTGACACCGCCGTAAAAGAAGCCCGAGAAAGGGTTGAGGCCGCCATCAACGACAGCCGGTATACATTTCCTCAGAAGAAGGTTGTCATCAATCTGGCTCCAAGCGATCTTAAAAAAAGCGGATCTCATTTTGATTTATCCATTGCCATTGGCATTCTGATTGAAACCGGCCAGCTTGCTCTGAAAAAAGAAGAAAAATTCGGGATCATCGGCGAACTGTCTCTGAATTCAAGGCTGCGGGCATGCTCCGGCATCCTGCCAATGGTGATTGCAGCAAGAAATGCCGGCGTTAAAAATATCATTGTACCGCGGGATAATCTGAGAGAGGCATCGTTGGTAGCCGGACTCCAGGTTTACGGCTTCGAGTCCCTGAAGGATGTGGCCGAATTTCTGGAGGACAAAAAACCCTATCAGGCGGATGCTAAAAATGCAGAGTTTATTGGCAGTGTCGTGATGGATGGGGTTGATTTCTGTGATGTTCAGGGACAGGATGGATTGATTGAGTATATTGTTGTGGCCGCAGCTGGCGGTCATAATCTGCTGATGATTGGTTCTCCCGGCTGTGGCAAGTCCATGATTGCCAAACGAATCCCGACCATTTTGCCCAGTATGACGGAAGAGGAAGCCCTGGAGGTTACAAAGATCTACAGTGTTGCCGGCATCCTGAAGGAAAAAGGCGGCCTGATCCGAAACAGACCCTTCAGATCCCCACATCACAATGCATCCACCAACTCATTGATTGGTGGCGGCAAGGATGCGACACCTGGAGAAATTTCTTTAGCCCATAACGGGGTATTGTTTCTGGATGAAATTGCCGAGTTTGGGAAAAATACCCTGGAATCCTTGCGACAGCCCATGGAAGATCAACGGGTTACCATCTCCCGGGTCAGATATACCAACACTTACCCGGCCAGCTTCATGCTGGTGGCAGCCATGAACCCCTGTACCTGCGGCTATTTTGGCACCGATCGATGCAAATGCACGGATTATGAAGTTATGAAATACCGGCAGAAAATTTCAGGGCCGATTATGGATCGGATGGATATCCAGAAATATGTACGGCCGGTTGACTTTATGGATCTGTCCAACGACTATAAAGGCGCCACTTCAGAAAGCCTGAGACAACGTGTTGAAGCTGCCCGGAAGATCCAGCAAAAGCGGTTTGCTGGAATTCAGGGGATCAATTGTAATTCCCAGATGGGAAATCAACTGATTAAAGAACACTGCATCCTGGAAGACGACGGAAAAAAGCTGCTGATGCTGGCCTATGAAAGATATCAGTACAGTGCCAGAGCCTATCACAAGTATCTCAAGGTTGCCAGAACCTTTGCAGATATGGAAGCGTCGGCAAAGATACGAAAAAAGGATGTGGCCCTGGCCATCATGGCCAGAGATTTAGAAAAGGATCGGGCAGGGATGACTGTTCTATAAGGTGAGAAATGGAATACTGGATATGGTTAAGCGGGCTGAGAGGCATTGGTCCCATCGCCCAGAAAAAATTGCTTGAGTATTTCAAAACCCCAAATCGTATTTACGAGTCATCTGAAGAAGAATTGGTGACTGTTCCGGGAATTGGTTCTTCTCTGGCTCAGTCAATCTGCGAAGCCCGTTCACTGGACGGGGCTTTTTCAGTTTTGGAGGAACTGAATCAGAAGAAAATGAAAGTGCTTGCTTATGATGATCCCTTATATCCGGATCTGGCCAAAGAATGGCCGGAAGCACCGGTTGTCCTTTATTATATGGGAACCATCCGAAAAAGCTGTGTTGGTCAGGGCATTGTCGGCTCCCGACGATGCTCGGCTTACGGAAAACAAGTTGCGGTGGAAGCCGCTGGCTATCTGGCGCAAAAAGATATCCCGGTCATCAGCGGTCTGGCCAAAGGGATTGACGGCTATGCCCACACCGCCTGTCTGAAAGCAGGTGGCTACACCATCGCATTTTTGGGAAACGGCCTGGATGTATACTATCCCAGAGAGCACCGGGAATTGCAGGCAAGTATCATTGAAAACGGCGCGGTGGTTTCAATGTATCTGCCCGGAACAAAGCCAAGACCGGAACATTTCCCCAAAAGAAATGGACTGATCAGCAGCTGGAGCCGAAAACTACTGGTGGCGGAAGCAGCCAATAAAAGCGGAGCGCTGATCACTGCGCAATTGGCAAAAACTCTGGGACGGGAAATTTTTGTGCCGCCACATGAAATTTATCGTGTGAGTGGTCAGGGTACCAATCAGCTACTGAAAAATGGGGCGACGCTGTATCTGAAACCGGAGCAGCTGGATTGTCGGGATTTTCTGAAAGAGCAGTTTTTGAGCGAAACGAATGAAACAACGGGACCAGTCGCAAATTCCCGGTCAAAGCGGAAACAGAACCGGACGGAAAGAAAACTGACGGCAGATGAAGCAAAGATCCAGGCAGTTTTGATAAGCTCGGAAAAGAACATTCAACAGATTGAAGCACTCACCGGCATCAGTCAGGTATGTCTGATTGAACGACTTTCGATTATGGAGCTGGAAGGGGTGGTCGCGTTGTCCAGTTGTGGCTGCTATAAATTTCTGGATTGTTAAGTTTTGTGGAGTAGTATTTCATATTTTTGAAGGGGCTGCATGTACGAATGGTTTACCGTTTATATTCTACGGATCACACCAAAACTGATGCCCGTCAACCGCTTCACTTTTATCCCCTAGTGTTAAGTGTTAAAGTCTTTTGTGAGGCTTTTCTTCAATCGGCACAATGGCAAGGGTTTTGCCTAACGGTCTTAATATTTTCAGAATGGTCATTAATTGTGGATCTGTTGTTCCTCTTTCCATCCGGGCAATTACCGGTTGTCTTACGCCACTCGCTTCTTCCAATTGCTTTTGAGTGATACCTTTGTCTTGTCTGGCATGAATCAGCTCACTGATTAGGGCAACCCTCAAATCAAATTCCATTATTTCCTCTGGGGTAAATGTTCTTTTTTCAAAATCTTCCCAGCTTGAACCGATTGGGCTTACTTTTGTTTTACTCATGTTCATCAATCCTTTCAATGAAATCTCTCATATTTCTTTTTTCTCGCTAATTCTTCTAAATATTCCAACACTGGCTCTTTGCCATTTTGGTCCCTGTAAAAATCTATTTTGTACATACATATTAATTACCTTTCTATTGTGATTGCATTATAACTCTTAAGTTATAATGCAATCAATTTTGATTATTTTTATTTCTTGAAGCCAACCTTCAAAGTAATAATATGTATTTATTCAGTTAACCATTTTGAGAAATTCCAGAACGTTTCCCTGCTTAATCGGTGAGGATCAGTTTTTAATGTCATTTTTTCTATTAAAGGGTTAGTGATCAAATTTCAACGTGAATTTTTCCCATGGCACACTGCTTCTTCTGTTTTTCCCGGCAGTCTCGACAATGGCGACATCTGGAACTTGCAAAATCATTCAGGTCGGCACTGTCGGCATTTTAGGATCAAACGATGGGACTGGTTGGAGAATTCAAATTCTTCAGTGCGTTTGACTGGGGAGAAACTGGCGCAACTGATCGGAAACAGACAAAAGCTGCAAACCGCAGCCACCAGCGAAAACTTATCCAGAGAAATATCTGAGAATTTTTCACCCAGACAAGTGCACAAAAGAACCGTCCCCTTGTGTCCGAGTGCACAAAAGAACCGTCCCCTTGTGTCCGTCCCTAACCGTCCCCTTGTGTCCTCCTTAATTTTTTTCTAGCAAGCTTTGCTCTTATCGAATAAAAACTCTGGATCAAAATCCGCTTGATTGCACCATTCAATACTATCAAAACTAACACGTACAGTCTTGAATTTCTCCTCATTCTTTAATTCTTGAAAAATACCCTTATCCAAATATGGACTAACATCGAATATTCTCTTTTTACCATTTTCAAAAGTTAAGAGTAACTTATAATCATTTAAAGGTTCTACATCGATAACTGCTAAATACATCATTCACCCTCCTATTTTAATGGATCAATTTTATATGGAAGCTCACTATTCATTGCCAGCATCCAATCCGCAAGTAGTTCTTCCTGTCTTAACTCAGCCCAGGCTAAAACAAGCTTAAGCTGTTTCTTTGGCAAATTACCTTCTTTTAATTCACAAGTTTTAATGTCAATAATGGCCTTGTATTCTCCATAATACGCATGAAAATGTGGCGGATTATGTTCTTCTGGTGCACAAAAAATCCGAATAATAATTCCATAAAACATACTAATTGTCGGCATTCTTATTGTCCTTTCACGTTCACTACTATTTTTCATTTCTTTTCCGAATCGACACACAATCATAACCAGTAACTTATCACAATGATTGTGACACCTTTAAAACATGTTTTTCTTTCTTTTATTTTATCACCTCAATCCTTGAATAGCAATGACATCTCAATGGAATCATCGTTTCATTCATTTGTTTCATGCTGATTTCCTTCCAAAATATTAAAGACCATTGACTACTTAAGCCAATGATCTTCAAAATCATAATATTTATTTGAGATAGGGATTTAATTCAGGGAACCTATGATTGTGGGGAAATCTGGAACGATTCTTAGGTGAATCGATGATTGCCACTTAATTTTGATCCGTTTTTTCCGGCAGTCCCGACAATGTTGACAACTGGTATTGCAATTCTGTCACCGGAACCACTGGCACCCTCGTCCGGATTGGTTGGCACTCATCATCGGACTGGGTGGATCTTCTGCCCGGAACACTCACAACCGAAAGACGCCTGACGGCACTGACACCACTGACGGCATTTTAGGAACAAAAAATAGAACTGGTTGGAGAATTCAAATTCTTCAGTGAGTTTAGATGGGGAGAAACTGGCGCACCTGATTGGAAACAGACAAAAGCTGCAAACCGCAGCCACCAGCGAAAACTTATTCAGAGAAATATCTGAGAATTTTTCACCCAGACAAGTGCACAAAAGAACCGTCCCCTTGTGTTTGTCCCCTTGTGTTTAGTGCTGAATCAGAGGCCTAAGAATTTCTTGACATCTTCAATTGTTTTGAAATCATCGATTTCTTCAGTCAATGTTTCCAGAGTAATTGAATCCAATTGGGTGAGCTTCTCACGATACTCCGCAGGCATGATCCCAAATTTTTTGGTCAACGCTTTAATTACTACTTTTAAAAAAGCACGAGTTTCGCCTTTTTCAATCCCTACTTCAATACCTTCTTCTTTTCCTTCTTCTCTTAAAACTTCCGCCAATGTCATGGTTACTTCACTCCCTTTCTTGTAGGTTACTGCTAATTGTTTAATAACAGTATTCAATTGCTCCTTTGTAAGCTTTGGCCCTGATGTCAGAATATAGCGCATACAGGTTTCAAAATACTGAAGACCTGTTTCTTTTTCATCCAGCTCTGCTAAGGCTTTGGCTGCTTTAAAAATCGTTTCCAGAAATTCCTCGCCGCTTTTTTTAAAAATATCCCTGGCAACTGACAGTGCAATCATCAGTTCTGCCTTTCCCTTGATATCTTCATCCGAAAACTGTGATAAATCATAGAGCTGGTAGCGATAATCCGGTATCATTTGTTTAACTTCTTCCGGTAAGGTGTCAAAATCCAGGATCAGATCACTGAACTTGGGACTGATTTTCCATTTCGTTTCCCCATGGCAAACCACCATTGGGATAATCATCGGAATATGTGTATCAATTTTCTTATTTACGTTCCGGTTCCAGATGCGAACCATATATGTCAGTAACTGCAATGCCACCATTCTGTCAGGGTAACTCTTGTGTTCAAACAAAAAATAAAGATATCCGTCCCGCTGATTGATTTTTGTCTTGAACAACATATCTGAGAATAACTCACTGAGTTCTTCATCAACGTGGCTACCATTCTGAATTTCAAGTTCATTCAGATCCACCATTTTTAAAATCGGTTCTGGAAGGTAGTTCTCGATGAAATCTCTTGCCACTAACGGATTTGAGAATGTATCCTTGAAAAACTTATCATGGGGATTCTGTATTTTTGTCTCACTATTTTTCATTCGTTCACCTTTTTTGATATTGATTTCATTATAACTGATTTCCCTTTAAAATGCTATTAAATTTGTTCCTGTGATTTCTGCACTGAGGTTGATACCCTTCTGATTGAGTTTGTCGTTTTTTCACACCCTTCATTTCATCCCCATCTTTACGCCTCCGTAAATCTCGTCAGTTGTGTCAGTCCCGACAGCAATGCCGCCACTGACTGCACTGTCGGCATTGCTGAAGCAAAAAAGATGGGACTGGTTGGAGAATTCAAATTCTTCAGTGAGTTTGACTGGGGAGAAACTGGCGCAACTGATCGGAAACATACAAAAGCTGCAAACCGCAGCCACCAGCGAAAACTTATCCAGAGAAATATCTGAGAATTTTTCACCCAGAC
>JAENWK010000202.1 GCA_016650045.1 Eubacteriaceae bacterium | reverse complement strand
GATTTTGGAGGAGAAATTTAATGGAACGACGGAATATTGGTGTCATAGATATCGGATCAAACAGCGTCCATCTGGTGGTTGGAGGATATTATAACAATGAATACTTTCAGATCATTGATGACGTTAAAGTCAATGTGCGACTCAGTGAAGGCGTTTCGAAAACCGGGGCTTTGCAAAAGGACCGTATGGCTTTTGGTCTTGAAACCCTGGCAATGTATCGGAGCATGTGTGACGCCTATGGGATTCAAAAAGTTATAGCAGTTGCTACTGCAGCCATGCGAAAAGCTTCCAATGGGAAAGAGTATGTGGCCTTGATTAAAGAAAAAACTGGCTTTGAAGTTGAAGTGATTCCAGGAGAAAGAGAAGCGACCCTGGATTATCTGGGAGCGATTAACACCCTCGATGTCCAGGATGCCCTTTTAATGGATATTGGCGGAGGCAGCACCGAGTTTGTGCTCATTAGAGGTCGAAAAAAAATCGAGGTCATTAGTCTGCCCTTTGGCTCCATTAATTTGGCAGAACGTTTTGGATTAGAAGATGAGGTCACAGATAAAAAATTAAAAGCTTTGGATGACTATCTTACCAAAGCCTTTGATGAAACTTCCGTATTTTCCAGAGCCTATGGTCTGCCAGTGATTGGGGTGGGAGGAACCATTCGAAATGTTGGTCGAATTCATCGAAATATCATTGATTATCCCATGGAAATTCCGCATAATTATCGAATGCAAATCGGTGCTGTTAAACGGGTTTGTGATCTGGCCGCAGGAATGAATCTTGTGGAGCGATCAAACCTTAAGGGTTTATCAAAAGGTCGTAGTGATATTTTTGTCGGTTCCAGTCATACATTGGCTCGGGTAATGAAACAGATTAAATCTCCTGAACTCATTATCAGTAACGCCGGTCTTCGAGACGGCATTATTTATGAATACTTTGGTTATAATGAAGATAATCTGGTTTATAATATTTTCGAACTATCTCTGGTGGAGATCATGCTGAACTTTAATGTGAATATTCCCCATGCTTACCATGTTTTAAAGCTGACAGAAACATTGTTTAAGCAATTAAAACCGCTTCATCGAATTACCCAGAATGTCCATAAAATGATTAAAGCCAGTGCCATGCTTCATGATTCAGGCATAAAACTTCAGTATAGCAATCACCATGAGCATAGCTTTTATATTATCCTGAATGCGGGGCTTCTGGGAATTGACCAGAATGATCTGTTAATGAGTGCTTTCATCGCTTTGAATCATCGTACCAATAAAAAGATCACAATAGCCGAAGAATTTGTGGGGTTACTTCAGGAAGATGAACGTCACCTAATTGACCAGCTCAGCCTGTTCCTTCAAATTTCCGAATATTTGGATCGGAGCATGGATGGTGTGGTTAAGGACCTGAAATGTGTGATTAAAGAAAATGAGGTAGAGCTTAATGTATTCACCACAGGTCATTCCGTATTTGATAATATGATTGTTTCTGAATGCGGAAAGAAATTTAAACGTGTATTTAATAAAACACTCTCCATTAAAAACAAGGTGATTGTATCCGATTAATAAATATTAATCTAGAATATAAAGATAAACATGATTAGAAGGATCATTTGCGTTTTAGAGACAATAAGGGATTGAGGACATAAAAAGAAGACATCAATTATGATGTCTCCTTTTTATGTCTGCTATTTTTTTTTGCGCTGGCTCTTTCCAAGGTAGGCTTCTTTAATGGTCTCATCGTTAAGAAGCTCTTTTCCTGTGCCGTGTTTGATTATTTTGCCGGTTTCCAGAACATAGGCATAATCTGCAATCTTAAGTGCCAG
>JAENWK010000151.1 GCA_016650045.1 Eubacteriaceae bacterium | reverse complement strand
GACCGCTGATGAAATTGTAAAAGAATTCATGGCGGACGATACCCTTAAAAAAATAGCCCATGAACTCACCATTGCCATTCGCAGCAATATCACCATTGACTGGAGTATCCGAAAAAGCGCCCAGGCCAGCATGCGAAAAATTATCAAACGGCTGCTGAAAAAATATAAATATCCCCCAGACCAGGCCTCAAAGGCGCTGAAAATTGTCATGCGCCAGGCCGAAAAAATGTGCGGGACAGTTTATGAGGAAGAGATTCGGTATGATAAAGTGGCGGAGGAGAGAGCGGAGTTTAAGGTTGATTGAATTTGAATTTCAAGTCATCAACTAACATGTCTCCCTGTGCTGACACTAACTTATAAAATTAATCTTGACGGTACTAGGTAGTGCGGCCGATCCAGGTCGTATCATATAGCGGGTGCGAAGCCCACCGGGTTAGGTAGACCAACCACCCGTTAATTTAATGATGATATGGCATACAAGAAATGAAAAGTAAGATCGATGAATAATGAATTCAGGAGGAAAAAATGATGTTCTACGACCAGTTAAAATCCAGAAGAAGTGTGAGAAAATTTAAAGATCAGGAAGTTGAAAAGGAGAAAATTGATGTCATTTTAAAAAGTGCTCTGCGGGCTCCCTCATCACGCTCGATACGTCCTTGGCAGTTTATTGCCGTCATCGATCGAGAGCTGCTCTTGGAACTTGCCCTTTGCAGAGATCCGGGATCAACTTTTTTAAAAGGAGCGCCGCTGGCCATAGTTGTGGCAGCGGACAAAGGTTTGAGTGACGTGTGGATTGAAGATGCATCCATTGCTGCAATGCTGGTTCAATTGGCCGCTCACGATTTGGGTTTAGGTTCATGCTGGATTCAAGTACGCGAAAGATTCCATACGGAACAAGAGAAAGCGGAAGATTATATTCGAGACCTATTGGCAATCCCCGAGCAATACTCTGTTGAATGCATGATTGCCATTGGTTATGCAGATGAAGAGAAAAAACCGCATGAAGAAAATAAACTACTTTATGAAAATCTTCATTTCAATCAATTTTAATTAATGGGTTCTGCATACCTGTCACTTTACTTATCGGAATATCCCTGTCGTTAAAGGAATAAAGGAAAAATTAAATATTCGTTTATTTTCATTTTAAATCATGGTAAATAATTTGCCACCGGTGCCAGGCACACTTAAGCTATTGACTTTTATTAGCTGGTCTTATTGAGAAATCACGGACGTTTTGAGTGTTAATAATGAAATGACTTATGCTGTCGGTGCCTGCACAACTTAACTTAAATGCAATGCTTTGTTTTTTATATTAACCGCGAAAGAGCATTGAAACAAACATATAAAAGGAGGAAAATAATGAATGTAATTGTTTTTTTAGCAGAGGGATTTGAGGAAGTGGAAGCCTTAACCGTTGTCGATTATTTAAGACGAGTCAAGCCGATTACGGTTGATATGGTTGCCATCGGCGATAGCCTTCAGGTTACCGGCAGCCATCATATCGAAGTAAAAGCGGATAAGCACATTGATGATCTGTCAAAACTTGACGCCTATGAGGCTGTCATTATTCCGGGAGGAATGCCAGGGGCAGCGCATCTAAGAGACGATGGGCGGGTCATCAAAATCGTCAGAGAAATGAATGCAGCCGGGAAATTAGTGGCAGCGATCTGTGCCGGGCCCATCGTTTTACAAAAAGCAACGATCATCGCTGGGAAAAAAATGACCTCTTTCCCGACATTTGAAAAGGATTTTCCCGATTCAATCTATCAGGCGAAGGCGGTGGTGAGGGACAAAAACATTATCACATCGCGCGGGCCGGGAACAGCGGTGGATTTTGCCCTTGAAATCGTGACGGTTTTAACTGGCGAGAAAGAGGCCGAGACTCTACGAAAAAATATCCTCTATGGCACAAAGAAGAAACAACCATAGAGACCTGTGGGAGGTTTCCTTGACACTAACTTATAAATAGTTCAGTAGTTATTCAGAAAATTTTTATATGGGCTCCATAGTTTTGTCACGAAAATATATTTCGCGACATTATTCACACTCTTAGCAGGGTACGACATGGATAGTATAATGTACCCATAGATTGAGACACCATTTTTTAAATCTAAGTGAATCTGCTATAATAAAGGCAGTTAATCCTGCCAGGAAAGCAAGAGGTTCAAATAGAAAGGTATTCTGCTTAGTCTTTTAGATAAAAATAAATTTTTGGACACCTAGGCGGATGACGATACCGAGGTTTTTTTAAAATCTTCGATTTAGAAGTAATGCAAAGTAGATACTATCAAAAAAATGAGGTGAATAAGTGTATAAAAAACTTTTAACAAATAAATTCTTTCGGGATAATCCGTACTTAAAAAACTCCGTGCAACGGTTAATTTACAGCACCCTTCTTGAGAATGTAGCCAATGAATTAATTATGAAGGAAGGAATATTGAACAATGAACGCCTTAACCAGATCACTCGGGAGAAGGAACTCATTCAGGCAGAACAAAACCCTGAGGAGATCTTTCAACTGTTACGAAAAAAAACAGATGCAATTAATCGGGTTGACCTGATTAGAAAGGCGTTGGAGTTTGAAGAGGTGCTCATGCCTATGGTATTGGAAAAGCTGAAACGCAATAACCATGATATTTTTATAGAAAATTCAGTGCAGTTTCTTGCTAAAAGTCAAAAAAACTATTCACTGTTGCTGAAGGAACAGTATGTTGAGATCCGAAGCCCTTATGTGCAGTCATTAATTTGCCTGATTCTTGGCTTTAAAGGGGAAGAGGACACTATTCCTTGGTTATTGGACAGATTCTTTGAAATAAAAAAGTTGTACCCCTGTGAAACGTATGATCAGGGACCGTTGCTTGCCTTGCACGAACTAAATTGTCGTTTCTATAAAAGATGATAAAAACAGACCGTCCAGGCACAACTTAACTAAATGACTTAACTTAAGAATAAGTACGTAAAAGGAGAAAACGATGAGCAGATTCGCCGTAATTGATACAGAGACTACTTGGGATGATGCGGTTATGTCCATTGGGATTGTCATAGCCGATTCTGTGACATTCGAGTTGGTCGACAAACGATATTACATACTCACGCCGTTTAAGGATCACGGCGGTATG
>JAENWK010000074.1 GCA_016650045.1 Eubacteriaceae bacterium | reverse complement strand
TCGTCATGTGGATAACTTCATTCAGGAGAAGTATTCCATGCAATATAAGATACCCCTCATACTCGTTGGACTAGACGAACATCAGGGAGAGCTCCGAAAGATATCAAAAAATCCATATCTGATAAAAGAAGGCATTAAAACTGATATTGACGCATTGGACAAAAAAATGCTTCATGAAATGGTTCAAAATGTCATGAAGGAACTTTTCAACAAGCAATTAAAAGAACGCATGGAAATATTTAACCAGGCGCATTCAAAAGATATGGGCTCCGATGATGTGGTTCAAATTGCCAGAGCCATCACGGAAAAACGAGTGGAAGTCCTTTATTTAGAAGAAAATATCGTGCACCCAGGTCGATATGATCTAAGTCTCGGAACCATTACCGAAGGGGCATCAGAAGATTCTTACATTGGAGCCATTTACGACGACATGGCTGAAGCGGTTCTTAGCCAAGGCGGAGAAGTGATGATTTTAGAAAAGGCGGATATGCCAACAGAAAGAGATATCGCTGCGGTATATCGATATTAAAAATGCAAGCATAAAATAATACCCAGGTTCACAATCTGAAAGGACCAGTCACCCCGTTTTCTAAGAAAACCAAGTGACTGGTCCTTTCAATTACAATATTGATTTGAATATATGTTAATCTCAGGTACTGTATCTCTTCTATAAAGAAAAGCACTGTGAACATTGTCTCAAAAAAACAACTAAAAGCGGAAGTCTAACCATTAACTGTGGATAACTTTCCTGAAAAATAAATTCAATTTTACAGTTATCCGCAAACATATGTTTTGCGTGCAATAGCTGAATATAAAGAAGTTTACCTTTCAGTGCTGACTTATCATACTAATATTCAGTGCTGACTTATCATACTAATATTTGACATATCATTAATCATCAGTTATAATAATTATAATGATTATAATCATCATTATATCGGTTGAAATTCATTAAAATATAATATCAAAACAATCGCACCAGCTTTGTTTGATGAGATAGAATTCATTATGCGATTTTATCACGTCCTACAGTTAAGAGGGTCTGGTTGTTTTTTTTATAACCTTTTCAGAGACTTTTTTTATTAAAAGGAACTGATAATCAATAATTAAGAGAGGTACTATGCATGATACGTTTTGAAAACGTAAGAAAAAAATACGGAGATACCGTCATACTTGACAATCTCAGTTTTAATATTGAACCCGGTGAGTTTGTTGTCCTTATTGGTCCCAGTGGTTGTGGTAAAACCACCACACTTAAATCCATTAATCGACTGATCACGCCAGATCAAGGGAAAATTTTTATTGATGGGCAAGATATCTCAGAAGTAAACCCCGTTAAACTCAGGCGCAAAATTGGATACGTCATCCAACAAATCGGACTTTTCCCAAATATGACCATTGAACAGAATATAGGTATTGTACCAAAGCGGCTCAAATATTCTAAGAGTAAAATAAAAGAAATTACCCGGGAATTGATGGAAATGGTTGATATGTCCTTTGAAGACTATGCCCACAAGTATCCTTCTGAACTTTCAGGCGGACAACAGCAACGTATTGGCGTGCTGAGGGCTTTAGCGGCCTCTCCTCCAATTGTATTAATGGATGAACCTTTTGGTGCCCTGGATCCCCTGACCCGCAGTACTTTACAAGATGAAATTGTAAAGCTTCATAAGAAGCTGAAAAAAACCATTGTTTTCGTGACACATGATATGAATGAAGCACTGGATTTAGCCGATAAGATTATTTTTATGGAAAAAGGCGAAATTGTTCAAATGGCCACTCCAGATGAAATGCTCGCACATCCAGCCAGTGCTTTAATTCGTGATTTTATGCGAAAATCATCATCAAGTGCTGATTCCTCGGATTTAACTGCGGCTGATTTTATGAAAACAAAATTCTTCAGTGTTTATAAAAAACGAAGTATCAGGGAATGCACGGATTTAATGGCCCGACAGCACATTGATTCTCTTTTAATAAAAAACGATGATAATACCTATGCCGGTATTGTTACCATCAGAGCTATTAAAAAGCATGGCAAATCTTCTGGCAGCATCGGAGACATTACCCCACATGTTAATATTACGTCCAATATTTCGGAAAATGCCAAGGAATCCTTTGATAAGCTCTACGCCACCGATGATAATTATGTTGTTGTTTTAGAAGACGACAATACCATTGCCGGAATAATCACTAAAACAGGTATGGCCACAGCTATGGCGGACACCTTATGGGGTGATATGCAATGAGTTTTTTTAACACCTATGGTGAACGGCTGATTGATGCCATTCAAATCCATTTATTTTATGTTCTATCTTCTGTTTTCATTGGTTTTGTCATTGCTTTAATTTTGGGGATTATATTGTCTCGAATTCCTCGGTATGCAAACATAATAATGCCTCTGCTTTCTATTTTCCAGACAATTCCAGGAATTGTCTTTATCGGTGTTTTATTTCTCTATTTAGGTATGATTCCAGCAACTGTTATTATCGCCCTGGCTGTTTATGCTATTTTCCCGGTGCTCAAAAATACCTATACCGGCTTAATGGATGTTAAACCCGAATATATTGAAGCAGCCAAAGGTTGTGGCATGTCGCCGATTCAAACGCTTTTAGAGGTTGAGCTTCCATTGGCGACACCATCTATTATTACCGGATTACGCATGTCCACAATTTACACTGTCAGCTGGTCGGTTTTGGCGGCTATGATTGGACTAGGGGGACTGGGCGAATTTATATATATTGGCATCGCATCGAATAATAATGCTTTGATTTTACTCGGAGCCATTCCTGCGGCTCTTATGGCCATTGTCCTCAGCTTATTAATTGATGGTTTAAGACGGCTTATTGTTCCAAAAGGATTAAGGAGTTTAAAATAATGAATATTTCTATAATACTGGAACATTTTTATCTCGTTTTTATGTCGGTTCTATTTTCAGTGGTTGTTGGATTACCTTTGGGTGTTCTTGCCTATCTGAATCAGACGCTGCAAAAAATAGTTTTGTGGGTTGTCGAAATATTACAGACGATTCCTGCGTTGGCATTGCTAGGGTTGATCATGATTATTTTTGGAGCCGGTAAACTTACGGTTATTATCGGGCTTGTCCTCTATTCACTTTTACCCATTGTCCATAATACGTTCATTGGTTTGGAAAATGTTGACAGCGGTATTAAAGAAGCCGGAAAAGGAATGGGATTAACAAAATACGATCGCCTTATTTCAGTAGAAATTCCATTGGCATTCCCCATGATTTTCACAGGCATCCGTATTGCAACGGTAACCACTATTGGTGTGGCTGTTTTCGCTACTTCCGTGGGAGGGGGAGGTTTAGGATCAATTATTAACCAGGGAATTAGAACCCAGAATATGGAATTGATTATTTTTGGCACATTGGCATTAATGATCATGGCCATATTTTTTGATATGTTAATGATCTGGGTCAACGGTCGTTTAGTAAAACGTTCATCGAATTAAATATAGTTTAAAATTGAAAGGAAAATAATATGAAAAAATTTATTAGTTTATTAGTTATAGTGCTGTTTGCGGTTTCTTTGGCAGGATGCAGTTCAGGAAATGATCAAGAGGCAATCATCATTTATGATGGTACATATTCTGAAATGAAAATAATTCATCAAATGGCAAAACAGGTTGTCGAAGACAACACTGACGCAATAGTGGATATTCGCGATCAAATGTCGGATGTTAACAGTTTCAATGAATTGGTAAGTGGCGGCGCTGATATGATGAACGCCTACGATGGTACTCTTTTAACAACCTATTTAAAATTAGATACCACCGACGTTCCTGAAGGATCGTCCATTTATGATTTTGCGAATGAAACTGCTTCAGCAGAAAAGGGCGTTCACCTGTTGGATAAATTAGGGTTCGAAAATACTTATGCGATTGGTGTTTTGCCTGAAACTGCAGAAAAATATAACTTAAAAACGATCAGTGATTTGGCAGCTGTTTCAGATCAACTTATTTTCGGGGCTGAACATGGTTTCTACACCGAAGAAGGTAGCATGAAATATACACCATTCACAAAATTCTACAGTCTTAACTTCAAAGAATCCAAGCCCATTGATATTGCTTTAAAATATTCTGCTATTGAAAATAAAAATATTGATGTGACCATGGTTTATACAACCGATGGTTTAAATAAAAAAGCAGGTCTTGTCATCTTAGCAGACGATCGACAATTTTTTCCTGAATACAATGATGCCTTGCTCGTAAGAGACGATCTTTTCGAACGATTTAGCACCATTGCACCAAATCTGGAAGAAGTCTTAAATACTCTGGGTGGGACTTTAACAAATGAAACCATGACCAATCTTAGTTATGAAGTCGATGTTAATGGCCGAACCCCTGAAGATGTCGCACATGAATTCTTACTGGAAAAAGGACTAATCTCCAAGTAAAAATTACGAATTTTTATCTAAGCTGCTGAGTGCAGTACTGCTTAAAAGAAGCTGTCAGGTTGTCAATGACCATTTTTTAGTCGGAGATTGGGTAGGATATAGAGAGTGCCCTATTCAGCCTGACTGGCTACTTATTTACAAGGTTCAAGAGAACATCCTAGTATTATTACTTGCTCGGACAGGCTCGCATAGACTTTAAGACCATTTCCACAGCAAGGGCAGATACTTTTTTCTGCACTCTTAATAAAAAACACCTTTTTCCGTGTTTTCAATCATCACATAATCTGCTATAATAACCCTATGTTTTTGGAATGCCATTAAAAGATAACTTGCCTGCGAAGCGCACATCTTTTAGTGGCATTTTCCTTTCTCGAGCGTTCTTATGGTCAGTATAACCGCCAATCTGTTGACAAGCAAGCCCAGCAACTTTTGGCCCTTTTGGATTAGCTCAAACACTAACTCCCAAATACTCTATAAGAGCTAATTCCAATAATTTTGAATAATTAACATCATTGGCTTCTGCCACATCCTTTAACCACAATGGAATGGTTACGTTTGTTTTTACACGCTTATTATCCATTTCATTTTTCACAAGGTCAGGAAATATTGTGACTGTGGTTACAATATTTCCCTGCCTTTCTTCTGTTGATAGTGTTTTTGCCGGTAATACCAGACTTAGTTGGGGTGTATAGCTTCCCTGGTGTTTTAAACATTTCAGTGCTGACTACGACTACTATGGCTTTACAAGCGGCTCGAATAATGGTACAATTATTTGTACAAGTAATAGTACAAATAAACGCATGGGGTGAAAAAATGTTAGCAGTAAATTATTCAACGATTCGTAGTAAGTTAAAGAATTATTGTGATAAAGCAACCGATGAAAATGAGACTGTTATTGTGACCCGTAAAGATGAAAAAAATGTTGTCATCATAAGTCTTGAAAAATACAACGAAATCATGAGAGCTGCTCGAAATGCTGAGTATCTCGATATGATTGATCGCAGCATGGAGCAAGTCAGACAGGGCAAAGTGGTTATCAAATCGATGGCAGAATTAGAGGAGATAGCAAATGAGTAATCTAACCTTCTCGGATAAAGGATGGGAAGATTATCTCTATTGGCAATTGACGGATAAAAAGATGTTGCGAAAAATAAATGAATTGCTTAAAGACATTCAAAGAAATGGTTACGAAGGAATCGGTAAGCCTGAGCCGTTAAAGTACCGTAAAGCATGGAGCAGGCGAATCGATCAGGAACACCGTTTGGTCTACGCCTTGGATGAAAACGGAAATGTTTTTATCCTTTCTCTCAAAGGACATTATGAAGATTAAAAAAGATGGCGAACCGCCTATCGCTCAAGCTTACTGTGCTACCCGATCAAATGAACGCTATAACTTAAGTGACAGGTACCGTATCATCTTATAGTTATTTAATTTTTATGATAACATAAAAATCACCGCTATAAGGCTGTTTTGAATTGGATTTGTCAATATTCAGGTTCATTGCAACCAGGGATATGGCAGCTTTGTCATTTTCCTGGGTAATGGTAGCCTCAACAGCAGGCATGGATTCTTTGCTGATCTGATAAGCTCCAACTGCCGCGGTATCAAAAGACTCAAAAACATCTTTCATATTAACCGAGATCAGTACCTGGCCTTTTTCATCTGAAAGGCTAAGCAGACCCGGATCGGGTGCATTCTCTTTTGTCATGGTGTATGTCTTCCCATTTTTATCGAATTCACATATTCTCTCAACTGTTTCTGGATTAACTTCCTGAAAATAGAAATTTACCACACAAAATGTGTCATAACCTGAAATATTGATGGGCGAATGTTGGTCCAGCATCAGATAAATCGATTCCTGTCGGTAAAGGCTTTCTTCATACCGATAAAACCCAAATGTTTCGTAAAAATCATTGTAAGGGTCAAAATCAGGTTCGAGGTACGGTATGGTTTTGGTATAATCCATCATTACCAGATAGTTCAGGGTATTGGAAATAGTCTTCTTATCGTCCTCCGGAACCGATGGATTGGGTGTTATGGTATCGTTTTGAAGCATATTATTTTGAATCAGTACGCTTTTAAGCATGTCTTCCTGGTTTGCACGGCTGATAGTGAAGGCATCCATAGGAGGAATAATGGAAATGACTGAAAAACCGATCAGCAGGGCGGCAATGATGCCATTTTTACGTACGTTAATAAAACTAAGAAGAATCCCGGAAATCCCGGCAAAGATTCCGAAAAGAATAACATAATAACGTCCGAATGTAATCCCAGTATCCTGGGTTCTCAAGATTGAGGAAACGATCTGAAACAGCACGGTGAGCACCATAATCTTTGGAAATATTTTCCGGAAAAGCTCGGCAAATCTATTTTCAAGGTTGCTGGCCAGAATACAGACCAGGATGACAGCGATGGCAAATCCTACGAGCATGGGTTCCAGGCGGTTATCTGTCCAGAAATTGCCAGTGATATTTATTGCGATGTAAATAACGAGAATAATCGTATAAATTGACAACAGTGGAATGATGATGTAGGAAATGAGAATCTCCAAAAATTTCGGACAGGTGCAGGACTTTGCAGTTTTTTCATCCCGTTGGGTAAGTGCCTCCGTCGTTAGAAATTGATCCGAAAATCCGGGATAAACCGGAATCAGTGACAGAAAATAAATGGGTGCAAAAAGTACACCAATGATGTTCAAAGCATGGAGATATGATTTTTCGGGGACCCGGAAAAGAAGAAGGTCAATGGCTTCAATTATCAGTGTCGTTCCGATGAAAAGGACACCTGAGAATAGCAACGCAATGAAAAATGCCTTAAAAACTGCCATAAAGCTCTCATTAAAGCTGACTGTGCTTTTAATCACCGGTACCCAGACAAAGGCAATCAATAGGGCAAAAAGTGCCACTGATGTCCGAATCCATGTTTCTATGCCGGTGGTTGCGTCCTGTCTGACTATTAGGTAGTAACCCAGTGTCAGTAGCATGCAAACCCCAATCAAAACAATGCGGTAAGACATTTTTGAAAAGAAACGCTCCCATGATCCTTGGAGCGTAAATCCCAGGCTGGCACCTAT
>JAENWK010000056.1 GCA_016650045.1 Eubacteriaceae bacterium | reverse complement strand
TTTTCTATGACCGCCGCTCCCTTAAGAAGCTTGTGCATTATATCATCATTTTCCTGTGCTGTCAAGCTTTTTCTGAAAGTTTTTCGTGTTGGTCGATGTTCTTTTTCGCTGCCCCCGTTCGAGGCAACTTTTAAAGTATACCCTTCTTAATACCTCTTGTCAATGCTTATTTTTATTTCTTTTTCTTGATGATATACGACCCTCGACTCAGTCACTTTTTAATCTTTGTCCCCATGAACCTAACTCAAATAAAATGGGTGTCAAACTGATTCCCTTATCCGTCAGAGAATATTCAACTTTTAGCGGAATTTCATTATAAGCTTTCCGATGAACAATGCCGCACTCTTCTAATTCCTTTAACGAACTTGTTAACATCATGCCGGTAATCCCTTTAACCAGTCTTTTTAATTCATTAAAACGTACTGTTTGACTTCCTAAAGTGCAAATAATAGGAAGTTTCCGCTGCGCTGCGCCTTCGTCGCGTCAGTCGCCAGATGGCTCCTGACTAAAAAAATAAAGAAGATATAAAAACCCAGGTAAACCTGATTTTCATATCTTCTTTATTTTTTTTGCCGCATGGTTCGTTGTTTCGCGGAAAATATAAAAGCCCCGCAACGTCCTATCCTCCCAGGCAGTTACCCACCAAGTACTTTCGGCGCTGGAAGACTTTACTTCTGTGTTCGGTATGGGAACAGGTGTAGCCCTTCCGCCATCGTCGCGAGACTAATTAACTTTATTTAATTTACTAGAACAGTATACTTTTTTTTGAATACTTTGTCAATCTTTTTATTTTATTTTTTTAAGCACCCGTCTTCTTTGATTTATTTTAGAATCTCTTTTAACAATGCCATGAGCTTTGCCTCACACATTTCAATGGTAAAGTTTTCTTTCTTTAAATAGTCAAAATAGGTTTTAGACCGGGCGACAGTGATAAGGCTGGCACCTCTTACGAGGCTCCTAAAAACGGTACACTTTTCTGGATTGCAATCAAAATTTTCCAGGGTTGAAAAATAATCCAGATCAATATCAAGAATAAAACCTTCTTGTTCTAAAGCTTTCATTGAAAACTCGGCTCCTGCAAACATCTTATCTTCAAGACTCCCAAAATCCTTTTTTGCCACCAAATAGTGGTGTCCCAATGGGTATTGATGCTTTTCCATGCAGTTTATCATGTGGTAATCCTTAAGGTAACCTAACGCCATGGCTGTGTTAATGTGTTCATCGTTTCGCATTTGACCCATCACTGCTTTAATAGTATCCAGGTTTAAAGGATCCATGACCGCCATTATCTTATTCTGAAACTTTGGTACTAAAATATCTTCTCTGTCGGGATCAATGGCCATGGTTTTCTGGAAGGCATAAAGCCAAAAGGGTGGATTGGTATCAGGATGATAGTCAATGCTTACCAATATCGTGGGTTTACCGGTTTCCTGGAATAGCTTTCCCCAAACCAAAAGGGTGTATTGATGATCATCAACAACCTGAATTTTTTTATTTCCCAGGGTTACACAAGTTGGATTAAGGTTATTTTTTGTCATTACTCTTACCGCTGGCATAATGAGTCCTGAATTATCTGATTTCAATCGATGTAAGTACGCACTCTTAAATTAGCTCCTATTGATGCACATATTTTTCGACAGGCTTCTTGATCTTCTTCAGGAAGGATGTTTACGATGGTAAAAACCACATTGGTAAATTCTTTTGCCCGACGTCCAAAGTCAAGAAGGCCCTCAAAGGCATCCTCAAAAACAGGATGGCAAAGCTCATCATATTCTTCTTTATTTTTTGCATTCAGACTAATTGAAACCGTATCAATGACTCCTGCCAACTGAGGTGTCATGTCCTTTTTGAAAATTAAGTTTCCATGACCATTGGTATTAAGCCGGGTTTTAATGGGATATGCTTTTTTAACGGCCTTGGCAATCCGACAAATTTCATCAAAGCGATACGACGGTTCCCCGTACCCGCAAAAGACAAGTTCATCATATTGACTTAGGCTTCTTTTTAATATATCTTTTAAGATTTCTTCCTCGGTGGGTTCCCGTTCCAACCATAGGTCATCGACACCATTAACGGTGGGTTCCTCCTTTCTTATACAGAAAGTACAAGCATTGCTGCATCGATTGGTTATATTAACATATAAGGATTTTCCTAATTCATAGGTAATCGTCATTTTATTTTCCTCCAAATTTATTTTCTTTTTTATATAAAAGGCTTTATCTCGTTAGAATCTTTGTATTAGTTTTAAAATCAGCATGATTTTATAGCAAAAAGATAACAACATTTTATCATATTTTCTTAAGAAAAAAAACACATTTCCAAACATGACTGCCTGGTTAATGTGCTTTTGTTAATATTTTTTCTAGAATAAGGGACCTACAAGTTTTAATTCACAACCTTCACATTCCCAATCAAGGCCAATGGCATTCATTTTACCGCCACATTCCGGACAAATTCCGGTGCCACTTATTGGGTAAACATAGGCTGTTAATTCCATTTCCAAAATCTCAACGCCATTAGCTTCTGTCTGTTTTTTAAATTTTTCGATGGTTTTACGGGCCATTTGATTTTTCTCCTTAGTATTCGATTCACTCTGTTCCATCCATTATAAATCAAATATCAGTGGTATACAAATCATTTGTAGGGAAAAATACCCTCTACTTTGTGGACTATCCTTGCCTTTAACCTTGGAATTCTAAGGTCTCATTGGCTTCTTTGTTTCTAACTGTTTAAAGGCCTATTTAAATTTTTGAATTCGGTAGGTTGATACCCCCTGGGGTAAGGTCATTTCAAAAAGCTTCTTGCCACTCGTAAAATCAACCTCTGTTAAGGCCGCTAATCCATCTGTATTACTCCCCCAGCCAACAGTGTATACTTCTCGGCCATCGCCTACCTTTTGGGTGCTGCCACCAGCTATGGTTGTATGTCCTGGAATTTTGTATTCTTTATATTCCAATACCTTTTTATTGACTTCATCCAATTTCAATTTTAATATTCTAGTTTGTCCTGAACTATTAGCATCGTCAAAAATAGTTAAATACCCATCATCTGTTAATCTGACATAATTCTGTTTTGATGTTTTTTGATTCTCGGTGAGGCCAAACTCATCCCCCGCTCCTGAAAGCTTCCATAGGATAGCCCCAGTTTCCCGGTTGATTTTCATAATTGTGTTTAAATTTTCAAAAGAACAAATAAGATTATTGTCCACTGGATCAATGGTCATTGAATTAAAATTCGCATAATTCGGACTTTGGTTTGTCGTATTATTATAATCATTGTTTGCCGTACTTAACCCATAGAGTTCAGGATAAGCATCAGATGTAAATTCAAAAACCACTTTATCTGCGTTTACTTCTTGAAGAAGGGTTCTAACGACCTTTGCTCCCATGGGATTTGGCCCTAATGCCGCTGGAATATTTTCCACAAATTTCAGTTGATTGGCTGAAACAATATAGTGATCATCGCTAATTAATATAAAATCATGTCCATCCACAGGGTCCCCCGCTTTTGCATTTTTGCTTTCCAATAAGGTAATCGTCTTAATTTCACGATAGTTTTCGTCAAGGATCACCCGTTCTCCGATACTATTATCAGAAAATGCCGTGGCCTCTCCGCCAGGATAGGAACGTTGATAGCTGTATCTTATTTTTTCATCTTCAAGGACATGCTTTTTAAAGTCCCAATAGGTTTCGCCCTTGGCTTCTTCCGGGGTTTTGGCAATATAAAAAATAACATCGCCTTTGGAATTGAGTTCGTAAAGCACTGCTCCTGCTGAATTCAGGGTCGCATAATAATTTCCTTCGTAAGGGCTTTCTCCTGTGGTTGTCATTTGTGGTAATTGAGAAGACAAGGTTCGCAAATAAATGATACGCTTATCTTTTTCATTGCCAACTTCGATTTTAATAAGTTTACCCATGGATAATTCATCCAGTTTTAATTCGATTGTATTTCCCCCACCAATGCCTTTTTCGTCAATTTTAACAGTAGCACCCACTTCATTTTTAAGCTTAATGGTATTTGGAGTCCCTGCGCTTAAACTCACTGCATCATAAACGCCGCCATCCTCTGCCAGCGGCAACTCAACATTAAAACCGTTAATCTCAAGGTTAAGGGTTTTATCAGACATCAATGTGTTATCTCTACCTGCATAGGCCAGGGTACAACTGACTAAAATTATTAACAGCACTGCAGCACTGACTGAAACAATAATAAATTTTCTCGAACTATCCATATATTCTCCTTTTTTTTCAAAAACATTATCTTATAAATCTCTTAACATTAGCACTATTTTTCTTTTATCAGCAAAAAAACACCTGAGTTATATCCAAATTATTTAATAAAGTGTTACTCTGAAAATTATTAATGCCCTGTCCTATTGTAACGTATTCTTCCAGAAAGGTAAATACTCGCTTTTGTTTTTATCTAATCCTTTTAATAACGTTTTGAGTTTTTGCATATTTTTAAGACTGTGGTAAAATAATCTCCATGGAGGATCTTCAATGAAAAGAAAACGGTTCACTTTAATAGCCCTGCTTTTCTGCATTCTTATTTTATTTTCAGGGTGTCAAATTTTAGCACCGCCAACCATAGCCTTTACACCCAGGAATACCAGATTGTGGACAATGCCCTGGTTTCAATGCCAAATCAAGAGTCTCAAAACACGAATAGTGATTCAGTGTCTCTTATTGGCAATCGAAATTCAAAAGTCTATCATTTACCCACCTGCCCCAGTTTACCCAAGGAATCCAATCAGATCTATTTCAATAGTTTTGATGAAGCCCTTGAACAGGGTTTCACGCCTTGTGGCGTCTGCAACCCACCCAGCTAGGATTCCCTTAATAAAAATTCAAAAGCAAAAAGCCTGGATGCTATGTAAAAACCATAGCATCCAGGCTTTTTTTGCATTTTGCAGCTTTTTCTTCACCTTTTTATAACTCCAATAAGACTTATTATGTGATCCGACGATATAGGGTAACGACCTTATCCTGTTTGATTAATTCGTATTTCGCGGCAAGAATATCATAAATTTTTTCATTAGTTTGTTTATTGTTTGCCATGACAATCCATTTTGGCGAATCGTTTTCGAGAAATTCATTGGTCCGAGTGATCACGTTGAGATCGTACAATCCCCACCATTCCTGTAATGTGAAATACTTGTAACAAGGCATAATGTCTGTGATTAAAAACCAACCTGCTGGAACTGAATAACCCAAAACACTGTTACGGTCTCCTAAAGGTATTAAATTTGCCATACTCAGGGCAGTATCGTAATATTCTTTTTGAGGTTGCTTGACTAACAAATCCACATTATCTTGAGTTGCAAAATAGGATAGACTAAAATAAATGCTGTTGGTTGCAAGGAATAATATGAGAACTCCAATCGTAATGAGTCGATATTCTTTTTGCCACAACTTTTTTCTTTTTTCAACATAAATTTCAATAAATAGAACTATTCCCAGCACCAAGCACGGAGTTGTTAACACAAAATAATGAAAGAAATTTCCTCCCATTGACAGTGAAAGAAAGGTCACTGCAGAAGCTACCATTAATAATAATCCTATGCTTTTTTTCTCTTTTCTCAAAAAATAGTAAAGTCCCATGCCTCCTGAAAAGATCGCCGGCGATACATAATAGAAAAAATACATGAGATCTGAACCTGTTGAAATTCCCTTTGAACCCTCTGCGTACTTCAAATTAAAAAGAAAAGTTGCATAAAGCATTTCTCCAAACGCATTGTTTACTAAAAAATAAATCCCAATGGCCGAGAATATAAAGATGGAACCACTGAGAAAAGTGAGCACATTATTAAAAAAATTGCGATAGGCTTTATTCCTGATGAGATGAATCATGACAACCAGTATGATGGCACCAATGAGTACCGCATTGTTAAGTCGAATAAATATGATGAGTGTAAAACACAACCCATAAACCAAAGCATAAAGAGGAGGATGTTGTATCTCTCTGGATTCTGTTTTAAAATACTTCAGTGCCAGGTAGAGCGGCAAAAAAAGAAATGGCAGACTATATTCTTCGGTTAAGTTACCACCTTCAAATGCAACTGTTAAAATTAATAAAAAGAATAAAATCGGAACCCACGACCATTTTTTATTTAAAAACAACTGTCCAATTTTGAATGTCAAAGTCAGATTGGCCACCATGAAAATCCATTGAATGAAAAAAATTCCCAGGCGATTGGGATTGATCCACCACCCTAGGGCTTCTATAAAAAACAATATGGGACCTTTATGATCAAATAAATTCACATATGGAATATAACCTTTTGTAATGCCTTTTCCAATGAGTATAAAGAGTGAGGAGTCCAAAACTCCATAATTATTAGTAAACAGTGGACTGGTGGAATAAGAATAAAAAAATAAAAAAAGTAAGGCAACGAGGGACAAAACGCCATAATGCAGTAGGGTCTTTTTTCTCGCATCCATTTTAATTATGTTCTTTCACAATGTAAATGGGTCTTTTTTTTGTTTCTAAATAGGTTCTCGCCATGTACTGCCCTAAAATCCCGATGCAAAATAATTGAATTCCACCAATAAAAAAGATAATACACACCAGTGATGGCCAACCAAAGGCTGAACCATGCCACAGAATTTCACGAATAATAATAACCACAATGGCTAAAAACGAAAGGACAAAGAAAATAAACCCGGTGACTGACGCAATGGCCAAAGGTGCCGTGGAAAAGGAAATGATTCCTTCCAGAGAATAAAGAAATAATCCCCAAAAAGACCATTTCGATTTTCCGGCAACCCGTTCCACATTTTCAAAGGCGATCCATTTTGTATTAAAACCAACCCATTCAAAAATTCCTTTTGAAAAGCGGTTGTATTCTCCAACACTTAAAATTGCTTCCACCATCGGCCGCTTCATGAGTCTAAAATCGCGGGCGCCATCCACGATTTCTGTTTGGGAGATTTTATTAATCAGCCGATAGAAGATTTTGGCAAAAAAAGTGCGTATGGAAGGTTCGCCCTGTCTGGTCGTACGACGGGTTGCAACACAGTCGTAATCTTCAGTTGTTAGGGCTTCATACATAGGGATTAGTAAGTCTGGCGGATCTTGTAAATCAACATCCATCAGGGCTACATAGTCTCCTGTGGCATAATTCAGTCCCGCATAAATTGCGGCTTCTTTTCCAAAATTTCTGGAAAAGGATAGATACTTAATGCAACTATCTTTTTCACTGAGATTTTTTATTATCTTTAAGGTTCCATCTTTAGAACCGTCATCGATGAATATCATTTCAAAGGTTACCTCTGATAACAGAGGTAACACCTCATTTATAAGGGTGTTATAAAAAAGGGGAATAACTTCCTCTTCGCAATAACAAGGGATAACAATACTTATCTTCTGTTTTTCCATAGCTCATCACCTTCATAATAATTATTATCCAATCCTGGTTCTGGGTATCCAATGCCTTTGATAAAGTCATTCCCAAAGCAGCATTTCACATTGATTATAGCATGAAAAAAATAGAAAAAGAAATTTCAGGTTATTCTAAGTTATTTATTAAGGTTTGAAAACACTTCTTTTTCTAATCAATAATGGCCTGAAATCTCACTGCAAACCAGTGAGACTTCAGGCCATTATCGTTTTTTCATACTTCTTTGCACATATCAAGATGAATAAACGGCGCCAATCGCTTGGCTAAAACCACACTTAACCCAATTTTAATAATATCCGCGGGAAGTGTCATCAGAAATCCCGACACCATTAACGCTCCCACACCCATTGGGGTATTGAGGTAATAATTAGCAATCCAGTAATACCAGGTTAGGCCCAAAGCATAGATCACTGCTGTTCCCATGATAGCCGCGATCATCAATCGTAGTGTTGATGGCTCCGATTTTCTTTCGGCAATCCATCCGATAACAAAAGCTCCCAGGGCAAACCCAATAATATAGCCAAAGCTTGGTTTTAAAACATAAAGCAACCCGCCTCCTCCAGAGAATACCGGGAGACCGGAAAGCCCAATAAAAATATAGACCAATACCGCAATCGCCCCGCGCTTTGATCCCAAAAGCAATCCTGCCAAAAGCACGAATAAAGTTTGCAGGGTAAAGGGAATTCCCGGAAGTGGAATTTTTACTAACGCACCAACAACAATAAGTGCTGTAAATAGACTGCAAAGGGCCAGGGATCGCAAATTCAAACTATTATTTCTCATCATTTCTCTATTCCATCCTTCTAATACTAATTTCACCTGAACTTAATGTTTCTAACTCACCGGCTTCATTTTCAATAATCAAGCCTCCATCCTCACTAATATCAATGGCACGGGCAAATGACCAGTTATTTTGATGATGTACTTTTATTTTATGGCCCAATACCATAGAACGTTGCTTATATTCTCCTAAAAAGTCACGATTTTCTAAATCTTCACACAACACTAAAACTTCATTTATAATTTCTGCCACTAAGCGGTTTCGAGTCAGGGTATCCGGTTTTTCCTCAAACAAAGATCCCGCAATTTCTTTTAAGTCTTCTGGAAAATTATTTTCCGGTTGTCTAAAATTTAAACCGATGCCGATGATCACACATTCCACCAAGCCTGTTTCAAAATTTGTGACGGCTTCGGTGAGAATGCCACAAATCTTTTTATTGTCTAAATAGATATCGTTAACCCATTTAATTTGAGTGTCCCGCTTTGTAACCTTTTTAATGGCTCGGCACACGCCAACCGAAACTGCCGTTGTTACCAGTACGGCCTCGTTGGCATAAACATTGGGGCGTAAAATAAGGCTCATGTAGATCCCACTGTTTGCCGGAGAATAAAAACTTCGGCCCAAGCGTCCTCGGCCCTGGGTCTGTTCTTCGGAAATGATCCCCGTTCCCTGGATCGCGCCATCCATGGCCATTTTCTTTGCCTTCTGATTTGTTGAACCAATGGTTTTAAAGGCTTCAATGCTAATTTTCTGATTCTTAGGAGCAAGCCATGGGCGTATTCCTTCATAGGATAAAACATCTGTCCCCGCCTCAAGACGATATCCTTTATTGGTGGTAGCACCAATGGTATAGCCTTCTTCTTTTAAGGATTTAATGGCCTTCCAAACGGAAGACCGTGATATGTTCAATTTTTTTGCCAGTTGTTCTCCTGAAATACTGGTTTCTCTGTTTTCTTCTAATGCTTGCAGCACCGATTTTTTTACCGACATCTCTTCACCTCTTCCTTCTATTTTACACGAAAAAACCCTATTGTCAACCAATATTTATTAAAAGGTTGACAATAGGGTTTTTACATTTATTTGAATTATTATTGTTTTGCCAAAACCTCAAGTGCTTTGAGGATGATATCAAAATTTTTCTCCATGCTGGTCAGGCTCCAATATTCATCTGTTTGATGGCACATGTTGGGTTCTCCAGGAAATCGCCCTCCGAAAGCCACTGCATTATCAAAAGCCCGAGCATAGGTTGCACCACCACTGGTTACCGGACCTGAGTGATCGCCGGTATAGTCCTGATAAACTTTTTGAAGTGACTTGATTAAGTCACTTTCCTTATCCACATATAATGGTGCCAGATCTTCAATAATTTTAATAGTAAAACCTAGCGGCTTCACTGCCTTAGCAATGCGTTCTTCAACCTGGAATCCTTTTATGGTTACCGGATAGCGAACATCACACTCCAAAATGGCACTTTTACCATCCACTCTGGCAATGGAGGGATTGATTGTGAGCTGTCCGGAAATCTCATCGGATAGTCCAATATCAAAACCATCCACTGTTGCTATTTCCATTAAATCTAAAAATGGATGTTTGAATCCCTTGGATTTTAATTTTCGACTTAAACGAAAGATCGCATTAATCCCTTTGTGAGGTTCAGCTGAATGGGCTGATTTTCCTTTACTTTCGTAGGTGACGCCATCTATGATGGCTTTGGCATAATCCGGAACAGAATTAATTTGGATACCACTATGAAAGGTCATTTCATTAATGGAAGCATCTAAATCTTTCTCTAAATAGACTCTTAAAATTCCTTTTTCTGTAAAAATGGCCGGTAACCTGGAATCCGGGGAAAAAGAAGCTACAGGAAGCTCTTCAGTGGCTTTATAACGTTTCATACAACGCCATTCATCCCCTTCCTCATCTCCCCCCATAATAAGGCGAATCCGTTTGCCTAAGGGTACGCCCGACTGGGCTAAGGCCTTCATGGCATAGAGTGACACCATGGTTGGACCTTTATCATCAATGGCACCACGGCCAAAAACTTTGTCACCCTGGATGGTTAAATCAAAGGGTGGCACGGACCACCCGCCACCAACGGCGACGGTGTCCAAATGGGTAAGTATCGCTACCATTTCTTCGCCTTCCCCCATTTCAATAAACCCACCATACCCGTCTAAATTTTTAGTTTTAAATCCGAAGTTTTTTCCCAAATCCAAAAGATAGTTAATGGCATCATTAATGCCCATGCCCAAAGGGGCTTCTTCGGTAACCAGGCCGGCATCACCATTGGTGGATTCTATTCTTAATAATCCTTTTAAATCTTTTAAAAAGGCCTCTTCATCAAAGTTAGTCTTTACTCTCCTGCTTTTCTGGGATTTTCCCATATATTTAAAGCGTTTCAGAATGACTCCATTCCGCTCAATTTCTTCATTCCACATTGATGCTGGCCGAACCCAGACACCTCCTTCGCCGTATAACTGCCGATAGACGACCATGGCTTCCTGGGTTTCGCTGT
>JAENWK010000214.1 GCA_016650045.1 Eubacteriaceae bacterium | reverse complement strand
GTTCGTTTTTTCGACATCCATCCAGTACCCGGAAAACGTAAGATTCCCACTAAAAAGAAGTTCTCCCCTTTCCCCATCCTCAACATCCACACCATTTTCATTTACCAGGCGAATATTGTTAAAATACATGGGTCTTCCAACAGATATCCATTTTTCGTTTATTTCTTCTAGTGTCATGTCACTCACAGCTGGTGATAAATTATTAGGTCCGATCTCTGTCATGCCGTACGCGTTAACCATTTTAACGCTCTTATTCCAGTATGATTTAAGGGTTTCCCTGGATATGGGTGCTGCTCCGTTGAGCATCCATCGATAACAGGAAAAGTCAGCTTTTTCAAAATCCGGATGACGGGCAATGGCTCTGTACATCGTTTCGATTCCGAGACAAACCGTCGGGCGCTCCGTTTCAATGATTTTCAGTACATTTTCAGGTTGAAATTTTTCCGTGATAATCACCCGGCCACCGGCTATTAGAGTCGGCAGCATTAGAACATTCCATCCTGCTGTATGAAAAAATGGCAGCATCACATTGACGCAGTCATAATGATTTATGCCAGCAGTGAGTATCTCACCCATTGCGTTAAAAAACAGAGCCCTGTAACTCATCATCGCTGCTTTTGGCTCTCCAGTTGTTCCCCCAGTATGGATCAGCATTTGTATCTCATCAAAACGAGGCGTCTCAAAAACAGCCGTTCCATTGGATTCATATGCCGTGATATCTGAATAAATATACCGGTCCCGATCATCGAGATCTCCGTTTATTGGAATATATTCCCTTTCAATCCCGTCTTGCCGGAGATGTTCCACTGCTTGTTTGCAATTATTTGAATAAAAAACGACACGTGGTGTTTCTTTCTCAAGAAGTATATTTAATTCATTTCTCCCCAACATATAATTGTAGGAAGTTAAAATAATACCAGTTTTACAACTCATAAAAAACGCATCGATGAAAGCAATTGAATTCTCTGCACAAAATGCAATACGATCGCCTTTTTTTAGCCCAAGCTCTTCTAAAAGGAAAAATGCAAGACAGTTTGCCCGCTTTTCAATTTCAGCATATGTATAACCCTTTTTATTGTCATAATCGAATACCGCCTCCCTGCGTCCACTTGTACGAGCCCTATAATATGCAAGATCCGGAACCGACTTCATATCATTCATACTAAACCCTCCCCTAATTTTCGGGTAGTGCCAAGTATGACACCCCTTTTTTTATTTAAAACCTTTTATAACAAAGGTTATGATAAATCATCTCTATTTTCAAAATAATATATTATACACTTCACTATAATATACTTAATTGCAATAAACACTAGTATTTCCAATTATTTTAGAATCATTTTCCTTAGTTAAAACAGCGTTTTCAATTTATTTTGAAATTTTCTTTGATCAATTGATATTAATAAACTTTATTAATTCTCATAGTATGTCATTTCACTTCATTATTATGTCTTTTTTCTGCACTTAATGCATACCATATTTTTTTAATCTTCTATAAAATGTGCTGAGGGGCATGTCCAAATAGGCCGCCG
>JAENWK010000091.1 GCA_016650045.1 Eubacteriaceae bacterium | reverse complement strand
GGCCGTATTCGTGGACGTGTTGGCAATTATATGGCAGATCTGGACAGAGAACTCTGGGCCCTGGGTATCGCTTCTAAAACCCGTCATAACGAAGTTGCTCCTGCTCAGCATGAGTTGGCTCCTATTTTCACCAATACCAATATAGCCACTGATAACAATCAATTAATTATGGAATTTATGCAGCGTGTGGCTTACCGTCATGATCTGGCCTGTCTCCTTCACGAAAAACCTTTTGACGGCGTTAACGGATCCGGAAAGCATAACAACTTTTCCATGTCAACCAATACTGGTGAAAACCTGTTAAATCCCGGTCATAATCCTGCTGAGAATACACAATTTTTAATTTTTCTCTGTGCGATCGTTGAAGCCGTAAACACTTACAGCGAAATGCTTCGAATCAATGTTGCCAATGCTGGCAATGATCACCGCCTTGGTGCCAACGAGGCCCCTCCTGCCATTGTTTCTATTTTCCTTGGCGAACAGCTTACCTCTGCACTTAAATCCATTGAAACTGGAAAACCAGTTCAAGCAGCCAAAGATCTTGTTCTGGAAATGGGCGTAAGTACCTTGCCTAAGCTCATCATGGATGCAACTGACAGAAACAGAACCTCACCCTTTGCCTTTACCGGTAATCGTTTTGAATACCGTATGTTAGGCTCAAACCAATCCATTGCCGGTCCTAACATTACACTCAACACCATTGTTGCTGATATTCTCGGTAAATATGCGGACGTTTTAGAAAAGGCCGATGACTTTGATGCTGCCTTGAAAAAACTGCTTCAAAAATCCGTTAAGGAAAACAAAAAAATTGTCTTTAATGGCGATAACTACACCGACGAATGGGTTGTCGAAGCAGAACGACGTGGTCTTCCCAACTTAAAAACAACTCCGGAAGCACTGGCTGAATTTACATCCGCAAAAAACATCGGTCTTTTTGAAAGACATAATATTTTCACTCCTGCTGAAATGGAATCTCGTAAAGAAATTCATTTGGAAGAATACAACAAAACTGTTAATATTGAAGCTTTAACCATGCTTAATCTGGCGAAACGCGAAATTTCTCCGGCCGTTGTCACTTATACCAAAGAGGTTTGTGATACACTCCTTGCCAAAAAAGCTTGTGGCGACAGCATTGATATCTCTGCTGAAACAACCCTTGCGGAAAGACTTTCCAAAAATTTTGGAATACTCATTAAATCAATTGATTCTCTGGAAGAAATTCTGGGAGTGGCACAAAATGTCGAATCCACTCAGGATGAAGCCAACTATTACTGTGAAAAAGTCATTCCAGCCATGGCGGCCCTTCGACTTGTTGCCGATGAGCTTGAAACCCTGGTTGCTGAAAAATACTGGCCATTCCCAACCTACGAAGATATCTTATTCTACGTTTAATAAACCCATGCCGGTTACCGGTCGTTCCGCACCTGCTTTCATAAGCTCGGTACCCAAGATATAAATCAAAATCATCCGGGCGATAGTCTTTGATGGGTACTCTCTTTTCTCATCATTTTTGTTTCTTGTCTCTGCGGAGAACAGCAAATATATCTTTGCACACATCTTCATATTTAGGATAATCCAGATTATCATAATCTGGATTATCCTAAATAATCATCTACTCTATTTTTTTGATTAATCTGTTGATAAAAACAGTTTGATATCTTTCATATAATCATCCACAAGCAATTCCTGATAAGCGCCACAACCTGATTGCCGGATGAGCTCTGCCATTCCCCGCAGTTCCTGTGATGCAATGCCATCGAGCTTTTTTAATCGTGTGTCAGAAATTTCAATCTTTGATTGGATAGCATGATATTCTTCCGGATTAAAATGCCAGAGTATTAATTTCTCTCCGTATCTTTTTTTGAGTTTATCGGCAATGATGAGACCTTCGGGATCAAAATCTCCTCCATAATAAATCAGACTGCCTCCCTGAACAATTTTATCCAGCAGCAATAAGGTGGCAACCATTATATTGCCTGCAGAGCAGATCATGGAGCAGGGCCGGTCTTCGAGAAGGCCGGCAATTTCACTGAATACGGTGGGATTTTCAAAAACATAAACTCTATTTTTCACACAGGTTACCCGGTCAATTCTGCTGATATTCCAAAGTGATATATGAAGGGGTTCGCCGACATTTGCAAAGCCATTCCAACCGGAATGCAGTTGGTTCCCAATATAAGCCTTTATGCCTCGGCAAATCGTGTAATTAGAGACTTCATCATATATGAGTCCAGCTGTGTATAAAAGCTCCATTTGCTCTTCTGCATTTTTGGGGTATTTTATTTTATACTGATAGCTGAGAGCATAGAGAAGCAGTCTCCCGCCCTCCTTATTCATATCAAAGGCGTGGGGATCTTTGGTAATCTGTGATGCAAAGAGGGCTAACCGCACATTTTTAGGATCCAAGATACATTGGTTTAAACCTTCGCAGACCTGTAATAGCAGCTTTTGAAGCCGTTCTCTATCCTCATCATACTTCACAGTAAGAACTGGATAGGCATTATTCTTTTGATTGATTGTTTCCCCTAACCATTGGGCAGCCGGGGTGTTCTTGAACTGACTGATCAACTGTTTAAAATACTGGTTTTTTTCTTGCTGATAGCGGGTTTTCAAATCCTTTTTCCAATTCAGTTCTTCCTCAAAATATAATGGCAGCACTTCCATAAAATCAATTCCCCTGAATTTAGTTTCATCAAAGGTTTTTATAAACTTCTCCACTGAAAAAGATGCGCTTTTCCCCGGGTAATCCTTTCTGAAAAGGCTTCTCAGCACGGCGCTCTCATCCGGGGTGATCTTCTCCAGCCGGATGATCCCGCCAAAATGTCCCAGGGAAGTATATTTATCCTTTAATTTTACCAGGATCCGCTTAAATCCGGGGTTGTTTTTCAAATAAGCGACAAAATCACGAACCATCATTGCTCACCAGTTTTCTGACTTTTCCGTTCCAATGATAACGAAGGACAGTGACAAAATCCACATTATCCGGTCTTATGAGTTCGCTGATTGCCATGGAATCCACGGTATCATAATCTCCCCATAAAATTTGAGAATTAATAATATAGCTTAAATCCAGATCATTTAATAATCTGAACATATCCCGAATATTTTGCTCATCCACTCCGGCAAAGGCTTCATCCAGGGAAATAATACGTGCGCTGTCTTTTCCCGCCCCTTCGTATCTTGCGTTCACAGCTGAAAAAAGAGGGACATACATAGCCATGGCCTTTTCGCCGCCACTCAATTTGAAGAAGCCATTATTGGTAAGCTCTTTACTCATTTGGCCCGTTTTTTTAAAGAACAATTTAAATTCAAACCACTTCCGATAATCGAGAATATCCTTCATGATTGAGTGAAAGGTCATATTCATATTCTTATCTTCCATGGTCCGTCTGGCTAGTTCAATTTTGGATCTGAAATGCTCTGAAAGAGCACTCAAGTCCTCGTCTCTTAGAAGATTTCCGTCCATTTTCAACAGATTTACGAGTTTTTTCGTATCCAGCTGATCCTCGGACTCTGCTTTTTTACTGCTCCATTTAAGACTGAAACTTAAACCCATGGAAGTGTCCATTTTCTCCATAAAAGAGTTCATGTTAGCCACCCATTTTTCGCTGTGAAAAATACGTCCACTAATCTTTTTACTGATATTCTTTACCAGAATATCTTCAAAAAGTTCTCTGTCACTTTCTTTTAAAAGCTTTTCCGTTTCCTCAAAACTATCATGTAAATAGGCTGACAATTCATAGAAGTTAACTGATTTACCTGTAACCTTTGCACTAATATTCATTCTTTTTCTCATGGCCACAGCATTAGTTACGGCTTGATCTTCCTGGGCGTCACTTTCTTCTTCAAAGATGTGCTGAATGTTCACTGCGTACTCTCTGAGGTATTGGCTGTCTTTGTTAAAGTATTCCAGGAGCTTAACCGTATAATGTTCCTTATCCAGTTTATCTGAAACAGAATTTTGACTGATCAAATCTTTGGCAATTGCCCAAACATCTCTGTCCTGAACTTTAACAACATAGCCAAGTTCCAATTCTTTTTTGAATGATTCTTCAAGAATTTCGTTGATTTTCTGATCAAGGCGCAAATTTTTCTCTGATTTCGCCAATTCTGTGGTTAATCTTTGTGCGTTTCCTGTTTCCTGTTCTCTTTTTATCAGGCATTCTTCTTTTTCTTTTGGTATTTCCCTCAGGGCTTTCAGGCATCGTTCCAGTTCGGTTTTGATGGCTTCATAATCGGTTAGTTTTAATTGCTCCTTTAAATTATTCAGGATCATATTTTGAGAAGAAAGCCTGGTTTTAAGGATGTTGATCTCATACAAAATGTCATCAATATCTTCGAGGATCTTCTCATATCGATTTTTTGCAACGGTTAGATCACCTAGGTCATGTTGCATTTTAATCTTGAGCTTTTCCAATTCGTAAAGCTCTTCTCGATAGTCAACCGCCGCTTCATGGGCTTCCCGGTAAATTTCAAGATCCAGGGTCAAGGTCATGCGCCGGGTGATTCTATAAACCTCTTCCTTAATTTTTTTAACCGTTTCATATAGAACTTTTTCGGCTGAACATTTAATCTCCAGCTGTTGACTGGACATTAAATGTTCAAAGGCTGTATTTCTAACCACTTCCGCAGCTGTTACAAGATCATCCTGTCCGTGAGTGCCGGAAAATTCCTGTCTTAAGATTTCTAATTCATCCACAATCGTTTGGACATCCAGCTTTTTTTCATTGAGTCTCTTTTGAATTTCTTCCAATTCCTGACCCAATGTGAAAAGTTTATCCTCTCGATATTTTTTCCGTGCCGTCGACCCAATAAATTTAGGGGTATAGCTTCCCCCGGTTTTCCCTCTTAGAATGCCGAGGCTGTAATTTCCCTTTTCATCCATATGGGTATGATGATTTTCATCAAGCAGAATACTGGTTAAAACATTTTCCACTTCCTCTGCTGAAATATCATGCATGGAGGTATCGACTTTCAGGTATTGCTTAAGGCTATGGACCATGAATTTTGGAGATGAAAAGATATACTTATCCCCTCTTTTATCTTCCATCACATTAATCTTTTCTCTATCGGCTTTGGGAATGATCAGAGCATCCAATATCCCCATATCCACCATGGCTTCTTCAATGGATGATTGAATTTCCTGACTGAGTCCTTCCACATAATCCACTGCTTTATATAGGGGCACGAAGGGGATCTTCATTGCTGTGAGCTTTTCTCTGTTTTTAATTACTTTTTCTTCCCGATGGGGTTCCGGGTCCCTGATATTTTTCCAATGCCGGACTTCCGCTTCTTTTTGGGATTGTTCCGTTTCAAGTGTCTTTTGTTGCGCTTTTTCATGATAAAGCTTTTCAGCTTTTATTTCTTCTAAATGGTTATATTCCTTGCGAAGCAGATCTGCGATACCATTGAAATTACTGGTGGGTCCAAAGTGTTGTATTTCTCTTGAGAGATTAATGAGCCCATCCTGGGATATGATATATTCTTTATTGGCATCATTACTGACATACAGCTTTTCAATGGTTTCATCCTGTATGTCACCGAGCTGTCGATTTGCCTGTTCCAGGAGCTTTTCTTTTTCTGCAACCTCTTTTTTCAGCTTGTCCAGTTCCAGGCAGAGGGTATCATATTCCCGGGAGCTCTTTTTTTCTTTCTCCATGGCTTTGACACCATTTGAAAGGGTTTGGCTATGATCCTTCAGGGTGTTTTTTATATAGGTAAAGTTGTAGGATCCTGATAAATCCTTTTTCATTTCATCCATCATAAAGGCATGTTCATCAAAGGCACAGCTCTCTGCCTGGGTTTCCATTTCATCAAGCTTTTTAAGGGTATCCGCTTCTCCCCCATCTTTTTGCGCCTGACAATCCCTGATTTGATTATCCAGGTCTCTTTCCTGGTCGCGTTTTGACTCATGCTGTTTATTCTTGTCTGTCAGTTGGACACTGAGGGCGCCGATGTCTTCTTCCATCTCCAGGACCTTATCCCGTATGAGCACACTGTCATGCTTCTCCAGTTCCCTCTTTTTTTCCTGCTGTGTGTGAAGCTGAATCTCTAAATTTTCAATGGTCACTTTTAAAGCATCAACTTGTTTTATCGATGCGTCAATTTCTTTTCT
>JAENWK010000024.1 GCA_016650045.1 Eubacteriaceae bacterium | reverse complement strand
TTATGAATTTCATCTTTAGTCATACCTTTTCGATAGGGCCTGTCTTCGGAGATTGCGGTAAAGATATCTGCAACCATCATTATTCTGGAACCGGTGCCAATTTCTTCAGCGGTACAATGAAATGGATAACCGCTTCCATCTAATTTTTCATGTCAAAAATTCATCTCCTTAAAATCAATTTTTGTCCGTGTTTTAATAATATGATCATCCTGATCAAGCTCATTTTATAAAAATTCGTATTATCAGATTTTTACATTTCTTTTTTTAGTGTTAAATAACCTAATCGCAGTTAAAATCGCCCCAACCATGCAAATACCAGCTGCCGTTATGTATACTATTCTCATACCGTAAATAAATGCATCATTTCTTCCAACCACATAATCTGTTACCTGATAGCCAATGATATAACTCATTCTATTATACAAAAGACTTGTTGCCAAAGCAATTCCGCAAACCATTCCCAAATTTCTAACCAATGCATTAATACTTCCTGCAATGCCTAATTTATTCCTTGGAACAGTAGACATCACCAAGGAATTATTTGGCGATTGAAACAAACCATTGCCTAGAGACATAATCCCAATAAAAAGCACCATGCTAATAATTGAAGAATACTCATTTAAAGTTGACATGAACAAAAGCCCCACACTTGTGAGTACCAGCCCAACAAAAGTTAAAATCTCACCGCCTATTTTATCTGATAAATGTCCGCTTAAGGGTGCCACCACTGCTAAGATGAGGGGATAGACCATTAGCACTAAGCCTGTTTGTCCCGGTGAAAACTGCATGACATCCTGAAGATAAAAAGGCTGAATGATTAGTGAACAAAAAATCGCTGCAAAAGATATAAACCCACAAAAGATACTCAGAGAAAACAATTTATTTTTAAAAATTCCCAACTGTAACAAAGGCTCTTCACGCTTCTTTTCTACAAAAATAAATGCAAAAAACGAAATTATTGATATAGAAAATCCTAATAAAATAATTGGTTGAGTAAATCCAAGCTCCTGACCTTTACCAAAGGCTGCAAAAAGAGGAACGATCACAAAAATAAACAATACCGCTCCCAATCCATCCATTTTACCATTGGCTGCTTTGATCCCGTTGGGAAGTATTTTGAGACAATAAAAAAAAGTAACAATGCCAATAGGTAAATTGATTAAGAAAATATATTCCCAGCTGAACGATTCAACAATGAAGCCTCCCAGTGGCGGTCCAGCTAAAGCTCCCATGGCCACAAAAGTTCCAGTAATACCCAAGGCTCTTCCTCTTTCATTTGCTGGAAATACCTCAGCGATAATTCCCAGACTATTTGCCATAACCCCTGAAGCTCCGATTGCCTGTATCCCCCGGGATAAAATTAAAACTGAAAAAGAGCTTGACAGGCCGCAAAATAAAGAACCAAGGGTAAATATGGCAATTCCAAACTTAAATACTTTTCCTTTACCTATGATATCCCCTAATCTTCCGAAAAATAATATGGTTGCTGAAATAATAATCAAATAAACTGTAATGACCAATTGGATGTTTGAGTCTGCAATATTAAGTGATTTAGCCATGACTGGCAAGGCAACATTTACAATGTTACTATCTAAAACCGCCATAAAAGTTACCGTCGAAACGATAAATAAAATGATCCATTTGCTATTATTGTTGCTATTATTTGTTGATTTCATCTTTTTTGCTCTTTTTCCTGAATTATTCATAAATTTTAATTGGTGTTAGTTCATATGTTGGAATGATTTTAGCTCGATCACTATTTATTATACTCGAAATCTTCTCTTTATTACTATTTTATTTTTTCCAAAATTTAGAATTAATTGCCAGCTTACATCAATCATATGAAAATGTGAAATTTTTCTGTTTTTACTCGAAAGACGGGTTAATAAATTTCATTCCATTATTTTTTACTGCCAATACCATAAATAAAAGAAATATCCCAGGCAACAAAACCTTTAGAATGTTTCTTCACTATTCTGTATTAAATTTGAAAACTAGGAACTTATCTGTTATGTTGCTTTTTGATTAAGTAGGGAATTTTCATCTTCCTTCCACAGTTGTTTTGGTCCTCTTAAATAAGACATGAGTGCTGCAGTCAAACTGAAAACGAATGAAATGGTAAATGCCATTCTTAGACCTGCAACAAATTCATTTATAGCAATGCCATTAGCACCAATCTGAGTGCCTAAAAAGAGTGCCTGCATTGCATCTGGAGAAATGCTTGAGGAAATAATGGCCATTGAAAGTGCTATACTTAACAGAGCACCGGCATTACTCATCATAGTGTTCACTCCTGCGGCAATCCCTCTTTTACTAGGTGGTACCGAACCCATTATGGAACTTGTATTGGGAGAAAAGAACATTCCTGAGCCAAAACCCATAATGAACATCCATAGAATTATCTCGATAATCGATGTGTTTTCAGTGATCATCATCAGTCCTCCCAGACCTACCGCTGTAATCAGCAGCCCCACGGAACTCAAAATTCTAGTCCCAAAGCGGTCAGATAGACCACCACTAAATGGAGAAACAAGCATCATTGCTATTGCAAAGGGTGACAACAGCAGTCCCGCAGTGAGCGGATCCAAACCCTTAACTCCCTGGAAATAGAAGATCAGTAAAAAGGTTACCGCTCCTCTTGCCAGTCCATTTAGGAGATTACTAATATAGGCAAATGCGATCACTCTTGTTTTAAACAATCTTAAATCCAGCATGGGTTCAATTGAATTGGTTTCGATGTATACAAATAATGCCATCAGAGCTATGGAAAAGACAAATAATAAAAGAATGTATGGATTCAACCATCCTATAAATCCCCCTAGAGACAAGGCTGTTAAAAGAAAAAGCACCCCTGCTGTGAAGCTTAGAGTCCCCTTCAAATCAAATGTTTGTTTTTTGGTTATCTTATTCATTTCTTTAAGTTGAAAGGCCGACCACAGGGTTACGATGATCCCAATGGGGATGTTGATATAAAAGATGCTTCTCCATCCAAAGTTCATAAGAAAACCCCCAAGGATAGGACCTATTATGATGGCAACACTGATAACAGAAATGTTAAGTCCTAAAGCTTTGCCAAGCTCTTTCTTAGAAAAAGTATCAGCAACAATGGCCGTACCATTGGCCAGAATAAGTGCCCCTCCAATGGCTTGGATTAATCGAAAAATAATGAGTTGTATCCCTGACTGAGATAATCCGCATAATAATGAAGCAAAAGTAAATATGGCAAAACCACTGACATAGAGCTTCTTTCTTCCATACATATCTCCCATTCGGCCGATTGACGGCACCAGGATTGTCATCACTAACATATAGCCCATAATTGTCCATGTTATGACACTCATACTCGTATTGAGATCTTTCATAATCACTGGCAGTGCCACCACCAGAGTCGTCCCACTCAGAACAGAAAAAAGTGCTCCAAGAGTTGTACAGGAAAGAGCTATCCATTTATAATCAATTTTTTTCATAATATTAGTTCTCCTTATTTCGTGCCACGAAATTCTTCAAGCTTTGCTAAAGCAGTTTTAAATTTTTCTTTAGAGCTCTCCAGAGAAAGCTCTTTTTCTTCGATTAAACGTATTTTATTTCTCATGATCTTTATGGATTGATCAATGACAGAATCATCTTTTATATTTTTCGTAAAGATTCGGTTATAATCTTTTTCTAATTCCAGGATACCTTTAACATCCTTCAAAGAAAATCCTAAACTTTCTCTTAGATCCTTTATTCTTTTAATATTTGATATCCGCTATTGGTTTGAAGAGCTTCTTATACTATCTCTTTCTCGTTTTAGCTTCTCAATGATTATTCTGAATTATAAGTGGGTCAATCTATCATCAAACTACTTTTTTTAAATTATCTTAAATAATGGGTGTGGTGGCTTCATAAACATCACAAATTTCAGCTGCAAGTTGTTCAGGCAAAAATCCATAATATGAGAAAATGGATGTTAAATCACCTTGGTCAATCATAGGATTTTCAATGGCGTTTATCACTACTTTTTTTGATTTCATAGAATCACTCTGAGCGAATTCAGATGCTAATTTTTCACCGATTCCGCCGCTTTTTATGCCTTCTTCAAGAATGTAAATCAGGTCTGCGCATTCAATGACTGAAAATATTTTTTTTAAATCAAGGGGATAGACTTTGACCAATTTGACTAAACGAACACGACACTTATTATTCAATAACCTAATGGCATCGTAGGCATTTTTAGTAATTCTTCCATAGGTAATCATGACAACGTCATAACCCTCTGGAGAAAAATCACAATAGCTCAGATCACCGCAGGTTATATAATTGCTGCGATCATATTCTAATTCCGGTCCCTTGGGATAACGTATAACCACCAGACTTTTTTGCTGGAATCCATGTTGAAAAGATTGATTCATTTCATCGTAGGTTTCGGGACTAAATATTTCAATTCCCGGTATGGAGGATAAATACGAACAATCGTAAATTCCCTGATGCGTAATCCCATCACCGGGTACAAGACCACATCGATCAAGTGCCATAATCATCGGTAATTTTTGAATGGCAACATCATGAATGAGTTGATCGTAAACTCTCTGGATAAATGTTGAATAGATGGCGCAAACCGGGGTTTTCTCATTGGCTGAAAGACCTGCGCAAAAAGTAACCGCATGTTCTTCCGCTATGCCCACATCAAAGAAACGCTTTGGATAGTTTAATTGGAAATCATTTAAACCGGTTCCGCCGGTCATCGCCGCAGTAATTGCACAAATCGATTGATTATCCTTAGCTTCTTTACAGAGTATTTCGCCAAATACAGAAGAAAAGCTGCTGCCCTTTTTTTTGTCATCAACCCCGTTACCTATGTCAAAAGCGCCTACAGAATGATAATCTTCAGGATTATTCTCTGCCGGTTTATAACCTTTGCCCTTAATGGTATGGATATGAACAAGGCAACATTCATTCTTGTTTTTCGCTTCCCTGAGTACTGTTTCTATTTTTTTAAGATCGGTGCCATCAACGGGTCCCAGATAATCAATTCCCAGCTGTTCAAAAAAGTTCTCAAATACTATGGCATTTTTAATATGGTTCTTAATTTTTCTGATTCCCTTTACTAAGTGCTCTCCTACCAAAGGTATTTTTTCAAAAATCGATTGGGTTTTATATTTTAAATTAAAATACTTTTGGCTGGTTCGTATTTTTGATAAATACTGTGATAAACCGCCGACATTTGTGGATATTGACATTTCATTATCATTGAGTATGATAATCAGTTTCAAATTATTTTTGGTGCAATTATTTAATGCCTCATAGATCATTCCATTGGTAAACGCACCATCACCAACAATGGCAATAACATAGTTTTCCTTGCCGTCCAGTTGATTCGCCGAGGCTAATCCTAGGGCTGCTGATATGGATGTTCCGCAATGTCCTGCACCAAACGGATCATAAATACTTTCCTGGCGATTTGTAAATCCTGATATCCCCTGCCATTGACGAAGGGTATGAAATTCATTTTGTCTTCCTGTTAAAAGTTTGTGAGCATAACTTTGATGTCCCACATCAAAAACAATTTGATCCTCGGGAGCGTCAAATACCCGGTGGATCCCGATGGTCATTTCAACAACACCTAAATTAGATGCTAAATGCCCTCCGTTATTTGATACAGTCTCGAGAATTTTATTTCGAAGTTCACCCGCAAGGTTTTCAAGCTCACTATCGGATAACTTTTTTATATCCTTGGGCGATGAAATATTTTCTAATATACTCAATTTCCACAATCCTTTCCCTAAAACAATTTAAACTGTCTCTTATAATATTTCTATTTTACACACTTTTCTTTGAATTACATTATAACATATCTTAATAAAGACTGTCTTATTTAGTGAACCTATACCGATCATTCATTTCAAAATACAATTTGCATAGGATTATCTTTCCAGATAAGCCCATGGCTTGGGGCGCTGATGTCGATTGGCAGTCCAAGTGAAATAACTTCTTCAAGTTTTTTTCTCAAGATTCCACTACTATGAGCATACCCAAAATTGATGATTATAATACATTCGGTTTAAATAAATAAAACTGCAAGCATTATAACCATTAACTTTTTTAAATTTTGAAATTATTTTAAATAAATTCTTTTTATGTTGCATATGCAACCGTTTTTTTTAATAGATTATAGTATGATGAGCACAAGAAATCGAACAGGTTGTATCTCCTCAGAAATAAGAAATTTTTAGTCACCGGTTATTTCTCATAGCAATACGAGTTAAGGCATTTTTAAATGCTTAATAATATTTTTAGAAAGAGGTAAAAAATCATGAAAGATATGTTTTGTTTTCAATGTGAACAAACAGCTAAGGGAACTGGCTGTGATGTCAAGGGTGTGTGTGGTAAGACGGCTCCAGTAGCAGGACTCCAGGATAAGTTAGTCGGAGCAACCATTGGTTTAGCCCGTGCAGTAACAAATACAAAAGCGACTGAAGCAACAGATGCCTGTATCAAAAAAGCCTTATTCACAACCGTAACCAATGTTAATTTTGACAATGAGAGCCTTGAAGCCATGGTTGCCTGTGTTGAAAAAATGAAAACTGACCTTGATCCCTCAGCACAAAGCTATGACATGGAAAAATTATGGAATGACAATGAAGATATTCGTTCATTAAAAACTTTAATTCTATTAGGAATAAAAGGAATGGCTTCCTACGCCCATCATGCAGATATCTTAGGTTATAAAGATCCTGTGGTTGATGCGTTTTTCTATAAAGCATTGATTGCCGTAGGATCAGATATGGGAATGGGCGAATTACTGCCCCTTGTTTTAGAAACAGGAACCGTCAATCTTGCCTGTATGGCACTTTTAGACAAAGCCAATACCGAAACTTATGGTACCCCGGTACCAACTGAAGTGTCCTTAACCATTGAAAAAGGACCATTTATTATCATCACCGGTCATGATTTACATGATTTAAAACTGCTTTTAGAACAAACAAAAGATAAAGGCATTAACATTTATACTCACGGCGAAATGCTGCCAACTCATGCCTATCCTGAACTCAAAAAATATCCACAGCTTAAAGGAAACTTTGGAACTGCATGGCAGAATCAACAAAAAGAATTTGCCGGAGTCCCAGCACCAGTTCTTTACACCACCAACTGTATTATGCCGGTAAAAGAAAGTTATTCAGATCGTATTTTCACAACGGATGTGGTTCAATATCCAGGAATGATACATATTGGAAACGATAAGGACTTTACACCAGTTATTGAAAAAGCCTTAGAATTGGGTGGCTATGCTGAAGACCGTGAAATGACCGGCATTAATGGCGGGAAAACACTTTTGACAGGTTTTGGTCACGGCACTGTTCTGGGTGTTGCTGACACGGTCGTTGCCGCAGTAAAAGCCGGAGATATCAAACACTTCTTCCTGGTTGGCGGTTGTGATGGTGCAAAAACCGGTCGAAATTACTATACCGAATTTGTGGAAAAATCACCTAAAGACTCCATTATTTTAACTCTTGCCTGTGGTAAATTCCGATTCAACGATTTAGATCTTGGCTCCATCGGCGGACTGCCGCGATTAATGGATATGGGACAATGTAATGATGCCTATTCAGCCATTCAAGTAGCTGTTGCTTTGGCCGGTGCCTTTGAATGTGATGTCAATGACTTACCACTAAGCATGGTGCTTTCATGGTATGAACAAAAAGCGGTTGTTATATTACTGACACTTTTATCCTTGGGCATTAAAAACATTCTGCTGGGACCATCACTGCCAGCTTTTATTTCACCTAATGTACTTAATGTACTGGTTGAAAACTACAATATCGGACCAATCTCCACACCAGAAGCTGACTTGGCAAAATTATTAGCCTAATCGCTTGACCAAATAAAATATACATCTTGTTCAAATATTTATTCCAAACAAATTTTAAAAAAGTCTGCAGACCCCTATCTCCAGGGTCTGCAGATTTTTTTATATCAAAAGCCTTCTTTTTATTGAATTTCTTAAAATTTGACTGTGGATTTCCAAATCAGGCACAAAATTTACTCTAAACTCTTTGGTTAAGTGGACAGTCACTGGGATTTACTGGATACTGCTTTGACTGGAATGCCTGAGCTTCAAGTGATTCCAGATGCGGTCAGTCAAAATAAAACAATGGTAGAAATCCCAGAGACCATTCCCCAAACAGTCTTTGATTCTCCATTTTGGGAAGATTACACCAACCGCTGCATTGCCTGCGGTCGCTGCAACTTTGTCTGCCCGACCTGCACCTGTTTTACCATGCAGGATATTTTTTATACCGATAACGGCAAAGCCGGGGAACGCCGTCGGGTTTGGGCTTCATGCCAAGTGGATGGATACACCGATATGGCTGGAGGGCATGCTTTTCGTGAAGATAAAGGACAACGGATGCGTTTTAAAGTCATGCATAAGATCAATGATTATAAAAAACGTTTTGGGAATCAAATGTGCATTGGCTGCGGTCGCTGCGACGATGTCTGCCCAGAATATATTTCCTTTTCAAACTGCATCAATAAGCTCAACACCCTTGTAAAGGAGGAAAACTAAATGACTGATATCAATCCATATATGCCCTTTTTATCCGAAATAAAAGAGGTCATTAAACATACCGATCTTGAATATACCTTTACAATGGCTTATTCAGGCGATGTGAAACCCGGACAATTTTTCGAGGTTTCGCTTCCGAAATTTGGGGAAGCCCCCATTTCTGTCAGCGGCATCGATGAAAATACCGTTGATCTGACGATCCGTCGGGTGGGCAAGGTCACGGATGAAATCTTTGAAAATTATATTGGCGATACCCTTTTTCTCCGGGGACCCTATGGCAACGGTTTTGACATTGAGAATTACCTTGGAAAGGAAATTCTGTTAGTGGCAGGTGGTACCGGCCTTTCTCCGGTGAAGGGCATTGTGGACTATTTCTCCGCCAACCCGACAGATACCGAAGGATTCACCCTCCTGGCCGGTTTTAAATCACCAAAGGATGTTTTGTTCAAATCAGACTTTGAAGATTGGGAAAAAAACCTGAACATTATAATGACCGTTGACACTCCAGATGACGGTTATTGTGGCAAATGCGGCATGGTTACCCAATATATTCCCGATATTCCCATTAAAAATGTCGGTGAGGCCGTTGGTATTGTGGTGGGTCCTCCAATGATGATGAAGTGTACCATTGCCGAACTCATTAAAAAGGGATTTAGTGAAGAAAATCTTTGGATTTCCCAGGAGCGAAAAATGTGCTGCGGCATTGGAAAATGCGGGCACTGTAAAATTGATGATACCTATGTCTGTTTGGATGGACCGGTTTTTAATTATACCAAGGGAAAATTTTTAAAGGATTAGGAGAAAACATATGTTAGATCTGAATACAAAAAAAATAAAAAAGAATGCCTACCGAGTGACCAAAGTTCGAGGGGAAACAGCCTCACGAATCCGGGTTCCCGGTGGCTTGTTAACTGCCGATCTTTTGCCAATCATTCAGACCATTGCGCAAACCTATGGCAACGGGCATATTCATTTAACCACTCGTCAGGGCTTTGAAATTCCCGGGATTCGTTTTGAAGATATGGATGCAGTTAATGCCCTGCTTCAGCCGATTATTGATAAGTTGGAAATAAACCAGGAAATTCCGGGCAAAGGCTATACAGCTGCCGGCACCCGTAATGTCTCTGCCTGCATTGGCAGCAATGTCTGTCCCTTTGCCAATTACAATACCACTGACTTTGCAAAAAAAATGGAGCAAGAAATCTTTCCAAATGATCTTCATTTTAAGGTTGCTTTCACCGGATGCGCCAATGATTGCATCAAAGCCCGGATGCAGGATTTTGGGATCATCGGAATGACAGAACCTCAATATGAAAAGGAACGCTGTGTGAACTGCCAGGCCTGTGTAAAAGCCTGTAAGAAAAAATCCGTGGATGCCCTGACCGTTGAAAATTATCGAATTGTCCGAAATACCGAGAAATGCGTTGGTTGCGGAGAATGTGTCATCAATTGTCCTACCCGGGCATGGACCCGAAGTCCTGAAAAATACTATCGCCTGGTCATTATGGGTCGAACGGGAAAACGAAATCCCCGTCTTGCCGAGGATTTTCTGGTTTGGACTACCGAAGATGTCATTATTAAAATTATTAAAAACACTTACCGATTTGTTGAGAACCACATCGATCGTTCCGCCCCTGGTGGGAAAGAACACATCGGCTATATCATTGACCGTACCGGCTTTAAAGAATATGAAAAATGGGCACTGGAGGACGTTGATCTCGGTGATAAAACCATTGTCAAAGACCCTGTTTACTGGAGCGGAATACATTTCACCTAAACTTTATAGGTCAATGAGGCGAGCAAATGCCATAGCTAATAACGTTTGATCGATTAGATGATTGAGCAAACAAAAAAGCGTCCCAATGGACGCTATACGGTTAATAATGGTGATCCCGACTGGACTTGAACCAGCGACCCCTACCGTGTGAAGGTAATGCTCTCCCAGCTGAGCTACGAGATCAATTTTACTGTATAATAACATGACTACATTAAAAAAGCAAAGTTTTTTAAATTATATTTCATCTTCGAAATCTATACAAAGCCACATCTCTAGTGGCTTTGTATGAACAATTAAAAAAAACGGCGTTTAAGACGGTATCGTTGCATTAGACCGATTGTCAAGTCATATAATTTGAATCAAATTATATGACTTTGTATCTGAATCTTTCTAAAAATATTTTTATGCTAAATTTGGTTTTCCGTACCCTACAAAATCAAAATCTAATCCTGTTAAATTAGCTTGATCCAACCCAATCATAATTTTCCCAATATTAGTCATGAGATATCTTCCACCAATAAATAATGTTGTTGAAATACTATGCTAGTTCTCAATTGCCATGATATTTGACTGAATACTCATAGATTTTCTCAACCACAGTCATCAACTCTTCCTCAGAAAGATCATAAAATAATGGTAATCGCAATATGCGTTCACTTTCACTGGTAGTATAACGATCTTCCCCATTAAATCTGCCAAATTCAAACCCCGCCGGGGAACTATGCAGTGGAATATAATGAAAAACGGAAGAAATCCCATATTGTTTAAGGTAATGAATGAGCTGATTCCGCTCGTTCATATCCCTGAGCTTAATGTAAAACAAATGTCCATTATGCTCACATTCATCTGGAACATGAGGCAATTCAATTATTTTTTTATCTGCCAGGGGCTTTAATAAATCATAATATTGACGCCATAAGTCCTGGCGCCGATGGTTTATTTTTTGTGCTTCCTCAAGCTGTGCAAAAAGATAGGCCGCATTGATATCACTGGGTGAATAAGAAGACCCCACATCAACCCAGGTATACTTGTCAATTTTTTTACATAAAAAATCATTGCGATTAGTTCCTTTTTCCCGGATGATTTCAGCCCGATGACAGAATTTTTTATGATTGATTAAAATCGCACCGCCTTCTCCCATTGAATAATTCTTGGATTCATGAAAGCTGAAGCACCCTAAATCTCCAATACTTCCCAATGCCTTGCCCTTGTATTTGGCCATCATGCCATGAGCCGCATCTTCAACGACCAATAAGTGATACTTCGCGCCAATGGCCATAATTTTATCCATGTCGCAACTGATCCCGGCATAATGAACGGGTACGATGATCTTGGTCTTTTCAGTGATCGCTGCCTCAATTAGATTTTCATCCATATTCATGGTATCCGGCCGGATATCCACAAAAACAATTTTTGCCCCCTGTAATACAAAGGCATTGGCAGTCGACACATAGGTAAAGGATGGCATAATCACTTCATCTCCTGGTTTAATCTTACACAGGATGGCCGCCATTTCCAGAGCATGGGTGCAGGAGGTTGTCAGCAGTACTTTGGTGGCTTTTGTCTGATCAACTAGCCAATCGTTACACGCCTTTGTATAGGCCCCGTCGCCGCTGATGTGGTTGGCTGTAATGGCCTGACGAATATACTCCAGTTCTTTTCCCAAAATAAGAGGCTTGTTAAATGGTATCATAGCGTTGACATCCTTTTTCTTCAATTTTCAAGGTTTTTAAGACGGCCAAACACGATGGCCTTACCATCAAAACCTCTAAATATATTTTTCACAGCCTAGTTCGATTTACACAAATAAAAAAGAAGGATACCGACCTTATATGTCGGCACCCCTCTGACAGGTCTGTTGTTCAGGTATCGATCAGATCCAGAATCTCTTCTTTTAACTTAAGATATTCTTCATTGATATGCACACGACCAGTTCGGGAATCAACAGCATTTTCGATGAAATCTAAATTCAGTTCTTTAATAATGGTACCCGGGCCTTTAGACATTACCAAAACACGGGTACCCAGCGAAAGTGCTTCATCGACATCATGGGTAATCATAAAAATGGTATTATGATTCTTTCTCCAGATATCCCGAATGAGCTTTTGCATATGAATCCGAGTTAAGGCATCCAGGGCGCCTAAGGGTTCATCCATCAGCATGACCTCGGGCTCATTAGCCAGAACCCGCGCCAGGGCAACCCGCTGTTTCATGCCGCCCGACAGTTCAAAGGTCGCCTGATTTTCAAATTCAAGCAGATTGACCTGTTCAAGATAATGGGTGGCAATTTCTGAAATGTCTTTTTTTTGCAAACCTTTCATTTTTGGCCCGAACTCAATATTTTTCCGGACCGTCATCCAGGGGTATAATGATGCCGACTGAAAAACAACGCCGCGGTTCCAATCCGGTCCATCCACCTCTTTCCCCTGCATTAAGAAAGACCCTTCGGTTTGTTTTAAAAATCCGGCAATGACCTTCAGCAACGTGCTTTTTCCGCAACCCGATGGACCCAGAACGCAGATAAAATCGCCTCGATGAATGGTCAGATTGATATCATAGATTGCTTTGATGGGTTCGTTGCTGCTGGTATAATAGACTCCCAGATTTTTGATCTCGATTAAGATATCACCAAGTTTTTCATCTTTCATTCATTTCTCTCAATTTTCCAAAGACATTTCAATGTATTCGGAATTAATGGCAGCATCAAATTCTTCCTGAGATGGTGCTGTCACAATGGAATTCTGGGTTTGCAGAAAATCCGCAGTATCTTTCATGATCTTGGAAAAATGACCGGGTGATTCCGTTGTTCCCATATAATCAGCACTTAATGCCTCTTCCGGTGTTAGCCAGAGTGACCCTTCCATTTGAGATAAGGCTTCCTCCGGGGTAATTTCCAATTCTTTTGCAACGATCTCGGCACTTTGCTGAGCATTGCCACGGTAGGCAGCCCCGCCTTCGGTTAAACATTTAATAAAACCGGCGACGAGCTCGGGATATTTGCCGGAAAATTCTTTCTGCACCATACAGACATTAGCGGTCACGTATCCTTTATTAGCCATTTCCTCACTGCTCACCAGCATGGTCCCGTTTTTCAAGAGTTCTCCCAGAGTCGGTTGCCAGGTATAGGCAGCATCAATATCGCCTCTTTCCCAGGCAGCTACAATATCCTGGGTTTGCATGTCCATAAGCTGGACATCTTTTTCAATACCAGCCTCTTTTAAATAATTCAGCAAACTATAATGAGCGGTACTTGCGAAAGGCGTTGCGATTTTCTGTCCCTTAAGATCCTCAGCACTGCCTAAATTTGAGCCATTCTTCACCGCCAGTCCTTCGATCTTACCCAATACCTCATGAATCCAGATGAGCTCTACATCCACCCCACTTGATAAAGCAATAATCGCATTGGTATTGCCCATTGTTGCAAAATCAATGCTCCCGGAAGCCAGTGCCTTGTTGGCATCCACACCAGAATCGAAGATAATAAAATTACAGGTGATGCCTTGCTCAGTAAAATATTGATCGTAGATTCCCATGGTCTTTGCCACCATTTCATCATTTGGAACACGCAAATAGCCGATGTTCACTTCTTTAGGCAATCCATCCTCTGATCCACCCTTTTCGCACCCCATTAGCGTCGCTGACAGTACTGCGATGATCAGGATCATCCCAATTTTCAATGTCCATTTTTTCATGTTTTTCACCTATTGATATCCCTTCCAGTATACAATCTTATGTTCCAGAGCCCTCAGACCTAAATCAATGAGTACCCCTGTGATACCCATAATAATAATACCCACAAAAATAACACTGCTTTTTAAATAACGTGATGCATCAATGACCATCCAACCGATTCCGGAACTTGCTGCTACCATCTCGGCCGAAACCAGAGTGGTATAAGCCATACCGATGGCGGTTCGAATGCTGGTAAAAATATCGGGAAGACTGGCTGGAAAAACAACATTGAAAAAAACATCTCGTTCATTAGCACCCAAGGATTTTGCACTTAAAATGTAGTCCTGACTGATGTTGGTAACAGCCGACACACACGAAACATAAATCGGAGCAAATGCGGCCAGGAAAAGCAGGGTAATCTTGGACGATTCATCAATGCCAAGCCATAGAATCAATACCACATAATAGGCAAGTGGCGGCAATGGCCGGTAAAACTGAACAATGGAATCCACAATGGCCCTAACTTTTTCAAAATACCCACTTAAAAGGCCAAGCGGAATCGCTGTTACAATGGCCAATAAAGAAGCCACAAACAATCGGTAAAAGCTGATCCCTAAATGTGCCCATAAACTTCTGCCATTGTAGCCATTTTGTAAAATACTCAAGAATGTTTGATAAACTGCTCCCGGAGAAGGAACGACAAGAGGTGAGACAAGACCAAGCTTCGTTGTCGTATACCAGACAATTAGAATGGTCAGCCAAGTGCCGATGGTTAATAATCGATTGGTTAAACTATTTTTTTTCTTATTCTTCATGCCGTTTCCTTTTCTCTATTTTATCACGGAGGAGACCAGTTTTCAATCAAATTGATATCATATTTATATTTAAGAATCCTCAAAAATGCACTATCATTAGTTTTGCAATCATTCAATAGTTACTAAAAAGCGAAAAAATGCAGCAATTGTCACTAGCAGTGAAGGTATTCCATATTAAAAAATAAGATACAGATAATAACAATCCATCGATTATAAAACAGATGAATCATTGATTACTTATCTGCACCCCAAAATTTCTTTTAAAAACAACCTATTTGAATTCGTCTCTTACCTAGTTGAGATTATAGTCCGTCACGATTGGTTTGCGTCCCTGCACCTTATCGTTGAAATATTCATAAAAACAAATACCCAGATAGGAACCGGATATATTCCAGATATTATTAAAGCCCAATTGCCCCAATGCTCTGACCATGTTGTAGCTTCGCTGACCGCTTCGGCAATGAACGTAAACCGGTTGGTCCTTGGGAATCTCGTCCAAACGTTGGCGGAATTGACTCAAGGGGATGTTCACCGCATTTTGCAAATGACTCTTATCATATTCATGAGGTTCACGGGCATCAATGATAAAGGCGTTATTTTCCACCAATTCCCGGACCTTAGTGACTGGAATCTGCTTGAATTCGCCGTTTAATATATTCAGAGCAACCAAAGCGGCAAAATTAACCGGATCTTTGGCGGTACTGAAGGCCGGTGCATAGCATAGCTCCAGTTCTTTCAGATCTTCAAGAGTACCACCCATTGTAATCATCGTCGCTATAACGTCCACGCGCTTTGTGACATTACCCCGACCGATTGCCTGAGCACCAAGGATTTTTCCCGTAGGCACTTCGTAAACCATTTTGAAGAAGAATTGACTGTTACCCGGCATGATCCCAACAATATCACCTGGGATAATATAGACAAAGTCGTACTGAATGCCTGCTTTTTGAGCGGCTTTTTCAGTCAATCCGGTGGAAGCAGCATTCATCTCAAAAATCTTGATGCAGGAAGAACCAATGACGCCGGTGTTTTGAACTGGAATCCCGAACATATTGCCAGCGGCTGCTCTTGCCTGCTTCTGTGCCGGTCCGGCCAGGGCAAGCTTTGTTTTTGAATGGGTCAATTGATGATACACTTCGATGGCATCGCCCACTGCATAGATATTCTTGTCGCTTGTCTTATAATTGTGATCGACCAGAATTCCCCGGGTTTCGCCGATTTCAAGTCCGGCCGCTACTGCCAATTTAGTATCCGGTGTGACGCCGATGGCCATGACCACAGCCTGCGCCTTGATTTTTTTACCTGATGTCAATTCAATGCTATCATCATATATTTTTGCAATCCCATCGCCAAGAATCAGATCGACATTATTGTCCATCAGCTCCTTGTGAAGAATCTGAACCATATCATAATCAAAGGGCGCCATGATCTGATCTGCCTGCTCCACCAGTGTAACATTGAAATCGGCGGCAGAATGTTTCAGATTTTCAGCAACTTCTACCCCAATGAATCCGCCTCCGACGACAACAACATCTTTTACCCCATTTTGAACAAATTTATTCAACTTATCGATATCAACCACATTTTTAACGGTAAATACATTTGGCTTGTCGTATCCTGTAATTTTTGGAACGATTGGGTTGGCTCCGGTCGCCAGAAATAAGACATCATATGATTCATTATATTCTTTGCCAAACATCAGATCTTTAACCACAATTGTCTTTTCATCTTTATTGATTTTAAGCACTTCATTGTTCACCCGCGCTTCGATATTATACTGCTTTTTAAAGTTTGTTGGACACATCAGCACCAGGTCTTCACTATTTTCAATCATCCCACTTAAATGATTTGGCAGACAACAATTTGAAAAAGACACATTTGGTCCTTTTTCAAACATAATAATTTCCGCCGATTCATCAAGTCTTCTTACTCGCGCGGCCACAGAAGCGCCACCGGCAACTCCTCCAACAATCAATACTTTTTTTCCCATTCTTGGTTCCTCCTTCTATGTTAATCAACGATATTTCTATTTTAACATTTTTCAGTCTCTAATCCAAACCTTTATTCCCGTATTTTATTCTTGATTCAAAGCAAAGCTTTCCTTGAGTATCTCATTGCCAGGTACGCCAACCTTTAGATGCCGATCCTGAGGAATAACGTCCACGTTTCCCGCAAATACTTTTAGAGCGAATATCCCGCCAAGTGTCAATGTGATAAAAAAGCCCCATCCAGACAAGGAGAAATTACAAATCCCTGAGAACAATGCGCCGATATTGCATCCGCCAGCCAGTCGGGCGCCAAAGCCCATCAAAAATCCGCCTAATAGGTAGTAGGATACATCTTTAAATTTAAATTTAAATTTAAAGGTGAATCGACCTGCCAATAAGAAAGCGATGGCCGCACCGAAAATCAGACCCAAATTTCGTAGCGAATACGGATCATTTAGAATGCCGTTGTTAGCTGTTTCAACAGTATATGCGAAAACAGGCGCCGTAAATTCAATGCCAAACATCTGGAAGAAAGCAACACCCCAGGTTGTAAACGCCCCGGTTATCCCCCAGCTGTTACCGGTAGTCACCAAGATAAAGGCAAACATAATCGCCAGCAAAATACCACCTGTCATAAAGCGCCATCGTTGTACAAAGACTTTATGGAAGGTTTGATAGCTAAACAATTTAAACTTGCCTTCCTTTGCCATTGGCATTTCCTGATCTTCATAAACAGTTTCTTTAAAATAACCTTCTTTTTTTCGAAAATTCTCATATTTTTGAACCATCACATAAAGTCCGAACAAAACCAGACATGATAGGGCAACTGCTCCCACATACCCGAAAACATCCGGCAAATACATTTTCATGCCGATTTGTCCAATTGCTGATGTATTGAGCATATCTTGTACCGCCAAACCTGGCACCGATCCCAGAATAAAGGCAACCAATGCGATCAGTGCCCGACCTTCACCTTCCCCCGCATCACATAAGGTTCCGGAAGCACATCCTCCGGCAAGCATCATTCCCATACCGAATAAGAATCCTCCCAGCAGTATTGAAATATTTAAAAATTTGACGAAGTTGAGTCCCGGTATATCTGCGCCATTCATTGCCGCCGACCACTGGATCACTGCCGTCAATACCATTGCAATGGCGAACATCACTAAGAGCGCTTTGCCCAAGCTCCCTTCCCCGGTGATATATTGCCGTTTGATACCACCTGCGAATCCATATCTCGAACGTGTCAGGATATATCCCAGTGCCACACCTGTGAATAAAAATAATGGCAAGTTTGGATTAACACCATTTTTTATAAAACCAAAGAGTGCGAGGATTAAAAATAGTCCCAAACCGATAAGTGGCTGAATTTTAAATTTTCTCTCTATATTCATCGTTTTTTCTCTCCTACTGATTTTTAACAAATAGACAAGAAAGTGACATATCAAATTTGAATGTCACTTTCTTGTAGAATCAAATTAGTTTGTTACAAGTGGATAACCTTTATTGATCCATCCTGCTGTTCCGGTTGACGCTGTTCCCGCACCTGAGTTAAGTGATACTGCATCATAACCCAGCAGTCTCAGACCGGCAACTGTCTGCCCGGCTGTTTGTCCGGTGTAGCAGTAAACGATGATGGTTTTATCCATCGGTAAGGTGCTAAATTGTGTTTCCATACCGTTACCAAAAGGAATGCTAACAGCGCCTTCAATGTGTCCCTTTGCAAAATCTTCAGCTTTTCTAACATCTAAGAAGATAATACTATCATCCTTTGCATCTAAGGCTGCTTTGGCATTGTCTTCGGTGATTTTATAGTTTGCATAAGTTGTTCCGGCAACGGCTTCTAAACCGGTATAGTAATCTGTAGTTGCTGTTAGAATATCGGCATCAATGGCTGTATTGGTTGATGCATCAAAAACATTAGGAGTTGTTTCAATAACTGCATCCACTCCGTCAACCTTTGAAATTCCCAGATTCCATCCGAGATTAACTGATTTGGCATCAAAGCCTGCTACATTTAATATAGCGACTGTCTGTCCTGCTGTCTGTCCAGTCACACAGTAAACCATAACCGGCTTATCGTTTGGTATCTTGGTAAGGCTCGCAGCCAAAGTGGGACCCCACGGCATACTGATGGCACCCTTGATATGACCTTGCGCATAAGAATCAGCACTTCGGATATCAAGAATCGTCATTGTTTCCCCTGCTTTTACCTTGTCAACAAAAGCGACCTGATCAATCTTATAGATATCTGCCGGCATGTTTGCAAAATAATCATTAACTGCCTGTTCCACTACCGTTGCTCCACCCGTTTCCTCTTTTGTATCAGTTTTTGTACCTGTACTGCAGGCACTTAAAGTTACAACTGATAAAAGCACTACCATAAATACTAGAATTCGACTTTTTTTTGACATCTCTTCTCCTTTTAGTTCGTTAATTTTTTAATTAACAATATTATACCCCAATGTAAAGGTGTTCAATCCTTCATCTTTGTAATGCTGTATTATGAATATTAATGGCACTATTATTATAAATGCACACCGTCTCCCTGATTATGTTATACTCGACTTATAATATGATCATCAATAATTGGAGTTAATGCATGAAACCCTGGAAAAAAATCTTCCAATCCGAAAATTTAATCTATTTATATCTAATGGTGTATTTCATTATAAATCTCACCTTGCTAACGGATTTTCCCTATATTCATTCCGATGAACCATGGCTTAGCGGATTGTCACGCAACATTATAATGAATCACGCTATTTCCGTCACCGAGCCTTTTTTTGATGCCTATGAACGAAACCCACATGCCATCAAGCTTATATTCCATCTCTTGCAAGGGGGGGTTATGCAGCTGTTTGGCTACACGATTTTCACCTTCAGACTGATTTCCCTATTATTCTCTGTTGGGACTCTGACCTTTTTTTATCGGCTGTGCAGGGTCATTGGGCAGTCACAAAAGTTCGCTCTGTTAACAACCGTTTTATTATCCCTGGACATTCAATATCTCTATGCATCTCATTTAGCGCGCCAGGAAATTATCATCTTATTTGCAATGGTCCTCTCCGCTTACCTACTGATTAGCCATATT
>JAENWK010000033.1 GCA_016650045.1 Eubacteriaceae bacterium | reverse complement strand
TATGAAATGCCATGAATTCACCCTTAAGGGTGAAAAATACTTAAGAGTGGGTTACCCCACTCTTAATGAAATTTTATTGAATTGTACTTACAATTAATAAATTCATATTTCATAAAAACGACTAAACTTCTAAAATTTCAACTTCTTTTTCTTTTAGAATGAGTTCAACGTTTTTAATCTCATCATCTGTAACCTTTTGGATCTCTTTTTCACCTTGTTTTAAGTCATCCTCGGTGATTAAGCCTTCTTTTTGACTATCCTTTAAATCCTGAATGGAATGTCGGCGAATGTTTCGTATGGATACTTTACATTCTTCGCCATATTTTTTAACCAGTTTTACCAAATCTCTTCGTCGCTCTTCTGTGAGTTGCGGAATAAGCAGTCGAATGATTTTACCATCATTTGAAGGATTAAATCCAAGATCAGATTTTAGTATTCCCTTTTCAATGGCCGGAATGGCTGTTGAATCATAGGGCTGGACAACAATCATTCTGGCTTCAGGAGTGCTGACACTTGCAAGCTGATTTAACGCGGTAGGAGCACCGTAATAGTCAACCATTACCTTATCAAGAATTCTTGGGTTCGCTCTTCCTGCTCGCAAGCTCGCTAAACTTTCATTAAGATTATTAAGGGCTTTATTCATTTTTTCATTTGTTGTTGCTTTTATCTCGTTTACCATGATCTACACCTCCTGAATAATTGTACCAATTTTTTCGCCCATAATGGCACGCAGAATATTTTTGGGATCATCTAAACCAAATACAAGAATTGGAATATGATTATCCATACATAATGATGTCGCTGTTGAATCCATTACCTTAAGTCCCTTATTTAAAACCTCAATGTAGGTTAATTCGGTATAACGTTTTGCATTGGGATTTATTAAAGGATCTGAATCATACACAGCGTCAATGCTTTTTGCAAGTAAGATGATTTCAGCATCTATTTCCGCTGCTCTTAGTGCAGCGGTTGTATCCGTTGTAAAGAAGGGATTTCCAGTACCTGAAGCAAAGATAACAATTCTTCTTTTTTCCAAGTGCCTGATAGCTTTTCGCCGAATATAAGGCTCTGCAATCTGTTTCATTTCTATGGCTGTCTGCACCCGAACCGGCACGCCCATTTCTTCAAGAACATCTTGTAAACCCAGAGCATTGATAACGGTTGCCAGCATTCCCATATAGTCGGCAGTGGATTTATCCATACCTTCGCCACTTCGTCCACGCCAGAAATTTCCACCGCCAACAACAATGGCAATTTCTACTCCAAGTTCAAAAACCTCTTTTATTTGTTCGCAAATAGACTTGACTGTGGAGGTATTGATACCATGGCCAACTGAACCTGACATAGCTTCGCCACTCAATTTAATTATTACGCGTTTATATTTCGGTTCCAAAAATATTCCCCCTTTCTTTTGTCATATTATATCTTAATTGTTTGAAATTTACAACGTTATGAACTGTAAAAAAAGAACACTGAAGTGTCCTTTTTTTTAGTGCTTATACGTTTAATTGCTTTGCGACTTCTTCTGCGAAATTCTCTGTCTTTTTTTCTAAACCTTCGCCCATTTGGAAACGGGCGAATCGTCTGATTTTAACATTTTCGCCAATGGTCATAATCTGTTCTTTAACCAAATCTGCTATGGTTAAATCTGGATTTTTAACAAAAGGCTGTTCTAAAAGGCAAAATTCTTTGTAGAATTTGCTAATTCGCCCTTCAACCATTTTATCAACGATTTGTTCTGGTTTTCCTTCGTTTAATGCCTGAGCACGAAGAATTTCTTTTTCTTTTTCTATTTCTTCAGCAGGTACTTCATCTTTAGAAATATAAAGTGGATTACTTGCCGCAATGTGCATTGCGATATCCTTAACGAATGTTTTAAAACCTTCGGTCTTAGCAACAAAATCAGTTTCAACATTGACTTCTACTAATACACCAATTTTTCCACCCATATGAATATAGGATTCTACAATGCCTTCTGCTGCAATTCTTCCTGATTTTTTGTTCGTCGCAGCCAGGCCTTTTTCTCTTAAAACCGTTGTGGCTTCTTCGATATTTCCATCAGTTTCCACTAGAGCTTTTTTACAGTCCATCATTCCGGCACCGGTTTTAGCTCTTAATTCTTTTACTAATTTTGCGTCCACGTTTATCCTCCTGGTATTTTTCTAAAAAATTATTCTGCTTCAGTTTCAATAACAACAGTTTCAACAACAATTGTTTCAATGACGACTGGTTCTTCAGCTACTGGTGTAGCTTCTGCAACTGGCGCAGCTTCAACTGCTGGTTTAACCGCTGCAATAGGTGCCGCTGATACAGCCGCTGCTGGTGCAACAGGTGCTACTGGAACAGTTTCTTCAAGTTGTTCGCCTTGTCGGCCTTCAATAATCGCATCTGAAATAACAGATAGGATTAATGCAACCGCACGGATAGCATCGTCATTACCAGGAATAATATAATCAATTTCGTCAGGATCACAGTTTGTATCCACGATTCCGATAATTGGAATCCCTAATTTTTTTGCTTCAGCAATGGCAATTCTTTCTTTTTTTGTATCAATAACAAAAATTGCACCAGGGATGCCCTTCATGTCTTTAATACCGCCTAAGAATTTTTGCAATTTATCACGTTGTCGTTTTAATTTAATAACTTCTTTTTTTGGTAAAAGAGCAAACGTGCCATCTTCTTCCATTTGTTCTAATTCATGAAGACGATCAATTCGTTTGCTGATGGTACCAAAATTTGTTAAGGTTCCACCTAACCAACGATGATTCACACAGTAGCTTCCACTACGTTTTGCTTCTCTTTCGATGCTGGTTTGAGCTTGTTTCTTTGTGCCTACAAAGAGAATTTCTTCACCTTCTGCAGCTAATTCTTTGACAAAGTTATAAGCTTTTTCGATTCTTTTCACGGTTTGCTGTAAATCTATAATATAGATTCCGTTTCTTTCTGTGAAAATGTATGGAGCCATTTTTGGATTCCATCGTCGTGTTTGATGCCCGAAGTGCACCCCAGCTTCCAGTAATTGTTTCATTGAAACACATGCCATAATATTTTTCCTCCTAGGTTTTTCCTCCACTCTCATCACTCAGAAAATTCGACCTGAAATCAGGCACCCGATCCCTGTCAGAGAATGTGTGTAATACATACCTTTAAATAATAACATAATTCTTAAATGTGTACAAGGCTTTTTTAAAAATCATTAAAGTAAATATTTCTGATAATTATCCTTTTTATCAGAAAGTTTGAAAATACGTTCAATGTATTCTTTATTAATGACAAATTCCTCTTGTTCATAGTCAGATGCGTAAAATGAAATTTCTTCCAATAATTTTTCCATAACGGTATGCAGCCGTCTTGCCCCAATATTTTCTTCCTCTTCGTTTTGCAAAAAGGCAATTTTGGCAATGTGCTCAATGGATCCTTCTTCAAATATTATATTGACATCTTCGGTTCGAATAAGTTCCTGGTACTGTTTAATGACCGAATTTTCTGTTTGTGTGAGTATTTTAATAAAGTCATCTTCGGTCAGGCTATCCAGCTGAACGCTGATTGGGAAACGTCCCTGAAGTTCTGGGATCATATCAGAAATTTTAGAAACATGAAAGGCACCGGCACCAATAAAAAGGATAAAATCGCTTTTTACCGGGCCATATTTTGTATTCACGGTGCTCCCTTCAACAATGGGTAATATATCCCGCTGAACCCCTTCTCTTGAAACATCCGGGCCTTGATTGCTGCCATTGCCGATGATTTTATCAATCTCATCAATGAAAATAATGCCGTTCTGTTCAGCATCACGAAGACCAATTTCCTGGACTTGATCCATATCAATGAGCTTTTGGGCTTCCTGATTAATAAGAATCTTTCGGGCATCGGCAACGGATACTTTCTTTTTTTTCTTTTTCTGAGGGATAAGATCACCGAGAATATCATTCATGTTAATGCTCATACTGTCGTTGTTCATACCTTGCATAATACCAATCGATTTTGAACCATCATCATCAACTTCTATTTCAATGATTTCATCTTCAAGAAGTCCTGCTTCGAGATCCTTTGAGAGTGCTTCTCTTTTTTCTTTTTTTGTCTGCTCTTTTTCAGCATCACTGTTAATTTCATTTTGACTGGGTGTCACGGGCTGGGTCGGTTTCATAAATAAATCAAAGGGACTTTTCAAGGTTTCTTTTTTCTTTTTTGAAGGAACTAATATATTTAGAATAATCTTATTGACATTCGCCCCTGCCTCAGCATAAACTTCCTTCATTTTTTCCTGTTGTACTTTTCGTATTGAAGTACTCACGAGATCTCGAATCATTGATTCAACATCTCGGCCCACATACCCGACTTCGGTAAACTTGGTTGCTTCCACCTTAATGAAGGGAGCACTGACAAGCTTTGCCATGCGCCGTGCAATTTCTGTTTTACCAACACCAGTGGGTCCCATCAAAATAATGTTCTTAGGGGTAAATTCTTCTCTTAATTCTTCAGTTAATAAGCTGCGTCGGTATCGATTTCTAAGTGCCACAGCCACTGCTTTTTTAGCAGGTTCCTGGCCAATGATATAGCGGTTTAATTCTTCAACAATTTTTTTCGGTGTCAATTCATTCATTTTCGTTCATCCATTTCTACAATACTTCCACAGAAATATTGTTGTTAGTAAAAACACAGATTTCAGATGCGATTTTCAGCGATTCATAAACCATTTCTTTGGCGGTGAGATTTGAATGGCTTTTAAACGCCCGGGCTGCCGAAAGAGCATAGGATCCACCCGAACCAATGGCTGCAATATCATCGTCCGGTTCAATCACTTCCCCATTACCCGATAATATCAGGGTTTCCGTTTTATCCATGACAATGAGTAAAGCCTCAAGTTTTCTTAAAATCTTATCTGTACGCCATTCCTTTGCTAATTCAACTGCGGCACGTTTTAAATTTCCGTTATATTGTTCCACTTTATGTTCGAATTTTTCAACAAGGGTAAATGCATCAGCCACAGAACCTGCAAATCCCACTAAAATTTGGTCGTTATAGATTCTTCTGATTTTCTTGGCATTGTTTTTCATAATAATGCTTTCGCCCATGGTGACTTGTCCATCCCCGGCAATGGCGACTTCCCCATTATGACGAATGCCAACAATTGTAGTTGCATGAAACATGATAATTTCCTCTTTCCACTTTAATTTTTCTGAAATTTAATTGATAAGCTTATTTTACTCTCTAAAACTTAAATAGATGTTTTGTATTCGCAATCTTTTTTGTCACAATAAAGTGTTTTTCGTTTTCCAAGCCCCTTTTGAAACAATGTGGATCCACATTGAGGACATTTGTCAGGAAGAGGTAAATCCCAATTCATATAGTCGCATTCAGGATAGTTACTGCAGGAATAAAAGGTTCGCCCTGTTTTAGACAGGCGTTTAACTATTTCTCCGCCGCATCGGGGACAAAGGCCCCCTGTTTTTTCAAAGTAGGGTTTGGTATTCTTGCAGTCCGGGAATCCCGGGCAAGCCAAAAATCGACCAAACTTTCCTTTTTTGATGACCATCCGTCGACCACATAACTCACAGTCCACATCTGATTCAGGATCTGGAATATTAACAGCTTCGGCATTTTCCTGAGCATTGGTCAGAGACTTTTCAAATCCCGTATAAAAGTTTTTTAACACCTCGACCCAGTCAAGTTCACCTTCCGCAACAACATCCAGTTTAGCTTCCATTTCCGCAGTAAAGGTAACATTCACAACATCACTGAAATATTCTTTCATTAAGGCCGTCACCGTTACCCCAAGTTCGGTGGGTTTAAAATGCTTTTCAATGACCTCAACATAATCACGATTCTTGATGGTGGCAATGGTTGGCGCATAGGTACTCGGACGACCGATCCCTTTTTCTTCCAGGATTTTTACCAGAGAGGCTTCAGTATAACGGGCTGGCGGCTTGGTATACTTCTGCTCTTTTGATGTTTTGATCCGTTCTAAAGGTTCCCCTTCAACCAGTTCAGGAAGAATACTGTCATCACTATTGCTGGCATTTTTTCCGATTCTTGTAAAACCGTCAAACTTTTGTATTTCACCCTTTGTTTTAAAGATTAAATTCCCACAGGCAACATCAACATCTGTCACATAATATTGGGCATCCGACATTTGACTGCTGAGGAGTCGATCCCAAATGAGCTTGTACAATCGATATTGATCTTTTTCAATGGATCCTTTGGCAATTTCAGGGATAATAGTCACTGTGGACGGACGAATGGCTTCATGGCCGCCCTGGACATTTTTTTTCTTGACAACTTTCTTTTCTTTTCCAAGATATTCGGTCCCAAAATGATTCTCAATATAGACTTTACACTCCTGAACCGCTTCATCGGCAATTCGGGTAGAATCGGTTCTGAGATAGGTAATGAGGCCGGTTAAACCACTGCCTTCAATATTGACACCCTCATAAAGTTGCTGGGCCAATCGCATGGTTCTTTGGGTTGTGAAACCAAGAACCTTATAGGCCTCCTGCTGCAATGTACTGGTGGTAAATGGCAGTTGTGGCTTTTGGTTTCTAATACGTTTTTTAACCTTATCAACCAATATATTGTTGTCAGAAACAATTTTTTCAAGACGACAGGCCTCTTCGGCATTTGAAATTGTTTTCTTTTTTCCATCTTCCGAATAAAATTTTGAAATGAATTGTTTGTCATCATTCTCTTTTTTAAGCAGCAAATCAAGATTCCAGTATTCCTCGGGAATAAAGGCGGCAATTTCTTCTTCACGATCAACGATGATCCGGGTCACCACGGATTGAACACGTCCGCCGCTCAGACCTTTCTTAACTTTTTTCCACAAAAAAGGACTCAGAGAATATCCAACCAGTCGATCGAGAATTCGACGCGCCTGCTGGGAGTTAACTAAGTCAATATCAATGTTTCGTTTATTATCGATGGCCGCATTGACTGCTTTTTTTGTAATTTCGTGAAACTCAATTCGACATTTCGTATTTAAGTCAATTTCTAAAAAATTGGCCATATGCCAGGAGATTGCTTCTCCCTCCCTATCGGGGTCAGTTGCTAAATAAACAAAATCTGCATTACTGGCAGCTTTTTTCAGGCTTTTTAAGAGTTGGGCCTTTCCGCGAATTTTAATATATTCCGGTGTGAAATTATTTTCTATATCAATGCCGATTCGACTTTTAGGGAGATCGATGACGTGTCCCATAGTCGCTTCAACCTCATATCCCTTTGGCAAATATTTTTTAATTGTTTTTGCTTTTGCCGGTGATTCAACAATAACTAAGGTTTTAACCATTGAATACCTCCTTATATTTTTTATTCATAATAACTCTAACTATTCGTAAGCAGCAACATTATAGCAAAAAAAACATTCGATTACAAATGCTGCCATATAATATAACCCAGACACCTTAAGTCAATATTATATTTCCATACTGAATTCGGATGACTTCTTCGATTTCCAACATGGTTAATAGGCTGTTCACCTGATTTATTGGAAGTCCTGAAATTAAAACCAGTTGATCAATGGTGTCGTGTCCTCTATTAATCAGGTCATATAACTTTTTCTCATCCGGATCGCTGATTTTTTTGATTTGTACTTCAGGAGCAAATTTATTTTCCCGGTTTAAAGCGTTTCCTGGAATAACAAAATCCTCCAGAATATCTTTGGGTTCAGTGACCAATTTTGCGCCTTCCTTTAATAACTGGTTTCCCCCGGCCCAGTGAGCCGAACTAATCTCCCCGGGAATGACATACACATTTTTTCCTTGTTCCAGGGCATGGTTGGCGGTAATCAGTGAACCGCTTTTTTTTCGAGCTTCAATAATCAAAACCCCCTGAGATAATCCACTGATCATTCGGTTTCTCAGGGGAAAATGAAATGGCAGCCCTTTTTCTCCCAGATTGAATTCACTGATAATTAGGGATTCTTCAGACATCCGGTCATATAGTTTTTGATTTGATCTTGGATAACATTCATCGACTCCGGTGCCTAAAACCCCAATCGTATTTCCTAGTTCATTAAGGCTTCCCCAATGGCTTTCACCATCAATCCCAGATGCCAGCCCACTAACGATTGTAACACCAACTGTGGCAAGAGCACTGGCAAATCCCCTGGCGTATTTCTGGCCTTGAACCGTGGGGTTACGGGAACCTACAATACCAATGGTAAACTCATTTTCAAGCAAAGAGATATCCCCTTTTGTGAAAAAAGCAACCGGAGGCAAATAGATGTTTTTTAGGGACTCTGGATAAACAGGAGAATTTATTGTGATTAATTCAATATGATGGACTTCCATATAATCTCTGTTATTTTTCGCTTTTTCTAAACTTTTCGACTGTGAAAAATAATCCAGTCCGCTTTCTTTTAAAATGCCTGTTTTTTTCATGGACTCCTGACTTAAAGAAAAAATTGCTTTAGGCGAACTATAGCGATTAATCATCATATTTTTTTGTTTCAGAGTTATTTTTTCAAGACCCATAAACCAGATCCAATATAAAAATTCATCCATTATTATGCATACTCCTTGCAAATCATTTCGATTATACTATCACAATACCTTTGAATTACAAAACGCTTTTTGGAGATAAAAAAAACATGATGTTCCAAATGCAATTTTGGTCATCAGGTTCTTTTCGATTTAACAACTTTCAGGTCAAACTGAAGCTATATTAACACAACATCATTTATTAATATAGCTCTTTATTATTTGCTTATTTATTTGTGGTTCTTAAACCCGACAATCAAGGATATTAAAATTTCACATCAAAATTATTGGACCTAAGGATAAACTGCTAAAAAAGCATCTCATTTTTCAACAGTTCTAATATATGATACGCTTTAATATTTCGTTTTAGAAAGAAGTTTTTCCTCCATTGAAGCGGTAAGAGCGGATATAGCTTCCAACCCTTCTTCATCGCAGATTGTACTGGATTTCACCTCAACGTCAGCATCATCTAATTCAAGATTGAATTTTTCATAGGGACTGCTGATTAGATTTGCTATATCCATATTTTCATAGTGAAGAATATTTAAAGTACTTTTAATATTCTCACTAATCTGATCAATGTTTTTCCGGTGATTTTGTGCGCATTCATAGGCTTTTGTTTCAAATTCCACAATCATCTTTCTTGTATTAAGCTTGGTAGTGGTATTTATATTTCTCAGTTCTTTATTTTTTTCATTGGATTCCACCAAACTTGTTGATATCCGACTATTTTGTTCAGTAAGAATATTTTTTTCAGCCAAAAGAAGCCCTCTTTCATAGACAGCTTCATCGTATTTTTGTTTAATGATCTGATTTTCTGCGATGATATTTTCATATTCTTCGCTTGATACGTCATTCTTTGCACAATTTTCTATTTCCTCATTGAGATCCTGAACCATTGCTTTGAGTTGATTGAGCTGGTTTTTCAAATCAATGCTTTCATCTTTATATTCTTTGTATTCATTGATTTTATTCTGCATTTCTGCATTTTCTAATTCAATTTTCTCATTCTTCTGACCATCATCTTGCGATTTTAATGCAATGGACATACCTTGTATTTTGATGTTTAATGCTTCATTATCTTTGTCTACTATTTTTAATTGTTGCTGCAAATCTAAATTCGTGCTTTCACACGCTTTAAACATACTTAAATATTTGTCCCGTTCCTGAGTTAGCATCGCAGTCATTTCGCTATATTCTTCAAGTCGTTCTTTAAAGGAAACCTCGGCATTGTTTAAACGCTCTTTTAATGTTCGTATATATTCTGATACTTCTTTAGGATCAATTCCGCCAAAGTTTTTTTTTCTAAAAATTACGTCTGTATATGAATTAACGGAACCATTTCTTAACTCATCCAGACTTAATTGTTTCACATTTTCTTTCATTCTTTAATACTCCCTGGTTAAATTAGTTCATTTCAAATTCGATAAGATCATTTAATTTGAGATGATGCTCCTGTACAGCACCTGATTTCAGTTCAAGACACCAAAAAGCGCTTCTTATATATTTGCTCATTTGTCTTGGCAGCATATTATTTTCCAGGTGCAGGATCACTCCTCCTTTGGATAAAAAGATCACATCAATGGGAAACTTCATGCCAATGGTATGAACTTGTTTGCAGCCTTTTAATAATAAACCTTGCTGTGATTCTAACACTTTATCCTTTAAAAGGCCAACCAATTTTTCAAAAAAATGATCGGCAATTCTGACATGATCAACCAATACCAACTCATCTTTTACCACTTTGCAACTTTTCACGTTATATTCCTCCAAATTGGTCCACCAGCTGTAGGATGGTTGGACCTAATAAAACAATAAACAAAACCGGTAAAACAAAAATCACCAAAGGAATCAGCATTTTTACAGGAGCTTTCATTGCCTTTTCTTCTGCACGTTGTCTTCTTTTTACTCGAAGCTCCTGGGCTTGAAGGACCAAAGCATTTTTAATCGGGACCCCTAATTTTTCCGCTTGAATAATAGTCGCCACAAAAGTGGTGATTTCATCCACCGGGTTTCGTTCAGCAAAACTTTTCAGGGCATCTCTACGAGGCTTTCCCAAGCTGATTTCTGAGTGGACAATGTTTAGCTCTACTACCAATGCACCGTGGAGTCGCTCACCTATTTTTATGAGAGCGGAATCAAATCCCAATCCGGCCTCCATGGAAACACACAATAGATCCATAACGTCCGGCAACTGATTTCTTATTTCTTCTTTTCGTCCATTGATTCTAAGTTTCAAAAAAACATTAGGGCCGATAACAGATCCTAAGAGAGTCACCAGCAGGATTAATAGCTTGACTAACAAAGTAACAGAAAATAGAACTGTCGCAAATAATGCAATAATAAGCAAAGCTCCGGAAAATATTAACCGTGCTGCATTGTATTCATTGACGCCAATATTAATCCCGGCAAGTTTTAGATTGTTTTCGACTTTTTTGTTTTTATCATTGCCCTTATCATTGCCCTTATCATTGCCCTTATCATTGCCCTTATCATTGCCCTTATGCTTGAGAAGCAGGCTAGAAACCTTTTTAACCAATGCGGTAAAAAACGGGATAATGATTCTTTGAACAAAAGGTTTTTCCAAAGCTTCATCCACCTGAACTTCATAAGTTTCCCTGATTGCATTTAATCTTTTCCACTTATTATCTGCTGCCTTTGCCCGTTTATAAAAAACCGCCACGATTGCTATAAATACAGATATTGAAATACACAGAGTAAAAACTGTCATGACCTATATCCCTCCTTCTCTTTTTGGTAAATTAATGAATCTTCAAAAAAAATATTAAAATTTAATATTCACGATTTTTCTGATAAATAAATAGCCAATAATTTCCATGGCCACGCCGACTACCAGCATTGTAATGCCAAGATTCGATTTAAAAAAAATCAGCACATAATCAGGATTTAAAAGCATGAATACCAGCAACACAAAAATTGGCATCAAACCAACAATAAGTCCGGATGTTCGTCCGGTGGTTGTCAGCACCTTTATTTCGCTTTTTATTTTAAACCGTTCCTTAATGGTGCCTGCGATGTTGTTAAGAATCTCAGATAGATTTCCGCCGGTTTGACGCTGAATCAAAATAGCCGATACGATCATCATAAAATTTTTGCTTTTTATTTTTTCGGAAAGGTTGGTTAAGGATTTTTCCAGCGGTATTCCCAATTTTAATTCGCGTGCCACCCGACTAAATTCAACAGCTATGGGATTGGGCATTTCGGTGGCAATGCTCATCAGTGCCTGTTGAAAGGTGAGACCTGCTTTCAAACTGCTGCAGATAATGCCAAGGGCATCTACCAATTGAGCTTCAAAAAGTTCAACCCTTTTCACATGCTTGGTGTGTACATAAAATGGCGGTAAAAAAAAACCGATAATCATTGCGCCCAAAGCGGCCACAACGTTCTGACTGATGAATAAAAGCAAGGTTGCCGGTACCAATGCAGCTATTAGCCAAATAATTAAAAACTCTGAAGGTCTGATTGAAATTCCAGACATGGATAAATTACTGATCAGTCTTTTAAATATTTTTATTTTGTCATCTGAATTTCCTATTCGTTTATCTTTTCGTTTTCTGAGTTTTACTCGGTCTCTGCTGCTTAAAGTTATCATGAAATCCATTCTTTTTTGGATTTGACGTTTATCTTTGGAAATTATGAGTAATACACACAATACCATAATAAATACCCCGAAAGCAATCAGAACAGAGAGTGACAATGCATTCATTTTATCTTTCCCTCCTCACGTTTAATTTTCATTAAACCAATCATCATTAACCATTACACCATTGTGAATGATTTTTTCAACACATCGTGGGCGTATCCCCATACTTTTAAACCGCCCTTTAAACTTACCATCGCTATCCATTTGACCGGACATTTCATATTTATAGAGTTCCTGCATGATCACAACATCTCCTTCCAAACCAATGACTTCAGTAATGCTGATGACCTTGCGCGTCCCATCCCGAAGCCGTGATTGCTGGACGATAATATCCAAAGCCGAGGTGGTTTGATCACGGATAGCCCGAAGAGGTAAATCCACGCCGGACATGAGCACCATGGTTTCAATTCGGGACATGGCATCTCTTGGGGTATTGGCATGAATAGTGGTAAGGGAACCATCATGACCGGTATTCATTGCCTGCAGCATATCAATGGTTTCCGTCGATCGAACCTCGCCTATGATAATTCTGTCAGGTCGCATTCTCAGGGCATTAACGACCAGGTCCCTGATGGAAATTCGGCCTCTTCCTTCTAAATTGGGAGGCCGACTTTCCAGCGTTATTAAATGATCCTGAAATAACTGGAGTTCCGCAGCATCTTCAATGGTTATGATCCGCTCATTGGCAGGGATAAAACTGGATAATACATTCAGGGTGGTGGTTTTCCCGCTGCCGGTTCCTCCCGAAACAATAATATTTAGTTTTCCTTTAACACAGGCTTCTAAAAAAGCAATCATTTTTTTTGACATGGATCCGAAATCCAATAATTGTTCCACTGAAATCGGTTTTTTAGAAAACTTTCTAATGGTTATAATCGGTCCTACCAATGATAATGGAGGAATGACAGCATTGACGCGAGAGCCATCTTGCAGACGAGCATCCACCATGGGACTGGATTCATCAATATGCCGGCCAACCGATGATACGATACGATCAATGATGTTCATGACATGATTATCATCTTTAAAAACAACTTCTGATAATTCTATGATCCCCGATTTTTCAATGTATACCCGATTAGGTCCATTGACCATAATTTCAGAAATATCCGGATCTTTCAGCAGAATTTCCAAAGGACCATAACCAACGATATCATTGAGTAAATCCTGAGATATCTTTGCTTTATCCGCTCGATTAATATGAGTGGCTTCAAGATCCATTATTTCTTCAATGGTTTTTTGAATGCCATCCGTATCCTCTTTTTCATTTTTTCCCAATTGGTTTTTATTTATTTCATCAATGACTTCCTGATGTATTCTGATTTTCAAATCAGAATACATATCAATGTAGGGTACATCCTTTTTACTTTGAGCTTCATTTTCATTTTCGTTTGGCGGTCCTAATCGTTGCTGGGCTAATTTATCTAACAGTCCCATGGCTTACCCCCTATCTGAATTAAATTCTAATTCACTTTTTTTCAATTAAATCGATAACATTTTTCCCGAGTTTTATAAGTTCCTGGGCAATGAGTGTTTTTGGTGCTTCAATCACCAAAGGAATCCCCTTATTATGACAAGTCAACGCTGTTTTCAAATCCAGCGGCACCTTGTTTTTTATGGTGACATCAAGAACCTTCTGAATATCCTTAATAGAAATCATCCCATTGGAAACACGATTAATGACAATTTCTGTTTTGTCTCTTTGCAGTAATGAATCTAAAATACTGAGACTTGTTTTTGTATTGCGCAGTGTTGAAATATCCGGTTCTGCAATTAAAAGGACGAGATTCGAATTTTCAATGGCACTCATGGTAATGTCATTAAACATCGGTGGGGTGTCAATGATAATATAATCATAATAGGGTCTCAAAGTATTTATGATTGTATCAATATTTTTTACCGTTACATATTCTGCATATTCCGGGCTTTTAGGCGCACATAAAATAGTCACTCCGGAAAAATGAAGGGCCATAATTCTTTTGATGGCATCAATATCGCCACAATCACTGCCCTGGGTAAGATCGGAAATGGTATTCTTCGAATCCACATTAAAAAAAACATTCATATCCCCGAACTGCAATTTAGCGTCAATCATGACCACCTTTTTTCCCATTTTTGCCAAAGCCGCCCCGACATTAACGGCAATGGTGGTTTTTCCAATACCCCCTTTGGCTCCAAAAACGGTTACGACTTTGGATTCCCTATTGGAAACCCCTTGACTTGAATTTTCATATCGCGATTTTTCAACCTGATTAACAAGCTCAATGTTTTCTATTAACGTTTCTGAATCAACCGGTAATTGTAAGACCTTTCGCACTCCGGCAAACATGGCTTTGTCAATAATGGCGACGCTCATTTGATCACATAGAAAAATCACATTGGACCCTGGCAGCTTAACGTAAATTTTTTGTGCCATATCAAGTGCATCTGACCCCTCGGCATTACACAGGATAATAATAACCTGGGGATTTAAACTCAGGGTTTTTTCAAGGGCAATTTCTCCGAGCTTTGAAAATCCCACAAATGCTATGGCGTCATTCTCAAGAAAGCTTTTAATTTCATAGATTTGATTATCATTATTGCCAATGATCATCACTTTTATTTTTTTCATCGATCATTTCTCCCTTCATAATTGATAATCTTTAAAACCGTCAAATGCTCAACCCTTTTTATCTCATAAAATTCTATTGGGAATAGGGAGCCGGATTATCAATGGCTGAATCGACAACCGTACGCAAAGTCAATCGGTATTTGCCTTCAAATAAGGCATAGTTGACTTTTAAAACATCCTGATCCGGTACCAAAACAGTAATGGCAGTACTGGGAGTATCGCTGGCACTACTGGATTTGACGCCATTTTCCACAACCTCCATATATTCTTCAATCATTTGGGAAGACCCATTGGTCATTAAAGCGACAAGATCAACCCGATCGCCAATATTAACATAACCCGCAATCCCGGTTACTTCATCGGTTTTAATGGTTAGGGCGCGATAGTTTTGCGGAACTGAGAAAGATAAACTGTTATTATCCTGACTTGAATCGACTAAACGAGTCGATAAAATCGGCTCATTGGCTTCAATACTTTCAAGGGTAATGCGTCCGATAATATTATCTGGATTACCGGTTGCCAACGCATGAACGTCTCCCTGGGAAAATTGTTTAACGGTAATCATTTCGGGTGTTATGATCGTGCTTTTAGGTATCTTCTCAATGGCCACGACAACGGGCACTGTTTTGACATTTAATCTATTCTGCAAGGTGTTTGCAAATGAATAGACCCCAAAGCCTGTAATCACTGTAATCACTAAAGCAATTAAAATTAGTTTTTTCATTGTTTCCTCCATTTACCACAACGATGTAATCAGTTTCTGTGTTATATTGTCATTGTTTCACTATGTATCATTTCCAAAAGGATTATTCCTTTCAAATATTGCATTTTATTTCTATTCTGAAAGCATTAAACCATAGACTCCAAAGTCAGCGTTCCCGGTATCAGTAACATCTTCACCGGATGAAGTTCCTGATGAAATGATATTTATAAATGAGCCGGTAATAAATCCATCATTTGTTTGGGATTCCAATAAGAAGGCTGCAAACCCCTCAACCACCACTGTATTTTTATCAACACCTAAGGAATAAATGGGGACCTTGACAATCCGGGAACAGTTTGGATCAAAGTGGTCAATGGTGCACCCGTCGCCGCCGGTTTGTGCACCAAAATGGGTACATCCATTATACCGGGTTATGAAACCCTGATAGGTCGGTGTTTTCATAGCGCCGTCTTCTTTCAGGAGAACGTCTCCCACACTGATTTCTCCTTCATATCCCTGGGCAATCCAAATCCGATAATCATTGGCTCCCCCACCTTGACCATCAAGATCCAAAGCCCCGAAAAAAGACTGGGCACCGTCATGAACGCCATATTTAAGTGTAACATGGGTTAATTGGGTTAATTGGTTGCTGGCAATGCGTGCTTCCATATCGGTTTTTGTTAAACCAATGGGGGCAAGACCAGTTGTTCGATTAACCGGTGAAAGTTTTGCAGCAGCACTACGGGATATATCTATGGAATTAACCCCAAATGTTTTGGCAAAAACCATTGGAACACTTTTGGTGATAGTGACTTTCAATTCAGTAAATTGGTATTTATCAGTAAATTTATTTCTGACACTTTTTCCTAGAGAAATATTATCACGTGTCAAATTTTGACTACCATTAAGACTGGCATAATGAATGGCGCTGTCTTTAATCGCATTAATAGCCGGGGTATCTTCGGTATCAACGGGAAGCTGTCTTCCGGCGGAATAAACAGCCGCATCTGCGGCCTTTTGGATCTCTCCGGTATCAAGATATGCTATCCCTAAATCGATGACCAGAGCCAGTAAACTCATAAATACAACCAGTGCCACAGCTACAATCACCACCACCGCTCCGGATTCCTCATTCTTTATCCCTCTGAATAAACGGAGTTTTTTTAATTTTATTATTTTTTTTCTCATTGACTATTCCACCTTCATGGTACAGGACGAATCAAGATTGATGATTTCTCCCTGGGTAAATACCCCAACAATGGGAGTCAGGGCTGTCACGCCCCCTGCTACGACCACGGTAACATCTCCCTGTCGGGGATTTGAAGGATTGGAAAAGGTCACTGTAACAGTTAAATTATTTCTAATATTTGCCGGTGTAACAGATTTAGTATAGGTTTCTATCGCTGTAACATTTGTTGAATGTACAATGGCATACCGGGCCCCTTCACGAGAGGCGTTATCAATAATGTTCTGATTCGTAAAGATCCATCCGAAATCAATAATGGCACATAAAATCATAATCAGAATTGGTAATGTAATGGCAAGTTCCACAACCGCCTGGCCGTCTTCTTTCTTAAAT
>JAENWK010000072.1 GCA_016650045.1 Eubacteriaceae bacterium | reverse complement strand
TTGTCGTTTTAATGCAAAAGCTAATGCTGCAGCAGATTGTATAATGGCTTCACTATACAGACTTGTACCTGCAAGAATCAAGGGATTTTTTGCGGCAAGCATCTCCTCCGCAATTAAAGAACTAAGTGGTTGATCTCCCTCAGCCTTTTTATCTTTATCCTTATCCTCAATCTTTGCCTTAACTTTCCTTTCAACCTCCCAGACCAGACGAGCGATATCATCTGGATGTGCATAATAGGATTGTGTTGCTATTTCGTCCAGTTTCGTTGCATGAGCAGTAGCGATATAGAATGGCCCTGTTGCATTCTGCACAACTTCACGTGTTGCTGCATCATTCCAGACCGGAATATTCAATTCTCTTGCCACCTCTATGGGCTTGTTTTTGGCGGCCTGCCTCAGGTCGAGCGCAAGCATGGGCGCTGTGTTAGTGACGTCTTCCCCAATGATAAACACCGCATCATAGTTTTTTATTTCATTTAGTGAAGGAGTTTTGACCGTTCCTTCCTTCAATATTTTAATGACCTGCTGGATTAACTTCCCTTCATTAGCTGGAATACCTGCATAAAAATTTTCAGCGCCTACCCATTGACGCAATAAATAATTAGATTCAAGAGAGGCTTTTGGGGAACCGATGCCGATTAATCTTTTCTCACCGTCAATTATTCTCCTTATCTCCTGAATCGCTTCTTCCTTGGTAATGGGTAAAGGGTTTCCTTCTTTCATTTTGAGAGGGGTAATAAGCCGGTTTTCACTATTCACATATTCATACCCAAACCGACCGCGATCACATATAAAATAACCATTTACATCTCCATTGTACCGACTTCTGATCCTTCTGAGACTACCATATCGCTCCCCCGCAATGATGTTGCACCCCAGCGAACAATTATGGCATATAGAAGGGCTAGTGGTCAGATCCCATTTCCGGGTAAAATGTTTCTTTAATGTTTTATCAGTAAAAACACCTGTAGGGCATACTTCCACCAGATTGCCACTAAATTCATTTTCCAGAACACCCGGCTCATGTCGGCCAAAATACACGTCGTCATGGGCTGCAAATACATCAAAATCTTTTCCTCCGGCATAGTTATTATAGAACCTCGTGCAACGATAACACTGAATACACCGGTTCATCTCATGGTTGATAAAAGGTCCGAGGTACTGATTGTTATGGGTTCTTTTATTGAACCGATACCGCCTGTAATTATGTCCAGTCATAACCGTCATATCTTGCAAATGACATTCACCACCTTCATCGCATACCGGACAATCATGTGGATGATTAATCATCAGTGCTTCAATGGTAGCTGCACGAAAATCGTGTGCTTCCTGAGCCTCGAGAGAGATTCGCATATCCTCTTTCACAGGTTCCATACAAGCCATGACCAGTTTCCCTTTTTTATCGTCATCGTCTTTATACTTAATGATAGCGCATTGCCGGCATGCTGCCACAGATCCCAACTCCGGGTGCCAGCAAAAATAAGGGAGGTCCATTTCGAGCGACAAACAAGCTTCGAGGAGGTTTGTATCTTTATCTACCTCATAAACTTTATCATCTATGGTTATTTTTACATTCATGATTTCCAAGGGCATTTCTGTTCGTGAATATGTTTCTCAAAATCCGCTCTGAAATATTTTAAAGCGCTTTGTAAGGGTTCCATAGCACCCGGAGCCAAGGCGCAAAAGGTATTTCCAGGAGCCATATATTTGGTTTGAAACTCAAGGATTTCAAGGTCTTTCATTTTACCGCGTCCGTCATCTATGGCATCGAGGAGTTTTGCGGTCCACGGTAGGCCTTCTCTGCAAGGGGTGCACCAACCACAGGATTCATGAGCAAAAAAATGTTCAAGACTGCGTAACATTCCTATAGGGCAGGTTTTATCGTCCAGAACGATAATCGTTCCGGTACCCATCCTACTTCCCACTTTCTGGACACTTTCGAAGTCCATGGGGGTGTCCAGATGTTCTTCTATAAGAAAATCGGTTGATCCTCCACCGGGAAGGACTCCTTTGAATGAATATCCGTCTTGCATTCCTCCTGCATGTACTTCCAAAATTTCTCGCAAGGTGGTTCCCAATGGCAATTCCCACAAACCGGGATTCTTGACATGGCCACTTGCTCCGTAAAGTTTGGTACCTCCTGCTCCTTCTGATTTGCTTAATTTCAGAAACCAATCGGCTCCTTTGGCAAGGATATGCGAAACATTGGCAATGGTCTCCACATTGTTTACAATGGTGGGTTTCCCAAATAGGCCACTAACCACCGGATAAGGCGGCTTGGCTCTGGGTAAAGCTCGTTTCCCTTCTAGGGCATTCAGCAGCGCAGTTTCTTCACCACATATATATCTCCCTACACTTATATGTAGCGACATTTCCAAATCAAAACCACTCCCCATAATATCTTTTCCGAGATACCCAGCTTCGTAAACTTCTTGCAAGGCATGGGTAATTGCTTTGGCGGCTTTGTGATAGGCCCAGCGTAAGAATATATAACTGAAGTTCGCCTCTATGGCAAAGGCTCCAATTATAGCTCCTTCGATAATTTGATGAGGATTTGTTTCCAGCAACCATCGATCTTTGAAGCTGCCCGGCTCCATTTCGTCTGCATTGACCACAAAATATTTGGGGTAGTGGGCATCTTTACCCATAGGTACCATACCCCACTTCTTACCGGTTGGAAAACCGGCTCCACCGCGTCCTTTCAGCCCGGAATCTAGTACTAATTTGGTAACCGCTTTTGGTTCCATGGAAAGTGCTTTTCGCAATGCCCTATAACCCCCTGTTTTCTCATATTCTTTCAGGGAGAGCCAAGTACCATCACTTTTAATATGTTCCGTTAGTGGTTTTTCCATTTTATTTAAAATTCAATTCTGATTGTCAATTTTCCATTGAAAAATTCATCATTTATAACTATCCAATATTTTCTCCAGTTTATCAGGGGTCAGATTCCCATGCAAATCATCATCAATTATCAGAACAGGCGCATGGTCACAATCCCCAAGGCAAGGAACGGATAGCAGGGTAAACCTATCATCTTCGCTAGTTTCGCCGTATTCTATCCCAAGTTTTTGCTGTAAAAAGGTAATGATTTCATTGTATCCCATAATGTAGCAGCTTACACTATTACACACCAGAATCACATGCCTTCCCACCGGCTTACGGAATATCAAATTATAATAGGTAGCCACGCTGTCAACCGCATCCACTGACATCTCCAAAATAGCTGCAAGTTCTTTTAACGCTTCATCAGAAACCCAGTGGTGGTATTTTTGAACAATCTTAAGTCCTTCAATACAAGCTGCGCTTTTCACGGGAAAATGCTTAAAAACAGCCTTAATTTCCGCTATTTCCTTTTCTGATAAAATTTGTTTTCCCGTCATTAATACTGAAGTTTTTTAATCTTTAATAGTTATATAATTTCATTGGTTATCGATCAATATCTGCCAGTACATAATCCACACTTCCCAGTATTGCCATTAAATCGGGGATAGAGTAGCCCTTGCTGATTTCCGGCACAAACTGCATATGCGGAAAAGAAGGAGAGCGGATCCGTGTTCTATATGATGAGGTGCTGTTATCGGCGATAAGGTAGTATCCATTATGACCCTTGGTAGCTTCTACTCCGCAGAATGCTTCTCCATGGGGTATCGCCAATCCCCATGTAGTATGCACAAAATGATGGATAAGCGTTTCAATATCTTTCATGGTGCGTTCTTTTCGAGGTGGAGTGGTTAGCCGATGATCTGATTTATACAAACCTTCCGGCATATTGCGAAGGCATTGGTCGATAATGCGCAGACTTTGTCTCATCTCTTCGATACGCACCAGAGCTCTGTCATAACAGTCTCCGTTCTTGCCGGTGGGAACGTCAAATTCAAATTGCTCGTAACCAGAATACGGTTGCTTTTTTCTAAAATCCCATTCAAATCCTGTAGCCCTAAGGCCAGGACCTGTGATGCCCCATTCTATAGCTTCTTCGGTCGAATACACTCCGATACCTACGGTTCGAGCCTTGAAGATGCTGTTCTGCATTATCATCTTGTCGTACTCCTTCAGCTTATTGCTAAAATAATCTATAAATCCCTGTATCAATTTTTCCCAACCCTGAGGAAGGTCTTGTGCGACTCCTCCAATACGGAACCAGTTGGGATGCATTCTGGCTCCACAAATCGCCTCCACAACTTCCAGGGCTTTCTCACGATCATTAAACATCAAAAACACAGGAGTCATCATGCCCAGATCTTGAGCGAAAGTGCCATACCAAACAAGGTGACTCGAAATTCTAAAAAGTTCACTCATCATGATCCTGATTACTTTTGCCCGATCAGGAATCTCAATGTCTCCCAGTTTTTCCACTGCCATTACATAAGGGAAATTATTCATTACGCCTCCCAGATAGTCCACCCGGTCGGTATATGGTATGTACGTATGCCAAGACTGACGCTCTCCCATTTTTTCGGCACCGCGGTGATGAAATCCAATATCAGGAACGACGTTCACGATATCCTCACCATCAAGCTGCAAAACAAGCCTTAAGATGCCATGTGTGCCTGGGTGTTGTGGTCCCAGATTTAGGAACATCAATTCATCCCCACCCAGATTCTTATCAAGCCCCCATTCTTCAGGTTTAAACTGAAGTGCCTCCTGTTCTCTTTCCTGTTTGCTATCAGGTAACTGAAAAGATCCCATTTCAGTGGCTCTTGCGGGATGGCATTTCTGCAAAGGATGTCCCACCCATGTCTGCGGCATCAATATCCTCCTTAGATCCGGGTGTCCGGTAAATTTCACACCAAAAAGATCATATACTTCTCTTTCATACCAATTAGCAGCAGGCCAAACAGAGGTTACAGATGGGAGGGAGGGTTCTTCAGAAGTGAGAGGTACTTTCAGGCGCAGAAAAGCATTCCTTTCAAAAGAAAGAAGTTGATAAACAACAGTAAACCGGCTCTCGGGTTGTCCGTTTCGAAACTTTCTGGCCTGCTCATCGATCGCTGTAAGATCGTACAACATCTTGAATGGCAGATCCACCTCATTTTTCAGAAAATGCAGTACATCAACGATATGATTTCCCTGAATCCAAAGGGTAGGAAATTCATCTTTGGTTTCCTGAATGCAAAGAATCACATCTAAAAATTGATCTTTTAATATGGAAGTTATTCCCTTCATTTTTTATCTATGTCAGGTTATTGGTATTTTTAATTCATGAGGTAGGAATACCTTTATTTAAATTTTATCAGGATCTCTTATTTCGGTCATTTTCAGTCGTTCTGGTCCTTGCAAATCTTTCATGGAAACCTTATTGGGTTTTATAATTCCCTGTGAGCCTACCGTCCAACTCAGTGGTCTCGTTTCTTTGCCAACCTGATCTCTCAGCAATAAAATAGCTTCGAGGAATGCATCGGGTCTGGGTGGACAGCCAGGTACATATACATCTACAGGCAAAAATTTATCTACTCCCTGTACCACGCTGTAGATATCGTACATACCACCTGAATTAGCGCATGCACCCATTGATATAACCCAACGTGGTGCCATCATCTGTTCATAAAGTCGCCTAATAACCGGAGCCATTTTAATGAAAACCGTACCGGCAATAACCATCATATCGGCTTCACGTGGTGTACCCCTGATGACTTCGGCACCGAATCGGGCAATGTCATATTTGCTCGTAATGCTTGTCGCCATCTCAACATAGCAGCATGATAGTCCGAAATTAAATGGCCATATAGAATTTTTTCTACCCCAGGCCACCATGCTTTCCATGTTGGTAAACAGAATGTTTTTTTGAATCGTTTCTTCAAAAGAACTATTTCCATCAATAACCTCTGTTGGGTTGGTCGCATTACTAGTCCACCATTTCATCATTAATTGGTTTTTATTTTTTTATGATATGCTTTAAGAATGGCCTTAGTATTGGGACCAAAGTCCAATGCTCCGATTTTCCAGAGGTAAAAAAGCAGGATCATTAGTTCAGCAATAAATATAAGTATGACAATATATCCGTGCCATCCTGTTTCCCTCATAGAGATGGCCCAGGTGAAAATAAAAATAGCTTCGAGGTCAAAAACCACAAAAAACATCGCAATAATGTAGAAATGTATGGGAAAATGCAATCGAGCAGACCCTGTAGGCATGATTCCCGATTCAAAAGGTTTGGAAGTCGCGTTTTCGTTATGCCGTTCTCCTATAAAATGAGAAAGCAATAGCATACCACCTACCAATAAAATTACAGCAACCGCATAAACCAGCAGTGGCCATAATAAAATAGTGTTAGTGGTATATTCCATAATAATAGAAGTTTAATTTTTTCTGCATGGAATTGAAATTATTTTCTTTTCCTCCGAGTTCGATTTGTATTTTGACTATTACTTAATTTTAATGTATTATAAACTTAAGTAGAACTAAGTTAAAAAACAAGTTTCCTCTTGTTTTCCGCAACTTTTATTTTAAATTTCATAATCTACTGTATTTCAATACAATAAAATTCAAAATATCAATATTTGGGTGACCCGTTCTATTTTTTTGCTATTTTTGGATATGTTTATATGGAGGAAAAGAATAAATCAGGTAGTATTAGTGTTCAAATATTATCAAAATCAAATGGGAAAAATAAATTAGTTAAATCTATCGGCAGTTCTTTTGATGAAAATGAAATTGCAATTTTAGTAGAAAATGCTAAACATGAGATTAATACCAATTTAAACATATAATGTCGCATATAAATCGTTTCTTTTCCGTTTACTTTTCGTCAAAAAATTTACCGTAACTTAGGCTATGCTAATATTTTTTAAATCAATTAATCAAAAAATAATTCAATTTCTTTATACGTCACTATAAATTTAATTTGGTATAAGAAGATAGAAGGAAAGAAAAGTTTGTTTGTTTTTGAGCAAGATACTTTTATTGAAAGTTTTGTATCGGAACTATCTAATATACAAATAAGAACTGTTGAGCCTGAATTAGTTTTTGGGAAAATCTATGATTTTATTGGTTACAATCAAGTCGATGAGAAATTGTTTAGGCATTTGGTAGTCGCTCGACTGGCTTTTCCTTTAAGCAAATTAAAAACGATTGAATATTTATATCGTTATCAGGGTGTAATACTTGATTTAAATACCGTTTATCGCTTTTTAGATAAACTGAATAACGAACTCAAAGAACAAGTTGAAGAAATTAGTTATAACCATACCAAAAAGATTTTAAATAGAAATTTAAGTATTGTTTTTTATGATATGTTCAAGGGCTCAATTTGTGAGGTGGCAACCTGATAGAACAATGGTTGAAATTGATGATGGTTAATTCTGTCAATTAACATTCCATCAAAAAGTTTTTCATCTAAATGTCTGACAAGCTGCACACCGGCGAATCCGCCGCCAATTACAATTATTTTTTTTTCATTTTTAATTAAAATTTTGTGTAATAATTGCCGTGCGATATAATAATTTTTAATTATAAATAGTTTTAATAGGAACTATTAGTATTTGTGATATTTACCGTTTTAAAAAGGCAAGTTTATTATTAATATTATTTGATAAATCAAAGAGAGAGGTGGTCTCCAGCATTTCTTTTAGATCTTCCCTAATATGTTTAAATTTGAAATGAACCGAGCAAGGCGTAATTTCTGAACAATTATCA
>JAENWK010000184.1 GCA_016650045.1 Eubacteriaceae bacterium | reverse complement strand
ATAATTGGCAATGGCAGCACTGATTTTCATCAGTGCTGCTGTTGGCACGTAAGGAGTATAGGTACTGGTGCTGGTGCTTTTTTTAGCAGTAATGTCAGTACTTGATGTGGCAGCATTTGTAGCAGTGGTTCCATTAGTGGCAGCAGTTCCATCGGCAGTGGTTCCATCAGTGATTGTGGTCTGAATAGGGCCATAAATAAACGCATGGAGTGCAATCACATTATCGGCCAGGGTATTCGGCACCACATAGGAGATACTGTTAATCATGGCATCACGCACAAATTTGTCTGTCGGCAGACGAAACTCAAAAAATTGTTTATTGGAAGATTCAAGAAACGCTTTGGCATAGGTGGTCATTTCTTGAACAGAAAGGGTTGTTTTAATATAAGGATATACTTTCCCTAACAGGTTCAGGCCGGAAAGGATATCAATCTTAAAGCCTTTTTTGATAATTTGCCCAACAACTTCTCGTTGACGCTGGGTACGTTCATAATCATTATCACTGAATCGATTTCTTGAATAAGCCAGGGCCTGCACTCCGGTAAGAGTTTGGGTGCCAATGGCTTCAAGGTAGGGATCACCTCTGTCGACCTTGTCGTTAACATCATCAATGTATTTATTGGTCCAATCAAGAACAGCCTGATTTTTAACATTAACTTCGACACCGCCAAGGGCATCCACAATATCGACCATGGCATCAAAATTAACAACCACATAGTTGGTGATATTAAGATCAAAGTTGGCATTTAAGGTTTTAACCGTCAGTTCAGGACCGCCATAGGCGTAGGAAGCATTGATTTTATCAAAGGTTTCATAGGTGTCCTTGGTTGCCGGAATTTGAACCATTAGATCCCGCATGACCGAGGTCACTTTTACGGTGCCATTTCTAAAATCCATGGATACAATCATAATGGTATCCGCCCGATCACCGGCGATATCACTTCGGCCATCAATACCAAAAACCGCAATATTAACGGTGTCAATATCTAAATCATTGTTTACTTTTAAAGTGGCTGCATCCAGCTTGGGGACTGAAACAATTGCTTTAATGTTACCAAGGGTATTAAATCCATAAACTATTCCGGTGCCTACCAGCGAGACCAGCAGAAAGAGGACAATCAAGATTATTTTTTTCTTCATGGAGATTCCTTTCAATTTAGGGGGTAAAATCATATTGAGTTATAATATCATAATAATACTTAAAATAACATAGGGATTTTTCAGAACCAAAAAAAAAATAGACATTTAATTTGATTTGAAGTATAATGACAATGAATTTTTATGACTATAATAAGAAACGAAGAATGAAAAAAGGTGGAATATGAAGGTTTTATTAACAGGCAGTAATGGGCAGCTGGGAAGAGAATTGTCCCAACAGCTTGAGACAAAAAAGATAAACTTTGTTGGCTATGACATGCCAGAATTTGATGTGACAAATAAAGAAAAAATAATAGAAATCATTAACAAAGAAAAACCAACGGTCATCATCAATTGCGGTGCTCTGACCAATGTGGATGGCTGCGAAACCCAAAGAGAACTGGCCATGGCCATTAATGCCACAGGCCCTCAAAATTTGGCGGAAATTGCCAGAGATCAGGACATTGTATTGGTTCAGGTTTCCACAGATTATGTTTTTGATGGGGCAGGGATCCTGGAAAACGGTGTATTGCGACCCTATGTTGAAACAGACCCAATCGATCCCCGGACGGTTTACGGTGAAAGTAAAGCGGCTGGGGAAAAAGCCGTTTCTGAGATTGCCCCAAAATATTTTATTCTCAGAACCGCCTGGCTTTATGGTGACGGCAATAATTTTGTAAAAACCATGCTGGATTTGGCATCGAAACATCCCAAACTTACGGTGGTTGAAGATCAGGTAGGGTCTCCCACCAGTACCGTTGATTTAGCCGCAGCGATTATTGACTTGATCCAGACGGATCACTACGGTCTCTATCACGGCACCTGTGAAGGCCAGTGCAGCTGGTATGATTTCGCCCTGGAAATATTTAAATTGTCTGGTATTGACATCAAGGTGGAGCCAGTGACTTCAGAGCAGTTTGTGCGCCCAGCGCCGAGACCCAAATATTCAGTCCTCGAGAATAAGGCTTTAAATATATTGAAAATGAATCATTTCAGACCCTGGCGGGATTCCCTGGCAGAATATTTAGAAAAATTACAATCAGTATCAGGAAAGAGGCAGTTATGAAAGGTATTATTTTAGCCGGAGGTTCCGGCACACGACTCTACCCGATTACCCGAGTGGTTTCAAAACAATTGTTACCGATTTATGATAAACCGATGATCTATTATCCTTTGGCAACTTTAATGCTGGCAGGGATTCAGGATATT
>JAENWK010000030.1 GCA_016650045.1 Eubacteriaceae bacterium | reverse complement strand
CTAACGAATTACATGATACACATTCACAGAGCCAGGATAATGAAATGCTCGGTGTTCTGCAACGGAGAACTTTTACCTATTTTCTAAAAGAGATGAATGGCCAAACGGGGCTGATAGCCGATAAAACCCAACCGGGATCGCAGGCAAGTATTGCAGCAACAGGCATAGGACTTAGTTGTTATATAGCAGGAATTGAACGCGGATTTATAACGCGGGCTGAAGCCATAAAAAGAACACTTACCGTTTTAAAATTCTTCCATACCAGTCAACAAGGCACTGAAGCGGATGCAACAGGATATAAAGGATTTTATTATCACTTTCTTGATATGCAAACGGGGAAGCGTGCATGGAAAAGTGAGCTGTCAACGATAGATACTGCTATACTATTAGCGGGGATATTGAATGCAAGATATTATTTCACCAGGGAAAATAAATCCGAAATTGAAATAAGAATGTATGCCGATGAACTCTATGCCCGAGTAGATTGGCAATGGGCATTAAATGGTAAAGATTCTATTTCGCACGGTTGGAAACCAGAATCAGGCTTTCTTCGTTCCCGTTGGCATCAGAAATATAGTGAAGCACATCTTATCTACATACTGGCACTTGGCTCACCTACTTTTCCAGTTAGTCCTTCCACATATAAAAAATGGATATCCACATTCGAATGGAAAAAACTATACAATATAGAATGCATTTATGCGGGGCCGCTCTTTATTCACCAGATGTCGCAAATATGGTTGGATTGCAAGGGCATCTACGACGATTTGAATAGAAAGATTGGTATTGATTATTTCGAAAACAGTCGTCGTGCCACTCAAATCCAGCAACAATATGCAATAGAAAATCCATTGGGTTTTCCCCTTTATGGGGAAAATGGATGGGGATTTACGGCCAGCGATGGTCCGGGACCCGCTACCCGCACAATTGATGGTATTAAAAGGAAATTTTATGACTATAAAGCAAGAGGCGTACCATTCGGTCCGGATGATGGAACCATATCACCATGGGCAGTAGTAACTTCTCTACCGTTTCTACCAAAAGTGATACTAAGCACAATGCGTCACGCGATTGGACAACTGGATTATGAAAAACAGCATGACTATGGTTTTGATGCTAGCTATAATTTAACCTACGGGGAGAAGAATACTAAGTCCAAAAGCTGGATATCTGAATGGCAATTTGGGTTAAATCAGGGACCGATTATTCTAATGATTGAAAATTATAAATCAGGATTAATATGGAATATAATGAAAAGATGCCCTCATATTATCAATGGATTGCACAAGGCGGGGTTTAGTGGTGGGTGGCTTGATCTAACAACAATTAAAGAAAATTAAATAATGAAAATATCTCCTTTAGCAGGGAAACCTACAGAACAAAATATACTCGTAAATATTCCCAGTCTTGTTACTGCCTATTATACAGGAAAACCAGATATTGCTATTTTTATCTGCTGCAGCATCGTTCTGATTGGAATAAAAAATCGGCTGTCGGAAAGACAGTTGTCACCGCGCAACTCATTAATCGCATAGCAGCAAAAATGGGAAGAAATATTAATGATGTACCTGTTGGATTCAAATGGTTCGTTGATGGTTTGTTGGATTCATCGCTTTGCTTTGGCGGAGAAGAAAGTGCTGGTGCTTCTTTTTCAAGATTAAATGGAAGTGTTTGGACTACGGATAAAGATGGGTTTATTCCCGCATTGCTATCCGCAGAGATTACTGCAAAGATTGGAAAGGATCCTGGCAAAATATATAATGAACTCACAGAGGAATTTGGTGAACCTTTTTATGACAGGATTGAAGCAGAAGCAACATCTGCACAAAAACAGAAATTGAAAAAGCTTTCGGGAACACAAATAAAACATAAAGACCTCGCCGGGGAAGAAATTACAAACATATTGACCAACGCACCGGGAAACAATGCGCCGATAGGAGGCATAAAAGTAATAACAGAAAACGGATGGTTTGCAGCACGTCCGTCAGGAACAGAAGATATTTATAAAATCTATGCTGAAAGCTTTTTAGGAATTGATCATTTGAAAAAAATTATTGAAGAAGCACAAATTATTGTCAATGATACATTATAAATGAATTAAACGAACCTATGAAATTAAAATTGATTCCGGCAGCACATGAGCTCATATCAAATATGAGAACTTTTTTTCAGGCAGACGATTCTAAACTCAGCTATTTAAACGAAGAACCTATGCGAGAAGAACTATTCAGTTCTGACCAGATGGAACATTTTGGCAAAACGCTGGCTACCAGGCATAAGTTAAGTACAAAACCTGCAAAGGATCATTTGGTGAAACGACTTGCTGATAATGAAATTATTTTACAGGAAGTACGCAAACTGTTAACCGATTCAATAAAAAAAAACAACCAGTTAACGCCGGCTGGCGAATGGCTGATAGACAATTTCTTCATGATTGAAGAACATATCCAGATTGGTAAAACGCATTTCCCAAAAAATTACAGTGAAGATTTACCTCAGCTTGTAAACGAAACATCTTCTGGGATTACACGCAGTTATGACATTGCTATCCAGATAATTTCGCATAATGATGGAAGAATAGATATTGAAAGCCTTGGCCTCTTTGTGAAGGCATATCAGACAATTACCAATTTAAAACTGGGCGAATTATGGTCTATTCCCATTATGCTTCGTCTGGCGCTGATTGAAAATATCAGAAGGGTTTCTGCCCGTATCGCAGTTGATACGGTTGATAGGAATCTTGCCGATTATTGGGCGGAAAAAATGATTGACACTGCAGAGAAGACTCCTAAAGAATTAATACTGGTGCTAGCCGATATGGCCAGATCGAACCCGCCGATTAAGAGCGCATTTGTTTCTGAATTAATTCGCCAGTTACGAGGAAAAGGACCTGACCTGGCATTAGCGCTTAACTGGATTGAACAGCAATTATCCGGAAGCGGATTAACGGGTACCGAATTGGTAAATGCCGAAATTCAAAAACAGGCTGCAGACCAAGTTTCTATAAGCAACAGCATTGGGAGCCTTCGGTTGCTGGGAGCAATGGATTGGAGAACTTTTATTGAATCACATAGTATTGTCGAAAAAATACTATTACAAGATCATGATGGAATTTATGGACTAATGGATTTTGCCACCCGCGACAGATATCGTCATGTGGTGGAAAGTATTTCAAAGAAAAGCGAATTAAGTGAGGAGGAGGTTGCCCGTATTGCCATTCAATTAATGCATGAGAACACACTGCCACTAAGTAGTGATCAAAGCGCTACGCATGTTGGCTACTACCTGATAGGACAAGGATTAGCACAAACAAAAAAAACAGCAAAAATGCATGTGTCTGGTATTCGAAAGATGCAGGACAGTATTAAAAGACATGCTTTCCCCTTTTATTTATTCTTCATTTTATTAATAACTACCAGTATAGCCGTTGCCATTTTTATTAAAATACATACAGAAACAGAAAATACATGGCTGCTCCTGTTAGTTAGTGTCCTTGCCTTATTAAGTGCAAGCCAACTTGCCATTTCGGTAGTTAATTTCTTTACCACGTTAGTGGTTAAACCAAATCTTTTACCGAGAATGGATTACTCGGTAAAAATACCTCCTTCATCCAGTACGATGGTTGTAATTCCGTCAATGCTAACGACGGTTAACGAAATAGAAAAATTAGTGGAGGCTTTGGAAGTAAGGTTTCTGGCTAACAGGAAAGATCATTTACATTTTGGTTTATTAACAGATTTTACAGATGCTTCGCATGAAAAACTTTCTGATGACCAGATACTTTTAGATACAGTAAAGAATGGAATTGAAGCGCTGAATAAAAAATATCAAAGGGGAAATAATGACCTGTTCTTTCTTTTTCACAGGCCCCGAAAATGGAATCTGCAGGAGAATGTATGGATGGGCTACGAAAGAAAACGCGGCAAACTTTCAGATTTAAATACCTTATTAAGGGGAGTTTCAAAAGAACATTTTTCATTGATTATCGGTAATCAATCTATTTTCCCAAAAATAAGATATGTAATTACATTAGATGCAGACACGCAATTGCCGCTTAACACCGCATGGAAGTTAATAGGGACAATGGCACATCCATTGAACCGAGCCTGGTACGATGAAAAAAAGAAGCGGGTAACAAAAGGATATGGAATATTGCAGCCGAGGATAACCGTTAGTTTGCCCGACATAACCGGTTCGAGATATACCCGAATGCATGGAAATGAACCCGGTATTGACCCATACACCCGTGCATCTTCAGATGTTTATCAGGACTTATTCGGAGAAGGTTCTTATATTGGAAAAGGGATTTATGATGTTGACATGTTTCAAAAAGTACTTGATGGAAGGTTTATGGAAAACCGCATTCTTAGCCACGATCTTTTAGAAGGTTGTTACATTCGCTCAGGGTTATTAAGCGACGTTCAACTGTTCGAGAAATATCCAACAACCTATAGCGTAGATATGAAAATACGGACACGCTGGTTACGTGGCGACTGGCAAATCATTTCCTGGGTTTTGCCATGGGTTACGAGTTCCGATAAGCACTTGCATAAAAACCCCATTTCTGTATTATCCCGCTGGAAGATATTTGACAACATGCGGCGCAGTCTTGTGCCAATTGCGCTTACTGTGTTATTGTTATTAGCATGGATTGTTCTTCCATCTGTTTTATTCTGGACGATTACTATTTCAGGAATTATTGTTTTCCCGATTATTATCACCTCACTTTGGGATATCCTCAGGAAGCCAAAAGATGTTTTATTTAGATATCACGTTAAAAATTCTTTTCAGAATCTCAGGGAGGTTACTGTTAAAACTTTGTTCACGCTCATTTGCCTTCCCTATGAAGCATTTGTAAATTTGAGGGCAATAATGCGAACACTGTGGAGAATGTTCATTTCCGGGAAAAAGTTGCTGGAGTGGAATCCATCTTCTCATGCTGAACAGGTAGATCAATCCGGTTTACGTGCCTCGTATGCTACGATGTGGATAGAACCTGTTCTTGCTATAGCTGTTCTGACAATTTTAGCCATTTATGCTCCTCAAAAGTTGATTGTAGCCGAGCCTATTGTATTGCTGTGGTTCATTGCTCCTGTTATTACCTGGTTTACCAGTAAGCCTATAAAGAAACAGGTTGCTACACTTACCCAAGATCAACATATTTTCCTTCAAAAACTTGCCAGAAAAACATGGGGCTTCTTTGAACATTTCGTTATTGCTGAGGACAACTGGTTGCCACCTGATAATTTCCAGGAGCAACCTATAGAACAAATAGCACATCGCACTTCTCCCACCAACATCGGTCTGGCGTTGCTTGCCAACTTAACTGCATGTAACTTTGGTTACATAACTACCAGCCAATTTATTGAACGTACAAGAAATACGATCAATACCATGGAGAAAATGGAACGACACAATGGTCATTTTTATAATTGGTATGATACGGAAACGCTGAATCCACTTCAACCAAAATATATTTCTACTGTTGACAGTGGAAACCTTGCGGGTCATTTGCTGGTACTAAGACAAGGTTTATTGACATTGCCTCATAAAAAAATTATAAGTATAAAGTTATTTGAGGGTCTTCGTGATACATTTCGTGTACTTGCGGACACGATGGACGAAAGTAATATTAAGATGCCGGAACAACTTGCCGTTGACCTGGATACAATCTGTAATGCTGAAGTAACAGCTTTATATGAAATACAAAAACTTCATGAAGATTTAACAAAAAAATTGAATCTCATCGTTGAAAAACTAAATGGCGACCCGAACAGTGAAACATCCCGATGGAAGCGACTGCTTATTGCACAATTAGAACAGGTAAATCAACATTTTCTGATTTTTGCACCCTGGTTTTTATTGCAGTCAGCGCCTCTTGCATTCAAATATATTGCCAACCCTGATGTAAACATTTCCTGGAATGAATTATTAGAAAAGGCAAAGGAATTGCAGGCTGAGCTGAATGTTAAACAAAAGGAAAATAATACTTCAGATGAAGATCATTGGGTTGAAATAATGCAGACCGCCTTAACAAATTCAATTAATCATTCAAACGAATTAATTACCGCTTCTGAGAAACTTGCGCAGCAATGCAATGAGTTAGCGGACATGGAATGGGATTTTTTATATGATAAATCAAGCCATCTGTTTACCATTGGCTACAATGTGCAGGAACACCATATAGATGCCAGCTATTATGATTTGCTCGCTTCCGAAGTAAGGCTATGCGTCTTTGTTTGCATTGCCCAGGGAAAGCTTCCGGAAGAGAGTTGGTTTGCATTAGGACGTTTATTAACTAACGTTGACGGTAGTTCCATACTCTTATCATGGAGTGGCTCTATGTTTGAATACTTAATGCCACTTTTGGTAATGCCTACTTTTGAAAATACATTGCTTGATCAATCCAATAAAGCAGCAGTAGAATGGCAGATTAAATATGGTAAAAAAATAGGTAGGCCCTGGGGTATTTCTGAATCGGGTTACAATATGATCAATGCCAGTTCCAACTATCAATACCGTGCATTTGGTGTTCCCGGACTTGGGTTGAAACGCGGTCTTGAAGAAGACACAGTAATTGCTCCTTATGCATCCGCATTGGCACTGATGGTAGCACCTGAAAAGGCATGTAAAAACCTGGAGCTACTTAACAAAAAAGGGATAGAAGGAAAGTTTGGGTTTTATGAAGCCATAGATTATACACCATCCCGCTTACAGCGTGGGCAATCCAGCGCTATTGTTTATTCATTCATGGCGCATCACCACGGAATGAGTTTATTGTCATTAGCTTACCTCCTTCAAGATAAGCCGATGCAAAAGTTGTTTGAATTGGAGCCACGGTTTAAGGCATCACTTTTATTATTGCAGGAAAGGATTCCAAAGGCATCCTCCTTTTTTGCACATACTACAGACATAGCTGATGTTAATTATGTGGCAAGCGGCCAGAAAATACGAATTATCAATACTCCAGACACTTCTATACCCGAAGTATCATTATTATCGAATGGAAGATATCATGTGATGTTAACCAATGCCGGTGGTGGTTACAGTCGCTGGAAAGACCTTGCTGTTACCCGCTGGCACGATGATGTTACCTGCGATAACCGGGGTACCTTTTGTTATATCCACGATTTGGAAGAGGAAACCTATTGGTCCATTGCCCATCAGCCTACACTTAAAAAAGCAGATAAATATGAAGTAGCCTACTCGCAGGGTCGTGTCGATTTTCATATCACCAAAAATGAAATAGATGTCCACACAGAAATTGTTGTTTCGCCTGAAGACGATATAGAGATGCGCAGATTGCACTTGACAAATTGTTCCGATATTCGCAAAACGCTTGAGCTTACCAGTTATGCAGAAGTAGTGCTGGCTTCCGCCGCATCGGATTTAATAGCCCCGGCTTTCAGCAATCTTTTTGTTCAAACAGAAATCATTCCTCATCAAAATACGATCCTATGCACCCGCAGGCCAAGATCTGCAGAAGAAAAACCCCCGTGGATGTTCCATTTGATGGCAAAAGAGGGAAAAGCTGCTGAAGAAATATCCTATGAAACCGACCGGATGGCGTTTATAGGCCATGGCAATTCGATAGTCAATCCACAAGTCATGAAACAGGGTAAACTTAGCGATAGCCAGGGATCGGTGCTAGATCCTATTGTTGCCATCCGTTTAAGAATAACCCTTGAGCCTGAAGAAACCATAACTATTGATGTGGTTACCGGTATTGCCGAGACGAAGGAAATTTGCCAGGGTTTGATAAATAAATACTATGATAATAAATTCCACAAAGACCGTGTGTTTGAAATGGCCTGGTCGCATAGCCAGGTAGTTCTTCGACAGATAAATGCCTCTGAGGCAGATGCACAGTTATATGGCAGTTTGGCTAGTTCAATTCTATTTGCGAATGCTTCGTTTCGTGCCGACCCTGCCATTCTCATCAACAACCACCAGCAACAATCTGGTTTATGGGGATATGCTATTTCGGGCGATTTACCCATTGTTCTTCTAAAAGTTGAAAGCCAAGAGAATATACAAATGGTGAAGCAAATGATACAGGCGCATGCCTACTGGCGTTTGAAAGGACTTGTGTTGGACCTGGTGATCTGGAACGAAACGCATGATGGCTACAGGCAGGCATTTCAAAATGACATCCAGGCGCTTATTCCGGCAGAATTTAATGGCAAAAAAGGCGGCATTTTTATAAGGGCTTCTGACCAGATATCAAACGAGGATCGTATTTTATTTCAAACGGTAGCCCGTATTATTATTTCCGACAGTAACGGAACATTAGCAGACCATGTTAATAAAAAAGAACTTGCAAAAGTGCCCATTCCATTTATTAACAAAAGTGAAACGTATCCTCGTTCTGTAACATCCATTCCGCAGCCGGAAGGTCTTATCTTTTTTAATGGGTTAGGAGGGTTTTCACCAGATGGAAAAGAATATGTTATTATTTCAGATAACAAAAATAAAACGCCTGCTCCATGGGTAAATGTAATTGCTAATCCAAATTTTGGAACCGTTATTTCCGAAAGTGGGTCGGCCTATTCGTGGACTGAAAATGCACACGAATTAAGACTCACCTCATGGAGCAACGATCCTGTATCGGATACCAGCGGGGAGGCCTTTTACATAAGGGATGAAGATAGCGGTCATTTTTGGTCAACATCATTGCTGCCTGCTGGTGGAATGTCGCCATACATTACCCGTCACGGATTTGGTTATAGTGTTTTTGAACATTTGGAAGATGGAATTTATACCAAAATGACCGTGTATGTTGATATAGTATCGGCGATTAAATTCACCGTTTTAAAAATAAGGAACCAATCAGGAAGATCGCGTAATTTATCAGCTACGGGTTACATCGAGTGGGTGTTAGGCGATAGTAGGACAAAAACTGCCATGCATATTCATACAGAAATTGATCTGGAAAGTGGAGCGTTGTTTGCAAATAATCAATATAACACGGAGTTTAACAACAGGGTGGCTTTTTTTGATGTTGATTATTTGAAAAAAACTTTTACCGGAGATCGTACAGAATTTATTGGCCGTAACGGTAATTTGCAGAATCCAGATGCCTTGTCCCGTTTAAAACTTTCCGGAAAAATTGGGCTTGCTTTAGACCCCTGTGCTGCAATACAGGTTCCCTTTTTCGTAGCAGACGGTGAAGAACAGGAGATTATTTTCAGGCTTGGAGCAGGAAAAGATTCGAATGAAGCAAGTTCCATTGCCAAACAATTCAGGGGAAAGGAGATGGCAACAGATGCATTGGAAAAAGTAAAAAAGTATTGGGAACATACCATTGGTGCTTTGCAGGTGGAAACTCCGGATGCTGCCATCAATATTATTACCAACGGCTGGCTTACTTATCAAACGCTCTCATCGCGACTGTGGGGAAGAAGCGGATTTTATCAGTCAGGAGGCGCTTTTGGTTTTAGGGATCAGTTGCAAGATGTGATGTCTCTTCTTCATATAAGACCTGAACTTGCCCGTGAACAAATTTTGCTTTCCGCATCACGGCAGTTTAAAAAGGGTGATGTACAACATTGGTGGCATCCGCCGATTGGTCGCGGCGTGAGAACAAGGATATCAGACGATTATCTTTGGTTGCCGTTTGTAACAGCTTATTACATTAAACATACCGGGGATATTGCAGTTCTGGATGTATCAATTGATTTTCTCGAAGGGCGCCTGTTAACTCCAGAAGAAGAATCCTATTATGATCTTCCGCTTATCGCTCACACACCTGCCACGTTGTATGATCATTGTGTTAGGGCAATAAAACATGGGCTTAATTTTGGCGAACATAGATTACCATTAATTGGTACTGGAGACTGGAATGATGGCTTTGACAAAGTAGGACACCATGGTAAAGGCGAAAGTGTATGGCTTGCATTTTTTCTTTATGAGATACTTAACAGTTTTGGAGAAACAGCAAGGTTACATAAAGACATGACCTTTGCGAATAGCTGCAAAAAAGAAGCAAATAAATTAAAAGCCAATATAGACAAAAATGCCTGGGATGGTGAATGGTATAAACGTGCCTGGTTTGACGATGGAACACCGCTGGGATCTAAAACTGATGAGGAATGCAAGATTGATTCTATTGCCCAAAGCTGGTCGGTTTTATCTGGAGGAGGAAATGAAAGTCTGATCCATATTGCTATGGAATCGGCCTATAAAAATTTGGTACAAAAAGAGGTAGGGCTTATTAAGTTGTTGGAGCCTGCGTTCGATAAGTCTGATCTGAATCCGGGCTATATTAAAGGATATGTTCCCGGTGTAAGAGAAAATGGCGGTCAATACACGCATGCTGCAGTATGGATGATTATGGCGTTTGCTAAATTAGGTAATAATGAACGTGTCTGGGAATTGTTAAAAATGATTAATCCTATTAGCCATGGTAAAACTGCAGAGGAGATTGCCATCTACAAAGTTGAGCCTTATGTACTTGCGGCTGATGTTTATTCACGTAAGCCTCATGTGGGACGTGGCGGATGGACCTGGTATACCGGTTCTGCCGGCTGGCTGTATCGTTTGATTACACAATCATTTCTTGGTTTACAACAGGAAGGGAATAAATTGAAATGTATCCCGTGTATTCCAAACGAATGGGAATCATTTAAAGCACACTACCGGTACAAAAATACAGTCTATCATATTGAAGTAAGGCGAATTCCCGCTGGTGAAAAAATGACAGTCACTGTTGATGGTGTAGAGCAGGAGGAAAATTTAATTACGCTTTTAGATGACAACGCTGAACATAATGTGCTGGTAACCGATAATAAAAACATTTAAAAATGAAAGAAAAGATAATTAAGCTGTTCTTGAGATTGGGTCTTGCCGCTGGATTCCTGTCAGCAGTTGCTGATAGGTTTGGATTGTGGCCCAAGGAAGTTTCTGTGTGGGGAAACTGGGATGCTTTTCTGGCTTACACCCAAATATTGAATCCCTGGTTTCCAGAATCATTTATTCCGGCACTCGCAATAATTGCTACCGCTGCCGAAGTTGTTTTTGCCATTTGCCTGATCATAGGTTTTAAAACGAAATTATTTGCACAATTAAGCGGACTTCTTTTGTTGATATTCGCTTTGTCGATGACTTTTTCGATTGGTATAAAAAGCCCGCTCGACTACTCGGTTTTTAGTGCTTCCGCAGCAGCCTTTGCTTTAAGCCTCATGAAAACGAAATTTTTAGAATTGGATAAATAGAAGATTAACTTAAAAAATCAAACCTATGAAAGGCATAAAATTAAAACGGATTTACGACAATCCTTCTAGCGATGATGGCTACCGGATTCTGGTTGATAGGCTTTGGCCCCGTGGCGTTTCCAAAGAAGATGCAAAGCTCGATGAGTGGGATAAAGAAATTGCCCCATCAACCGAATTAAGAAAATGGTTCAACCACCAAGAGGAACGGTTTGACGCGTTTGCCCACCGTTACCGCGAAGAGCTGAAAGATAAAAAAGAAATCCTGGACAAGTTGCGTGAAAAGGCAAAATATAAAACGCTTTGCCTGTTGTATGCGGCCAAAGACCCCGAAATAAATCAGGCCATTGTATTGAGGGATGTGTTGTTAGGAGGTGAGTAAAAGCGTGCTTTGTAGCCCTTAATAGAGGATCCTTCTGCATCGGTTTGCAGGAGAAGAAGGAGAAAACAAATGAAAGTATATCTATATACCAACGAGTTTATTACGAAAGTAGTTTATACCTTCTGTGACATTTCCATAATCCTATAAACTGGAATGTATGAGGACAGGAGTCACTTGATAAGGCTAAAAGAAAACAAGATGTGCAAGCTTTCGGTTACAGATTTGAAAGAGAGGCATTAATTCAGCTTAAAAAGCTGAAACAAACTCCCTGATCCATTCATCAGCAGGCTGCTTCAGGATAACTTCAGGTTTGTCTTTCTGCAGTATCTTTCCATTATTCATAATAACCACTTCGGTTCCCAGCGAAAATGCCTCTTTCAGGTCGTGAGTAACCATTAGCATAGTTGTTCCAGAGTCAGCATGTATCTGTTTCAGTTCTGCCTGCAGTTTTCTCCTAGTAATATTATCGAGGGATCCTAGCGGTTCATCCATTATAACAATCTGTGGTTTCATGGTAAGAGCACGGGCAATTCCTACCCTCTGCTGCTGGCCACCACTCAGATTATCGGGGTACTCATCAAGTTGTGCCTTGTTAAACTCTATCATTGCAGCCAGCTCAAGAGTTCTTACCTCACGCAATTCTTTATCCATTCCTGAGATACTCATCACAAACTGTATGTTCTCCCTCACGGTAAGATGCGGAAACAATCCCGCATTCTGAATGACATATCCAATATTGCGTCTTAGCAGAGGTCTGTCCCACAATGCTATTTCCTTGTCCATTATCTTCATACTCCCAGAATCAAAATCGGTCATACGGTTGATGGTTCGGAGCAGCGTTGTTTTTCCACAGCCACTTGGACCTATAATTGTAATGAATCCTCCTTGTGATACTGACAATGATACGTTATCAAGAGCCAGCTTACCTCCTTCAAAGGTTTTTGAAATATTTTTTATTTGAATTAAGGGATCATTCATGGCTGTTTTATTATTCCTTTTGATTTTAGAAAAGCTTCGGCAACTTCTTCAGGTGATTTATTTAATATTTCTACCTGGTAGTTAAGCATTGTCATAGTGCTGTCGTTAATTGTATTGCCTGCCTTTTCGAGTACCTTCTTCAATTCAGGATATTTTTCAAGTGTTTTTTGCCTTACAACAATACCGGCCTGATAAACCGAAAAGTAATTTTTATTATCCCTAAGTGTTCTGAGATTCATTTGCTTAATACGTGAATCTGTCGAAAAGGCATTAATAACATCGACAGTCTTGTTTTCGAGGGCATTGAATTTTAGATTAATGTCAAGTTCCACCAACGTATTGAACTTTAAGGAATAAAGCTCAGATAATCCGTGAAATCCGTCCTCCCTTTCAAAAAAATCGAATTCTGCACCAAATGTAAACTGTTTACTTTTTGAGGAGAGATCCGAGATTGATTCAATATCATCTCTTTCGGCCGTTGCTTCGGGGAGCACCAGTGTATATGTATTATTAAACCCAAATCGTGCCACCCAAGTAAGACCATATTCTTCATTGTACATTCTTTGAAGTGAAGTGAAGAGGCTGTCGGGGTCACTGATTTTCTTTTTCTTCAGGACAAACAGCCATGCAGTTCCTGTATATTCAGGATATATATCTATTTCTCCTGAAAGCATCCCTGGATGTATATTTGAGGTGCCTCCACCTATTCCAAAAACACGTTTAACCTGTAATTTGGTATTGGATTCGATTAATCTTGAAATAATTTCTCCCAGAATGTATTGTTCCGAAGTTGGTTTAGTGGCTACAACAATCACATCTGTCCTTGAATCTTTCACTCTTTCCCGGTTAAATACGATCAGCAGAACAGGTATAAAAAGCAAAAATAAAGCAGCGGACAAGATGATTCTCCTGTATCGGGAGGCACGGAACTTTTTGTTTCTGATAAGTTTTTCGAAGAACCCGATGATGATATCTGTCACAAGTGCAAGCAATGCCACCGATATTGACCCTGCCAGAATAAGATTTGAATTATTGGTATTAATGCCTCTGTAAATGGCCTGACCTAGTCCACCGGCTCCTATAAAAGATGCCAGTCCGGCAAGGGCAATAGTCATGACAACCATTGTTCGGAATCCGCTGAGAATAGTCGGAAAACCAAGGGGCCATCTTACCCTGAAGAATACCTGTGAAGGTGTAGCTCCCATCCCTTTTGCCGCATCTATCAAATGTGGATTAACCTCGCTCAGCCCCGTATAAGTACTCCTGATCATGGGAAGAAGTCCGTAGATAACAAGTACAACCAGAGCGTTTACAAAACCTATTCCCACCAATGGGATGAAGAGACCGAACATTGCTATGGATGGGATGGTATACAAAAAGTTGACGATACCGAGAACAACCTGCCGGATGCCTCTATACCTAAGAAGAGAAATACCTATTCCTACTCCAATAACAACAATGAGTATTACCGCCGTTAATGAAAGTACAAAATGCTGAACCAGTAATTCAAATAGATAGACCCGTCTTTCAAAAACGGTTTCAAATAGGTCCTCAAAAGAATTTAATACCAGCATCTTCATTTTTTAATGTGAGGACCTGAATCATCCAGATCAATAGTCACTTCGGCTTTTGTATCAATACTTTCAGGACTGAGCCCTTCTTCGGTGAGCAACAGTGAAAGATACATAGAGTAGCATCCTGCATGTGCTGCCCCAATGAGTTCTTCAGGATTGGCGCTACCACCATTTTCAAATCGTGAGGCAAAGGTGTAAGCACCTTCGTAACCTTTAAATTTCATGCTGCCACGTCCATCCTTGATTTTTCCTTTCCATTGTGCTTGGGCTTTTGATGTTGCCATGTCATTTTTTTTAAAATGCTATGATAAATTGTTTTGATTGTTATTTCTTTATAGCAGTTGGATTTCACGAATCATCTGATTGGTAAATCCCCATTCGTTATCATACCATGCCATTATTTTTACCAAATCGCCATCTACAACCCGGGTCATTTTCAGGTCGACAATAGAAGCAAAAGAGCTTTGCAAAATATCGGAAGAGACCAGAGGTTCGTTTGAAGCCGCCAAGACCTGTTTGTACCTGTCGGTTTTTGATTCTTCAATCAGGATATTGTTAATTTCCTCAGCAGAAGTTTTTTTTGCAGCCACAAAAGTTATATCTGAAATAGAGCCAACGGGTACGGGGGTGCGTATTGCTATTCCGTCGAATTTACCTTCCAATTGAGGCAATATTTTAGTGGCAGCAATGGCCGCTCCTGTGGATGCAGGAACTAAGTTTATTGCCGCTGACCGACCCATGCGGAGATTCCTTTTTGAAGGCGCATCAATCAGGGACTGAGATGAAGTATAGGCGTGCACCGTATTTAGGATTGCTTTTCTTATACCTATTCTTCGATCCATAATTTCTAAAACTGGACCAATATTATTTGTGGTGCAGCTTGCACAGGAGAAGACGGTTGTTTCTCCATCCAAATTATTTACCCCATGCAGGACTGTCGGCGTGTCTTTACTTTTGGTCGGAGCAGATATTACCACATGTTTTGCCCCGGCATAGATATGCTTTTCAGCATCCTCTCTCAAGGTAAAAAATCCTGTGCTTTCTATTACTACATCAATGTTTAGTTCCTTCCAAGGAAGCTGCGCCGGATCTTTTTCCGAAAGAAAAAGAATCTTTTTACCATTAATTAAAATGTGGTTGTCCTCAAAGCTCACTTTGCCTTTATGCACACCATAAATGCTGTCGTATTTAAACAAATATGCCGCATTTTCAATACTCATAAGATCATTCACTGCTACGACCTCCAATTCAGCAGTTTCCAGAATCACTTTCAACGCAGCTCTTCCTATTCTGCCAAAACCATTAATTGCTATCTTTTTCATAATCATTTGATTTTTAACAATTTGTATAAGGGTTGTTCCAACCCGGAGGTACGTTCAAATTTTTCAAGTTTCCACATCCCCTTTATGGCTTCGGGAGCGTCTTTAGAATAGTTTAGTCTTGTTTTCATGATATTTATTTTTTAAATTTTTCCTATTTCATCCATGGCGATAGTTGCGTGGGCATAAGCGACACCTGAACGCATTTCTGCAGCTACCCATATAGCTTCCATAATTTCTTCTTGACTTGCGCCTTTTCGCCAGACTTCTATGTTTTTAGGAGCTAATGCTGCTTTTTTGTCTGTAAGTTATTTGGTTGATTTTGGATATAAATGGTCTGATTCCTTGGTAAAATATTTTAATTATTTATAAACTAAAAAAACACGAAAAATATCCGTCTCAATCACCAAATGATAAATTTCTATTGATGAAATGCGATTTTAATAGAATAAAGATAATTAAAAAAATTAAATTGGACAAACCTGTCCTAAATAAAATTTTACAACTTCAAATTATGTTATTAATTTGTGGCGGTAATTCATTCAAACGATCAAAATACCTTGACTGCTTCTGTCATGGCAAATACCATTTTAATTTTTTTCCTACTTTTAAAGTATGAAGGTTTATTGTCACGCCAATAACCATAGGTTTCCAAAATATCACCGAATCGTAAAATCATGTTTTTCTTATTAAGGAAGGTCATAATAATGGCAATTGCCATTTTCGAGTTTTAGTGTTTTTTTATATGAAAGACACCTGTCTACATACTAAAATTTAAAATCCTTCTTTAACTATTAATTGTTTGTCAATTTTCAAATTCAGGAGTTGTTTCTCAATGGCATCCATCATCGGAGGAGGGCCGCATACATAAACGTGCTTCTTCAAATCAATACCGCTTTGTTTTAGGAAATCTTTGGTGATGAACCCATACGCATATTCCTCTGTTTTTTCACCAGATGGAATGTTGATGAAGTTTTTTCAATATTTTTTTGAATTCATCTTCGTTGATGATGTCGGATTTTGCTTTGCGATCATCTTTGGTGTGCATATCTAAACAATAACCACACTTATTAATTTGCGAAGCCCTTGTTTTTACCAACTCATATAAAGTGTGTTCCAGTCTTGAGTTGGCAACGTATTTTTCTAATGCCAACATGGCATTTAAAGATTCTGGAACAAGTGCTGCATAATTTAATATTTCTTTATTTAAATATTTGTACTCCCCTCGTTGAGAAAGACAATCCTTGTTGACCGTTCGTTGAAATCATAACAGCTTCAAATAAAGGTGGGTTTTTGTCGTTTTTTACGGCCCATTCAAAAACAAAATTAGCACCTGAACCTCCTTCATTATCATCTTCTGCAATAATTATTTCAACTGTCTCCATAGGTTTGAGATAAATTGGTTTTTGTATGTATTGCCTAATATTATCTCCATTTGTATTGAAATAATCAGCTTTTAAAATATAAATCGGGTCAGTCAATGTAATATTTCGAATACTTATTGTAATAGTAAGGTCAAAGGTCCGATTTTCGTATCTATGATAAATATGTGAGTAAACAGGTAAATATGATTTACCTTGAACCAAATCATTAAGATTTGTTATCTCTGTTTTTCTGCTCTCGAAGTCGGTAGATTTATCAATCTTATTTTCTTTTTCTCCTTGACAAGATGATAAAAGAAGGATAATAAATATTATTTTAATGATATTTTTCATTTCTCTGTTTTTAATTGACTATAAATTTACAAATGATAAGCATTGTTTATTCGTTTAGATCTGCTATTTTTTTATTCTGACTAACGAAAAGGAAGTCTCTGATTATTAGTAGTCATTTTTTTACTCAAATTTACGCATTTCTCGCTCAATATATACTCCAAATTTTTACGTTAGCGTGAGAAATTAATTTACTGGAGAGAAAGTGATATTTTCATTTGTTTCAATTTCAGTTTGTCAAATGTGAAGAATGGCACACAATGGTTTTGGAGAAGAAACGTGTGGCATAGCCCTGTTTTCTTATCCGTTGTGTGTGCCCACAGCATGGGCATCTTTACCTTACTAAAGTAAGGAATTAATCTAGAAGGTGCAAGTCCCTTATGGTCAATGTCATTAAGTTAAGCATTAACTGGCTCTTTTATAATTGATTAATGTTTTAAATCTAGAGAATTTTTTACACATTTTTCGTGAATAGCTTCTATTAGGCCTTATTGGTTCAGTATTTTGTTCAAATAAACTTTGCAGATGAAGCAAAATATCTTGTGGTTTTTCGGTAAAAAACAGCAATACTATTTTGTTTTTCACACTTCCGATACTAATGTTTTATTGATTTTATAATTATGGATT
>JAENWK010000152.1 GCA_016650045.1 Eubacteriaceae bacterium | reverse complement strand
GCATACTGCTTGCAGCAATGGCAGCACCACAACCAAAGGTTTTAAATCGAACGTCAACCAGGGTATTATGACGAACTTTAATATAAATGGTAACCTTGTCGCCATCAGCAGGGTTTCCTGTTTGTCCAATACCATCAGCATTGGTTATACTGCCAACATTCCTGGGATTAGTAAAGTGATCAAGTACCGTATCATTGTACATTTTAACAGCTCCATTTAATAAAAAATTTGTATTCACTTAGATCTGAAATAATATTATTATGGTTTCATTGTCTTATCATTCTTCCATACTTCTCTTAGTTTTGCAATAAATTATTTACAGAAGTTTTGTACCTCCATAAGTTCTACAAAACTAACTGTTATTATATGCATAGACATTGATATTCAAACGCAAAACAATAATAGACTAGTAAATAATAAAAAAAAGGGTATACTATTATGGAAGAGGAAAATTACATTCGAAAGGGTCTGGAGATTCTATGAAAAAAGAAACAATCAAAATTACGGGCATGACCTGTGCTGCCTGTGCCGCTCGGATTGACAGAACCGTAGGTAAAATTGATGGTGTATTAAACGCATCGGTAAATTTTGCCACAGAAAAGCTATCAGTTGAATATGACGAGGAGAAAGTTTTCAGACTCAAAATCAATGAAGCGATCATTAAATCCGGGTATGGCATCCTGGAAGAAAGAGCGAAAAATGAAGTAACCATCCCCATTGGCGGAATGACCTGTGCGGCCTGTTCGGCAAGGGTTGAAAAGGCCATTGGCAAAATTGACGGGGTGTCAAAGGCATCAGTGAATTTTGCCACAGAAAAAGCCACGGTTTCCTATGATTCAAAAAAAGTGAAGATTTCAACCATTAAACAGGCCATTGAAAAAGCCGGATACAAAGCCCTTGATATCGAGAGAAAAGATGCCATTGACCAGGACAAGCTGCGCAAGGAAAAAGAAATAAAGACACTTTGGAGAAAATTTATTGTATCAGCTGTATTTTGTGTTCCTTTGCTTTACCTGGCAATGGGTGCCATGATTTCGTGGCTGCCATTTCCGATTCCAAGTTTTCTGAAACCCATGCAGTATCCGTTAAACTATGCAATGGTCCAAATTCTATTGGTGTTACCGATTATTATTGCAGGAAATAAATTTTATACGGTTGGTTTCAAAGCGATCATACAACGCAGTCCTAATATGGATTCATTGATTGCAATGGGAACATCAGCCGCTATTCTTTATAGCTTATACTCAGTGTACCAAATTATAATCGGTAATTTTAGTGCTGTGGAGGGGTTGTACTTCGAAACAGCCGGCGTTATTATTACCCTAATACTTCTTGGAAAATCACTTGAAGCCGTATCCAAAGGCAAAACCTCTGAAGCCATTAAAAAGCTCATGGGACTTGCCCCTAAAACGGCCATTGTCATTCGGGATGGGATTGAATTTGAAACCCCGATTGACGAAGTAGAAATTGATGATGTGATTTTAGTAAAGCCGGGAGGAAAAATTCCTGTTGATGGTGTGGTAATAGAAGGAAATACGGCCATTGATGAGTCAATGCTCACAGGTGAAAGCATGCCCATTGATAAGAAAGCAGACGATGAAGTCTATGCCGCCAGCATCAACAAAAACGGCATGATCCAGTTTCGGGCAACAAAGATTGGCGGCGATACAGCACTTGCTCAGATCATTAAACTGGTGGAAGATGCACAGGGCTCAAAAGCACCCATCGCCCAGCTTGCCGACATTGTGTCCGGCTATTTTGTACCCATTGTTTTTGCCATTGCTGTGGTGGCTTTTCTGGGATGGTTTATCAGCGGACAGTCCCTGGTATTTTCTATGACAATTTTCATTTCGGTGCTGGTAATTGCCTGTCCCTGTGCCTTGGGCCTTGCCACACCAACCGCCATTATGGTTGCAACAGGTAAAGGTGCAGAATATGGTATTTTAATAAAAGGTGGAGAAGCCTTGGAAACCACTCATAAAATCAATACCATTGTTTTAGACAAAACAGGCACCATTACCGAGGGTAAGCCCGAGGTAACAGATATCATTACAGTTACTGGGGTTGAAAAAATTTGGCTCCTTCAAATTGCGGCTTCTGCTGAAAAAGGCTCAGAACACCCTCTCGGTGAAGCGATTGTAAAAGGTGCTGAAAAACAAAATCTGGAAATGCTGAAAATAGACAAGTTTGAAACGATGCCAGGTTTTGGTATCGCGGTGGAAATTAATGGATCCAGTCTGCTTCTTGGCAATCAAAAAATGATGGATCAGAACAGTATTTCCCTTGCTGCCCTGGAAGAAGAGTCGGATAGACTGGCATCGGATGGGAAAACTCCGATGTACATTGCAATGGATGGCAAACTGTCCGGCATTATTGCTGTGGCGGATGTTGTGAAACCCAGCAGTGCGGCGGCAATCAAGAAGCTCCATGAAATGGGCATTGAAGTTGCGATGATCACAGGTGACAATCAAAAGACGGCTGAAGCCATTGCAAAACAGGTTGGCATCGACCGGGTGCTGGCAGAGGTATTACCCAAGGATAAAGCAAACGAAGTTAAAAAGCTTCAGGCTGAAGGCAAAAAAGTTGCTATGGTCGGGGATGGCATTAATGATGCCCCGGCTCTGGTACAGGCAGATATTGGCATTGCCATCGGCTCAGGCACCGATGTGGCCATGGAGTCTGCTGATATTGTGTTGATGAAAAGCGATTTGATGGATGTTCCCACGGCAATACAGCTTAGCAAAAGCACTATCCGCAACATAAAGCAAAATCTTACCTGGGCATTTGGCTATAACGTTGCTGGTATACCCATTGCAGCAGGAATTCTTTATCTCTTTGGTGGACCACTGTTAAATCCCATGTTTGCAGCGGCAGCAATGTCTTTGAGTTCTGTATCGGTACTCACCAATGCACTTAGGTTAAAAGGTTTTAAACCTTATAAATAAATTTAAAAGGAGAAAAAAATGGAAAAATTAACACTGAATGTTGAAGGTATGTCTTGTTCTCATTGTGAAAAAGCAGTCAAAAATGCTGTTGGGGCACTGGATGGTGTGGCAAGCGTAGATGTTGATTTGGCGCAAAAAACGGTTG
>JAENWK010000070.1 GCA_016650045.1 Eubacteriaceae bacterium | reverse complement strand
CTGATTAATAAATACCCGGACCAATTCCGGGTCAAACTGGGTTCCGGCATTGTTTCTCAGTTCGGCCAATGCCACCTCCGCGGTTAGCGAAGACTTGTAGCTTTTGACACTAATCATCGCATCATAAGCATCAGCAATCGCACAAATTCGTGCCGGCAGCGGGATTTCTTCGCCCTTAAGACCTTTGGGGTAGCCTTTGCCATCCCATCGTTCATGATGGGCCAGCACATACTCGGCAATCTCGGTCATATCGTTATTGGTGTTGAGAATGCGATAGCCGATTTCGGCATGGGCCTTCATCTCAATCCATTCAATTTCGGTGAGCTTGTCCGGTTTATTAAGGATTTTGTCCGATATCGCTATTTTGCCGATATCGTGTAGTAAACCAAAGGCTTTCAGCTCCTTAATTTTATATTCTTCCAAACCGAGCGCCTCGCCCATCCGTTCACAGAGCTTTGACACGTGTCGTGAATGAACTTCCTCGCGCTTACTTTTACTATTGATCGCCGCGATGATATTGTCAATGACCCGTCCTTTTAAACTCGGTCCTTCAAATAATTTGTTGTGGTACATCGCATCTTCCGCTTTTTTAATGACCGCTTCGATGTCGTCCGCGGCACTGGTTTTCGTTTCATATCCAAATGAAACGGAGATTTCCAGGTCCTCGACGCTTTCTTTTTTCAAAATATTTTTGATCCGTTTGATCAGTTGGGCGGCTTCACCGGCATCTGTTTCCGGGAGCAGGATGACAAACTCGTCACCACCCATTCTGGCGATAATGTCATCGGTCCGGCAACCTTTTTTGAGCGCTGCGGCGGTCTTGATCAACAGCTGATCGCCGGGCCCATGGCCAAAGGAATCGTTGATCAGTTTGAGGCCATTGACATCCCCCATCACAATCGTCAGGGGCCATTTTCTGCGGGTATCAAGCCGGGCTAATTCTTCTTCATAAAACCGGCGATTATACAATCCGGTTAAACAATCATGAAAGCTCAAATATTCAATTTCATCTTGGTTCTTTTTCTTTTCCGTAAAATCCCGAAATACCAGGACAATGCCGGTTAAATTGCCGCGTTCATCGATGATCGGAGCGGCGCTATCTTCAATCGGTCGCTCGATGCCATCTTTTGATATGAGCAGGGTGTGATTGGTAAGCTCGATGATCGCTTTCGTTGCCAACACTTTCGCGACGGGGTTATCGCATCTTGCTCTGGTGAATTCATTAATGATCTGAAAGACGGCTTCGATGGGCTGACCAACCGCTTCCGCCTGGGACCAGCCGGTGAGCTGTTCGGACACCTTGTTCATGATTAACACATGCCCCTGGATATCGGTTGAGATGACGCCGTCACCAATGGAGATCAGGGTGGTTTTAAACAGTTCTTTTTCAGTATAAAGCTGATATTCCATGGCCTTGCGTGCGGTGAGGATTTGGGACAGGCTGAGGTTGCTGAAACTCAAGGCGGAGATCATGGCGCCCAGCTGGGAATAAAAGGACATCACCTCCGCAATGATTTCGCGGTCGTAGCGGGGCACCCGGTTGAGGGCGTCGAGGTAGGCGGCCTCATCAAAGCCATAGCGCTGGGCCTGATTGCGGAATCTTTCCAGATCCAGTTCTTCATCGGTATAAATAAACTGACCAAAATAGATATTGCCCAGGTGCTGGCCGGATACCACAATCGGTGACGACAGATCCCACAAGCCGTTCTTGCAGCGGTATGATTGAAACGTCCCCGGCTCGGTCGCCCGGGCGAGAACCGTGTCGCTCTCAACACAATTCTTGTGGGTTTCGGGGTGGCAACGATGAAACTTGGTGCAAATGTCCTGCCAACCGGCGCTCACCAGCACCTTCCCTCTGAAGTCTACAATGGCGCCTAACATGCCGGTGATCCGCTGGAAATTCTCCAACAGGGACTGCACGGCCGGAACATCAATAATATCGGCGAGCTCTAATTCACCCCCATCGATTTCCGGTTCGATCATCGCCGTGCGTTCGTTGTGAACTGCCGCCACGCTGGCCTTCAGTGCCGCCTCTGTGTGCTTGCCTGGTTCAAAATTCATCTGTTTCATCGCCTTCACCTCCATTTCATCTTGGTCAAAATTTGTTTTTCACTTATTATAATCCTTTTTGCCGAAAAAATATAGCATGAAGGGACGGTTCTTTCGTGTTCTAACGAATGGAATCATCCCTCTGATCGTCATGTTACCTATGTGTCTTTTCTTATAATTTCCAGGTATTCTTCATAAGCAAAAATGCGATTTCTTTGCCCACTCTCGGGTTGAATTAATATTTCCAAAGCCATGAGCTGCTTTACTGCATTAGAAACAGCATTATATGAAAGTTCCAAGGCTGTACTGGTTTTTTTAATATCAATGATTGGATTTCTTTCAAGATAATTTAATAACAGCTTAACCGTCTTTGAAGATCTTCCAACGCTGTTTTCTATTCGCTTTAAGTTCTTATTATGTAATTTTATAAGCTTTTCAATTGTTTGGATGGCATCTTCTGCGGACGCATGAACAGCTAAAAGAAAAAACTTAATCCACTGCTCAAAATTACCTTTAAACCTTACTTCCATCAACCGATCATAATATTCAGCCCGATTTTTTTTGAGAAAATAGGATATATAAAACGTTTCATAACTGAGGACTTTTCTTTCCATCAAAAACAAAGTAATCAATAACCGCCCAATTCTGCCGTTGCCATCTAAAAAAGGATGGATGGTTTCAAACTGATAATGGGCGAGTCCTATTTTGATGAAAGGATCCAAGGTATCTTCGCTGTTGAGAAACTTCTCTAAGTCTGACATGGCCTCTATCATATCAACCACATTAGGCGGCACAAATCGTGCATCTTTTAAACTTCCCCCCTGAGGACCGATCCAGTTTTGAGACCGTCTACGTCTAAACTCCCCTGGACTCTTTTCACTGCCCCTTACGCCTTCCATCAGCACTTCATGAATCTCCTTTAGCAACCTGTTTGAAATGGGTAATTCATTCAGTCTTTTTTTTGCGTAGGTCGAAGCCTTGATGACATTAATGACATCCGCCACCTCAAGATTACTGTTATCTTCAAGATTCGGATCCAGAATATCATCCAATGTTGCCTGGGTTCCTTCTATTTGGGAAGACAGTAACGCTTCTTTTCTCACGTACATCGATACAAATAAATCGATATCAGGCACTTGGCTAGATATTCCCTGTAAAATTCCCACACTTCTATTTGTCTTTGACAGTAAATCAACCATCTCTTTATCATATTCAATGGTTGGATTTGGGGGTAATGATTTAGGAAGAAAGGATTTGTACTGTAATGCCCCAGTTAAATTGTTTCGATAGTCACCTGCTCTATTATCCATGGATATCACTCCTAAAATGAAATTATAGAAGTATTATACCCTGCTTATTTCATTTAGTCAATTATAATGAAATAAGCGAAGCATAGCATGAAGGGACGGTTCTTTCGTGTTCTATAACGAATGGAATCTGCACAACAGAACCGTCCCTCTGATCGAGCATGCACAACAGAACCGTCCCTCTGATCGAGCAAGTATTTTTGCGAATAAATAGTCTAGCCTCAAGGCAGTTTATTCAACACCAACAGGAGCCGGTTAAAAGTACATCGTGGCTGTAACAGACGTAACATCCCATATTTTTCTTTACATATTACTGCTGTCTTTAATAGTAATTGTTTTTGAATCGTATTCCAATAGCCCATCTTTTCGCATTTTGTTTAATTCCCTGCTTAATGAAGTTCTCTGTATTCCTAATCTTTCAGCAAAGTCTTTTTTTGAAATTTCGAGCTTAATTACATTTGTTTTCTGGATATGATATTCATATCTTAGAAAATCAATGATGCACTGTCTGATTGTTTTAAGGGCTATGGCATTTATTTTATCGGTTAAAATAAGTGTTCTATCCGAAATAGCAGTCATCAAACCAATCATAAAGTCATTGTTCCTCTGACATAGTTCCAGCACTAATTCTTTATGGATGTGTAATATCACAACCTTTGTTTGAGCAACAACCGTCATGGGATAGTTGTTTCTGCTTGAAAACATAAGATTCGCTCCAAGGATATCCCCATCAAGAAATATATTAATCAATAAGATATTCCCATTTTCATCCAGATGCTGAACCGCTACCTGACCGTTTACGATGATATCCATTGTATCACAGCGCTCATTTTGAAGATGTATGATCTGATCTTTATTGTATACCCTTACATCGTATTTTAACAAACTAAATATGCGTTTAAGATCATCTTTTGTAAAACCACAAAAAAGATCAAGACTGGCTATGATATCAATATAATTATCGATATTAATAAATCTCACCTCCATTAGTTACCATAGTAACTTCTTTATCATTTGATTTACAGTATACTATAGAAAATCAGAACTTTAAAGGAGCTTTTATGTTAGAACAAATTTATTCTTATTCACTTGGTGATATCAAAAACATCGAAAAAACTGTGAATGACGATCATGTGAATATTAACCACATGATTTTTCCCAAAGGATCCGGTCTTCCTGAACACTATTCAAACTCAAATGTTTATATGATTATCATCCAAGGATGCTTATCCCTAAAGCTTGATGATCAGGAAATTCATGAATATCCCAGTGGCCAGATTATTTATATACCCTATCATGCAAAAATGAATGTAAATAATTTCCATGATGACATCCTTGAGTTATTTGTAGTGAAATCACCAAATCCCAAATATTACAAAGGCCAATAATTTGGATATCTTTACGCTGGTCTTTTGGGTTATTACCCTGATCTGGTTTGTTGTTTCATTAAAAAAAGATAAAAAGAAAACCCTCCATGCCATTAAAATGTCAGGGGGCATGATGAAAGGGATTGCCGGAGATATCATTGCTATTTTGCTGTTAATTGGTCTAATCCTGACTTTTATTCCCCCTGAGACCATTAAGCAATATGTCGGACAATCTAATGAACTGATCTCAACTGTCGTTTTTGCGTTTGTGGGAAGCATCACCTTGATTCCCGCCTTTGTCGCTTTCCCCCTTGTTGGCTCTCTTGTGGATGCCGGTGCCAGCATTATTCCGATTGTGGCTTTTTTAACGACACTTACCATGGTCGGAGTCGTGACTTTCCCGCTTGAGAAAAGGGAATTCGGTATGAAGTTCACAGTGATCAGAAATTCACTGAGCTTTGTTTTTGCCATTTTAATCGCACTTACAATGGGGGTTATTCTATGACACAACTGAAAGAAAATCTAAAAAACAACAAATTTTTAGTCCTGGTTCTTATGGCATATGTTGGCGTATCCATTTATATGCCGGATAAATTCATCCATTCCTTGGGAAACAGCTGGTACTATATCAAAGAAATGCTGATGATCATGCCGGTTATCTTGCTGCTGACCTCTCTGATCACGGCATGGGTTCCCAGAAAAACCATTGAAAATGCTTTTGGCAGCAATTCAGGTATAAAAGGTTCCGTTTTTTCGTTTCTCCTTGGAAGTTTTTCTGCAGGACCGATCTATGCCGCTTTTCCGGTATGTAAAATGCTTCTAAACAAAGGTGCCAGTATTTCCAATATTGTCATCATATTATCGACGTGGGCGGTTATAAAAATTCCGATGCTCATTACCGAAAGCAAATTTCTGGGCCCTGAGTTTATGGCTGTTCGGTGGATCCTAACAACCATAGCCATTTTTATGATGGGTTTCATCACCGCAAAATTTGTTAAAACTAAGGACTTACCCGCAGATGATATTGAATTATCATCCCCAGAAAATTCACTTTCACTTGACCGAGAATATTGTATCGGATGTGGTGTTTGCACCAAAATCGCTCCTAGTCATTTTCATATGGTCAATAAAAAAGCAAGGATTATGACACAGGTTATAACCCTTGCCGAACAGGCTTCAATTAATGAAGCCGTTGAAAAATGCCCAGCGAAGATTATTCGCTTTCATCCGTAAAAAAAGAAGACTCGATTACGTTAATTGAAGCATGAAGGGACGGTTCTTTCGTGTTCTATAACGAATGGAATCTGCACAACAGAACCGTCCCTCTGATCGAGCAGAAACCGGATTTCGATTTCTGCTTTTTTTCAAACAAGCTGTCTAATTGCGTATTTGTAAAAATAGGACTGGTTTTTCATCAGCTCCTCATAGGAACCTTCTTCCACAATGTTTCCCTTTTCAAGAACCAGAATACGGTCGCAGTCCATAATCGTGCTAAGCCGGTGGGCAATGACAAGCCGGGTTGCCGACAGATTTTTCATACTTTCCGACACAATCTTCTGGGAGCGATTATCCAGGGCACTGGTGGCTTCGTCAAAAAAGAGGATGGCGGGGCTCGCGGCAATGGCTCTGGCAATCAGAAGTTTTTGCCGCTGACCGCCTGACAGGGTACCGGCGCCTTCTGCCACCATGGTTTTAAGACCCATGGGCATTTCTCTGATTTCCACATCCATGCCCACCTTTTTAAGCAATTCCCAGATATCATCTTCGGTTAATTCTTTCTTTGATCCCACAATATTCGACCGAATATCCCCGGGAATCAGCTGACTATCCTGGAGCACAACCCCCATTTGTTTTCTGATTTCCCGGATATCCACACTTTCCAAATCAAATCCGCCGCAATAAATATTGCCGGTGGTGGGTTTTTCAAAGCCGAGAAGCAGCCGCACAAGGGTTGACTTGCCACTGCCGGATGCCCCTACAATGGCCACATACTCCCCATGGCTGATCGTGATGGAAATGTTGTCAAGAACGGTGGCACCGCCTTCGTAATAGGCAAAGCCAAGATGGTTTATTTCGATATCTCCCAGGATTTTCCCCGGGCTGGTTTTAAAGCGGTCCACTTCCGGAACACCATCGATAATGGGTTTAGTATTCTCATACTGGGGCACCACACTGTTAATGGAAATGAGTGTTTGAACAAGCCCTAACATTGAGGAAATAAAAATTACAAATGCCGAATTAATGGCGACAAATGACCCGGATGAGATGCTGTTGATACTCACATAATAATAAATGACACACATCGACAAGGTCGGCAGAGCAATGGTTGATAACCGCAGTAAACCCGTCAGTTTGCCTCTTTTATATTCCAATTTTCTCTGGGCTGCATATTCTTTGCTCCATTTTAAATAGGCCCGGCTTTCAGCGCCGGCCATCCGCAACCGGGAAACAGAGGTAATCAGTTCCAAAACCAGCCCGGAAATATTATTATTCATTTCTATGGACTTTCGCTGGCATTTCATTTGCGATTTACCAATAATTAAGGCGATCGAAATACTGACGGCGGTTAAGCCCATGACAATAAAACCAATGGTGGCATTAATCGAAAAAATATATAATCCGTTGACAATGGAAAAAGAACTGGTGATGATCATGCTGATCACATTGACGGATACTATTTTCTGAATGGTTGCAAATCCCGTTGCCCGCAGCGCCAAAGCCCCTGACGAATACTGCTTGAAAAAAGAAGCCGGCAGGGACAGCAGTTTATCAAGCAGGGAATTTTGCAAAATCGATAATTTACCCTGGATTCGCAAAATACACATACTTTGAACCATGGTAAACAATCCCCGGCTGATGGCCACGGTCACCAGTATACAACCGACAATCAAAATCGTGACGGACTGGTTTTGAGGGATCCAGACATTGAAGGTCTGCTGCATGGCAATTGAAGGCAGCAGGGATAAAAGGGAACCCGCCACAGCTAAAACGATCATTCCGATCAAATCTCTTCTTTGAATCAGCTTCAGTCCCAGTTTAACCATTTCCCTGAAGGATACCGGCTCCTTGGGCAAGGGGGGATAAAAAACATAGGCTTTTGAAAACTCAAAACTTCCATCAAGCTCTTTTTCCTCACCT
>JAENWK010000167.1 GCA_016650045.1 Eubacteriaceae bacterium | reverse complement strand
GTTTTAGATTCTCCCAATAGTTTTTTGGCAACTAAAAAAAAATATGGGGATTTTGTTTTGGAACTTGATTTTAAAGTAGACGAAGGATTGAATTCCGGAATTCAGTTTCGAAGCAATCAAAACAAATATTATAAAGAAGGAATTGTGCATGGTTACCAAGTGGAAATCGACCCAACACAAAAAGAACTGTATTCAAAAGAGCCAAGAAATCTAAAAAAGACTGGAGAAGTTGTTCTTCCTGGAACAGAGCCCAGAAATTGGACCGGTGGGATTTATGATGAAAAACGGCGAGGATGGCTCAACGATTTAACTCATAATGAAGAGGCTAGAAATGCATTTAAACCTGGCGAATGGAATCATTTCAGGGTTGAGGCTACAGGTTATAGAATTTATACATGGATAAATGGGGTTTTGGCCAGTGATTTATTTGACGATATGACGTCTTCAGGATTTATTGCCTTACAAGTTCACGCAACAAAAGAAAAAGAACCTATGAACGTATATTGGAAAAATATCCGCATTCAGGATCTTTCAATGAACGCCCCTGCTTTAAACAAACACAATCAGGATTTAGGCAGTAAACATACCAATTCATCAGTAAAAACTAGCCTCAATGCATTTTCATTTGGAAGGAAACTAAAAAAAGATTGGACTTTTTTAGACATGATTGATTATGCTGCAGATCAGGGTTTTGATGCTGTGGATCTCACAGGGTATTATTTTCCGGATTACCCCAAAGTACCATCTGATGACTATATTTTTGATTTAAAACTTCATGCCCATAAAATGGGGATTGAAATTAGCGGAACAGGAGTAAGAAATGATATGGCAGATCCTGATCCAGAAGTAAGGGCTAAACATATCAAACACATTAAAGAATATATTGAAGTAGCAGCTAAACTAGGAGCTCCGGTACTTCGTGTATTTGCAGGTCCTATTCCAGAAGGTTATGAAAACAAATGGGATGAAGTTGCTTTATGGATGGCTGAAGGCTACAAGGAATGTGCTGCTTATGCTGCAAAATACGGTGTAATTATTGGCATTCAAAATCACGGGGATATGTTATCGACAGCCGATCAAACCATAAAAATGGTAAAAATGGTCGATTCAAAATGGTTTGGGGTGATAGTCGATACAGGTTATTTTCTGGCTGATGATCCTTATATAGACATAGAGAAAGTGATGCCATACGCCGTTAATTTTCAGGTCAAAGAAAGCCCATTTGGCGTTTTAAGCAGGGTTAGAATTGATATGCCTCGGTTATTAAGAATTATTAATAACAGTGGTTATCGAGGTTATTTGCCTATTGAAACTCTGGGTGACAAAGTCATGAAAACGCAAGAAAAACCGAATTATCCGTTTAGGCCTTACAATGCTGAAAAAATGGTTCCGGCATTTTTGAAAGAGTTAAAAGCAGCAATAAAGAATGAATACAGATAAATTTAATATTAAATAAATTATTAGGTAATAAAGGTTATGGATAAAAAAGTTATTAAAGCAGGGATTATAGGATCTGGGTTTGCCGCAAAGTTTCACTTTGATGCTTTACAAAGGGTATATAGCACAAAAGTAGAAGTTGCAGGTGTATTTTCCAAAAGTCCTGATGAAGCTAAAGAATTTTCAAAATCAAGAGGTATCAAATTGTTTAATAGTTTGGAGGAATTAATAGACTCCTCAGATATATTACATGTTTGTACACCGCCTGTTACCCACGAACCAATAGCAATCGCGGTTTTGAAAAAAGACAAGGATGTGATAATTGAAAAACCATTTACAGGGTATTTTGGAGATGGAACACCTGAATTTTGCGGCGACACCTTTCAAAGACAAGAAGGTCTTAATAAGGCCACGGAAAGCATAAAGAGAATGTTGGATGCCGAAAAGCTTAGTAAGGGCTCTATTATGTATGCTGAAAACTGGGTATATGCTCCCTCAATACAGAAAGAAAGAGAAGTAATCGAAAAAACCAAATCCCAAATTATTTGGATACAAGCTCAGCAATCCCATTCAGGATCACATTCTTTGGATTACGGAAAATGGAGATTAGCTGGTGGAGGCTCTTTAATGGGAAAAGGTTGTCATCCTTTAGCTGCAGCTATCTATCTAAAACATGTTGAAGGTAGGGTGCGAAACGGAAAGCCGATTAGACCTAAAACCATAACTGCAAGAACTCATGCTATTACCCGATTGGAAAATTTTGATAATCAAGGGCATTTAAAAGATACTTATACCGATGTCGAAGATTATGCCACAACACATATCGTGTTTGAAGATGGTACGGTAGCGGACATAATTGCAAGTGAATTGTCACATGGTGGTGTTAAAAATTACTTAGAAGTACATGCCAATAACCATCGTACAATATGCAACATTACCCCAAATAATGCGATGCAAACTTATAATCCCGTGGATAAAAACTTTGAGGATATTTATGTTGTAGAAAAAACCGGAACCAAACAAGGATGGTCCAATATATCTCCTGACGAGGGTTGGTTTAATGGTTATCAACATGAAATGGATGCGTTTTATAAATCCTCAGCTTATGGAGACCCAATTGAAAGCAACAGTAAATTAGCATCAGATGTTATTGCAACCATCTACGCGGGATATGTCTCAGCTGAGAAAAATGGTCTAGAAACAGAAATAACAATTTTATAAATAATACAAAACTATAAACATGAGTGATCAAGATAACGAAGTAAAGGGAATGCCAATGTTCGCTCCTGGTGACCCGGAAATTCTAGCAAAAGAGCAGGCAGAATT
>JAENWK010000036.1 GCA_016650045.1 Eubacteriaceae bacterium | reverse complement strand
TAAATGAGAGTTAAATGGTCAAAATTTTATTTTTTTTCCTCATCAATGAAAAAATCACCATTGGGTCGAACATCAATAAAGATGGTTTGTCCTTCATGAACATTTCCGCGAATGATTTCTTTACCCACCATGGTTTCAATGTTTTTTTGAATGAAGCGCTTTAATGGCCGGGCACCATAGGCTGGGTCAAAACCTCTTTCAACAATGGCTTCTCTGGCCGCCGGGGTAATGGAAATGACAATCCGTCGTTCGTCCAGTCGTTTCTGTAAATCCTTTAACAGAAGCTCGATAATTTTAATAATCGCATCTTTGCTCAGTGGTTTATACAAAACAATTTCGTCAATTCGATTAAGGAACTCCGGTCTGAAATAATTTTTCAGAAGATCCATGACAATGTTCTCGGTTTCTTTGGTGATTTCACCGGAAGTATTAATGCCTTCCAGGAGGTACTCAGAACCAATATTTGAGGTCATAATAATAATGGTATTTTTAAAATCCACGGTTCTTCCCTGAGAATCGGTGATTCTCCCGTCATCTAATATCTGCAGCAGGATATTAAAGACATCCTTGTGGGCCTTTTCAATTTCATCCAGAAGAATAACAGAATAAGGTTTACGTCGAACGGCTTCGGTGAGCTGCCCGCCCTCTTCGTAACCAACGTATCCGGGAGGTGCTCCAATTAAGCGTGATACTGAGAATTTTTCCATATATTCACTCATATCAATACGAATCATGCTATCTTCGGAATCAAAAAGTGTGGCCGCCACTGCTTTGGCAAGTTCTGTTTTCCCAACCCCGGTAGGTCCTAGAAACAGGAATGAACCAATGGGACTGTTGGGGTTTTTAATCCCAGCCCGGGAACGAATAATGGCATCGACAACCTTGGAAATTGGTTCTTCCTGGCCAATGACGCGTTCCTTTAGAATATCTTCCAGGGCCAATAGCTTTTCACGTTCCCCGGATACTAATTTACTCAAAGGAATATTGGTCCAGTCTGAAATAATTTCGGCAATTTCTTCTTCGGTGACTTTTTCTCGTTTCAGACTATTGCCATCATTTTTATCATCCGCATTCCCTTTGAGTTCTTCAATTTTTCCAATTTTTTCAGGAATCAGGCCATATTCTAATTCGGAAGCTTTTCGATAATCCCCTTCTCTAATGGCTTTTTCCTTTTCATAGTTCAATTGATTTAATTCTTCCTGAAGGGTTTTAAGGGTGTCTGCCGACTTTTTTTCAGAATCCCATTGAAGACTCATGGTATTAAAACGTTCTTTATATTCAGCCAATTCTTTCTGAAGACGTTCCAAACGTTCCTTGCTTAATTTGTCCTTTTCTTTTTTAAGGGCAACCTCTTCAATTTCCAGTTGCATCATCTTTCGACGAACCTCATCCATTTCCTCAGGCATGGAATCCATTTCTGTCCGGATTTTTGCACAGGCTTCGTCAATGAGGTCAATGGCTTTGTCCGGAAGAAATCGATCGATAATATATCGGTTTGAAAGGGTGGCAGCCGCCACCAGTGCGGTGTCGAGAATTTGAACCCCATGAAAGCGTTCATAGGTATCCTTGAGTCCGCGAAGAATGGAAATCGTATCTTCCACACTGGGCTCATTCACCATAACCGGTTGGAAACGTCTTTCCAGGGCTGGATCCTTTTCGATGTATTGTCGGTATTCATCCAATGTGGTGGCTCCAATACAATGAAGTTCCCCTCTGGCGAGCATGGGTTTCAGCATATTGCCGGCATCCATGGCTCCTTCGGTTTTTCCGGCCCCGACGATGTTATGAAGCTCATCGATAAAGAGAATAATTTCTCCGCTGCTATCCACGACTTCTTTTAGCACCGCTTTGAGACGTTCTTCGAACTCTCCCCGATATTTAGCCCCAGCCACAAGCGCTCCTAAATCAAGAGAAATAATCCGTTTGTTTTTTAATCCCTCCGGAACATCACCATTGACGATTCGTATGGCTAAACCTTCAACAATGGCAGTTTTACCAACCCCTGCTTCCCCAATCAATACTGGGTTATTTTTTGTTTTTCGACTGAGAATTCGAATGGCATGGCGTATTTCCGCATCCCGGCCAATCACAGGATCAAGTTTGTTATCCTTGGCATCCTGAACTAGGTCATTGCCATATTGGCTCAAGGCTTCATAGGTTACTTCAGGATGATCGTTCACCACCCGCTGTCCGCCACGGACTTCTTTAAGAACATTTAAAACTTCTTCTTTGGTAATCCCATAGTGATCAAGAATTTCCACAGCCTTTGATTTTTTTCCAAGGTTGTAAATTGCCAGAAGAATACATTCCACTGATATGTACTGGTCATCCAGTTTTTTGGCTTCCTTGTAGGAATCATTGAGGACCTTATCCGTTTCACTGCTGATATATACTTTTCCCTGTTCACGGCCGGGACCTGAAACACTGGGTTTCTTTCCGATTTCTCGTCTGAGTTCTTCGGCGATGGTATGGGAATTTTTTCCAAGTCGGTCAAAAATTCGACCAACAATCCCATTTTCCTGGGTAATGAGTCCCATGAGTAAATGCTCCGGCTCTATTTCCATGTGATTATTTTCTCCGGCAATGAACTCAGCGGTTTTTATGACTTCCAAAGATTTTTGTGTGAATAAATTCATATCCATGACTTATTCCTCGTTTCTTTCAAATTTATTGACTTTTTATAATAGCCCCTGTAGATTTCCTCTAATAACTCTGTGAGATCCGAACTATTCAGCCCTTCAATGTTTAAAAAATAGACATTCATGGCCTGATCAATCATTTTCAGATACCGGGTAAGATTATCAGCCACAATTTCTGTGTCCTGGGATAATTCCCCTTCTTCTTTAAACTCTCTAATAAATTTGTGATTCGTTTGTGTATTGGTTAAATCCGTGTCATCATTCGTTTGTTTCTTTTCAATCCCGGTAATGAGACTGAAAAATTCATCGAAATGATCAATTAATTCCTCGGACTTTGTTCTTGAGCTGATTTTTAAAACAGCATATTTTCCCCGGTCATTACTATTAAACTCATAGCTGTAACGAACCTTGGGACGATATTTATATTTTAGGCTTTTGCCAAATTGAATGCTGGAATTTTTATTAATTTGGCTGACTGACAATGTGTCACTGAAATTTTCATCCAGTTGCTCGAGTATTTTTTGGATTTTTTGCTCAGGTGTCACCAATCCAATTTTTTCTGCTAAAATATCATTAATCCGCTGGGAGCGGTTTGTATTGTTGATATAGGCTATTTGATCGATTTTTTCGACAATCTCATCAAACAGCATTAAACTGTATACACTTTTCTTCATCACATCACTCCTTTTATATAAATCATAATTTTCCCCTCATAATTTGTCAATCGTTTTATTTATTCAGCCTTTCATTTTATTAATATTCTTAACTATTTTAAAGACAAGTTCTATGTATTGCATACCCAAAAAGCAATTAAAAAACCAGCCTCTTTCGAGACTGGCAGAAGTTAATTTTCTATTCCTAAAATTTTGATCATTTTATTGAAATGCCACTGCTTTTGCCATTAAATTTCACAAATAAAAAACTGCCCCAATACAGGCATTCCTGGATTGGGGCAGTCATCAAGTTATTTAACTAAATTTGTTTAGAGTGATAAAAATAATGGTGCAAATACCAATGAAACAATGGTCATCAGTTTAATCAGGATATTAATGGAAGGTCCGGAAGTATCCTTAAACGGATCCCCCACAGTATCTCCGACAACAGCTGCTTTATGAGCATCACTGCCTTTTCCGCCATGTGCTCCGCCTTCAATATATTTCTTGGCATTATCCCAGGCGCCACCGGCATTCGCCATAAAAATAGCCATCAGAACACCGGTAACCAAAGCACCGACCAATAGACCGCCCAATGCTTCTTTTCCCAAAACTAATCCCATTGCAAGTGGCGAAGCAATGGCTAAAAGGCCAGGAACGATCATTTTCTTAAGGGCAGCGGATGTTGATATATCAACACATTTTGCATAATCCGGTTTTTGGGTTTCCTGCATGATTCCAGGGAACTCTTTGAACTGTCGACGAACTTCTTCGATCATTTCATTAGCAGCTGATCCTACCGCTTCCATGGTTAAAGCTGAGAACAAAAATGGCAGCATCCCACCAATCAACATCCCAATAATAACATTAGGGTTTAAGATATCAATGGTTTTCAAACCGACGGTTTCCGCGTAGGCAGCAAAAAGAGCTAAAGCAGTTAGTGCCGCAGACCCAATCGCAAAACCTTTACCAATGGCAGCGGTAGTATTACCAACAGCATCAAGCTTGTCTGTAATCTCACGTACTTCTTTAGGCATTTTTGCCATTTCCGCAATGCCACCGGCATTGTCAGCAATTGGACCGTAGGCATCAACGGCAATAGTCATTCCACAAGTGGAAAGCATTCCTACTGCTGCCAGGGCAATTCCGAAAAGTCCGGCCGCACCATAGGCAACAAAAATTGCAACAGCCATGGCTAGAATCGGAAATGCCGTGGATTTCATTCCAACTGCCAAACCACTGATGATCGTCGTGGCCGCACCGGTTTCAGATTGTTGCGCAATATGCAGAACAGGTTTATAATGTTCCGATGTATAGTATTCGGTTAATTTACCAATAATAAGTCCTACCACCAAACCAGCTACAATGGCTAAAAAAGCATTACTGTAGGCCGTGCCTTGCGTAAAATAATTTGATAAAAAATAGGCGCCGATCACAAAAATAATGCCACTCACATAAGTTCCGGCATCCAGAGCTCGTTGCGGTTTTGCGCCTTCTTTTCCGCGAACAAAGAAAGAACCAATGATTGATGCGAGCACTCCAACCCCGGCTAAAAGGATTGGAAATAACACGCCATTAATAGCACCCAGGGCAAGTACACCCAGCGTAATAGCGGAAATCATGGATCCAACATAAGATTCAAATAAATCTGATCCCATACCGGCCACATCACCAACATTATCACCAACATTATCAGCGATTACTGCGGGGTTACGAGGATCATCTTCAGGAATACCTGCTTCAACCTTACCAACAAGATCAGCACCAACATCCGCTGCCTTTGTATAGATACCACCGCCCACGCGACCAAAAAGTGCAATGGAGGATGCGCCTAAACCAAAACCGGTAATAATAGTAATGTCTTTAAAGACTAAATAAACTAGACTTAAACCCAGAAGGCCTAATCCGACAACGCACATACCCATAACCGCACCACCCGAAAAGGCAACCTCCAAGGCTTTATTCATACCATTTTTTTGGGCCGCATTGGCAGTTCTGACGTTTGCCTTTGTGGCTACCTGCATGCCAAAAAATCCGGCCAGGATAGAAAAAACGGCTCCAACCAGGAAGCATACCGCAGTTTTTATTCCTAAACCCGGTGTGATAGTTAAAATAACAAGCATGATCGCAATAAAAACAGCAATCATTTTATATTCGCGTTTTAAAAAGGCCATGGCCCCCTCATGAATATAACCTGCAATTTCTCTCATTCTTTCTGTACCAGCGTCCATCGATATAACACGCCTCGCAAAAATTAGCGCAACAAGAAGCGCTATAACCCCAATAGCTGGGGCTATATACAATAATTCCATTTTCAAATTCCTCCTGTAAAGTTTTTTGCATCCCCACAATCAGATGCGTGGCTGAATTAAATGATTGAATAAACGAATGCGGACAACATAAATAAAACGGCTGAAATTTTGGTTGCTTTTTCTAAAGCACCTTCCCAGCCTTTAGCTTTTTTCTTGCCAAATAGAGTTTCGGCACCACCTGCAATGGCTCCTGACATTCCGGCTGACTTACCCGGCGATAAAAGAATCGCTGCGATAAGAACAAAGCTGGAAATAATTAATATAACCAGTAAAGCGGTTTTCATTGGTATCACCTCCGTATATAATCGTACACGTAATAATATCACACCCTAAAAATATTTTCAATCATAAAAAAAGTCTCAGGGGAGACTTTTTTTATGTAAACGTAGCCAAATTCATATTTTAATCTTATTAACCCTTTATAATCAGAGTTCCCCCTGTCATTTCTTCTGGAACCGAAAGATGCATTAGGTCTAAAATGGTCGGGGCAACATCTGCCAGCTTGCCGCCATCTCTTAATACGACATCACCGGCGCCAACCAGAATACATTTTACCTTATTGGTGGTATGAGCGGTAAAAGGCTGACCGGTTTTATAATCCAGCATTTTTTCAGCATTTCCATGGTCTGCGGTTAAAAGTGCAGTACCGCCTACCGCCAATATCGCATTGACGACTTTTTGGGCACAGGCATCGACGGTTTCAACAGCCTTTTCCGTTGCTTCTAACATTCCCGTATGCCCTACCATATCCGCATTGGCAAAGTTGAGAATCATGACCTCATATTTTTCGCTTGCAATGGCTTCCAATGCTTTGTCCGTGACTTTAAACGCACTCATTTCCGGCTGCAAATCATAGGTCGCCACATGAGGAGATGGAACTAAAATACGATCTTCCAATGGATATTGCTTTTCAATGCCGCCATTAAAGAAATAAGTAACATGGGCATATTTTTCAGTTTCTGCTATTCGGACCTGGGGAATTCCCAGGTCACTTAAATATTCTCCCAGAGTATTTTCAACCGTTACCGGCTTAAAGGCGACCTCAATGTTGTTAAAGCTCTTTTCATACTGGGTCATTGAAATAAAGGTCACCGGGAAATACCCATTTTGTCTAATAAATTCGGAAAAATCAGGATCAATAAATGATTGGGTGATTTCTCTGGCACGGTCAGGTCTGAAATTAAAGAAGATAATGGAATCATTGGCTTTTATCCATGTCTCTTCCCCGGTATCAATAATGGTTGGAAGAATAAATTCATCGGTTATATCTTCATCATAGGATTCCTTCATGGCCAGTGACGCACTGGCGGCATGTTCGCCTTTTCCCAATACCAGAGCATCATAGGCTTTTTCCACCCGATCCCAGCGATTATCCCGGTCCATGGCGTAGTAACGGCCAATAATGGATGCGATTTCACCAACACCAATGTTCGCCATTTTTTCTTCCAGGCCCTGGATATAACCAGCACCGCCATCGGGAGCCGTATCCCGGCCGTCCATGATGCAATGGACATACACCTTTTTAAGCCCCTGTTGTTTGGCGAACTCTAAAAGCGCATAAAGATGGTCTTCATGGCTGTGGACCCCGCCATCGGACAATAAGCCCATAAGATGAAGGGCACTATCATTTTCTTTGGCTGACTTCATCGCTTTTAGGAAAGCTTCATTTTGAAAAAAATCCCCATCTGCAATAGATTTCGTAATGCGTGTAAACTCCTGGTAAACCACCCGGCCGGCGCCAAGATTAAGATGCCCCACTTCGGAATTCCCCATTTGTCCTTCGGGAAGTCCGACACCAAGACCACTGGCAGTAATCAGGGTATGGGGATTATTTTCGTATAAATCATTTAGAAAAGAACATTTTGCTTCCTTAATGGCATTACCAACGTTACAGGTAGTACAGCCATAGCCATCAAGAATAATCAAGGCTGTTAAATTCTTTTTCAATATGTGTGACTCCTTCCAATCAAATCAAACTTCACGCAGTTTAGGAATCCGCTTAAAATTTTACGATTTCCGCGAAGCTCGCTTTGATTGCCGCTCCGCCAACCAATGCGCCGTCAATATTTTTCATCGCCATTAATTCTTTGACATTGCCGGGATTGACACTGCCACCGTATTGAATCCGCACTTTCTGTGCGGCATCTTCACCGTACAATTTTGCAATGGTGGCTCTTACCCAACCACAGGCTTCATCCGCTTCTTCTTTCGAGGCTGTTTTTCCGGTACCAATGGCCCAAATAGGTTCATAGGCAACCACAACTTTGGTAATATCATCAATGTTTTTTAAACCCAATTCCATTTGTCTCACAACTTTGGCTTCGGCCTGTCCGCTTTCACGTTCTTCCAGGGTTTCTCCACAGCATACAATGGGAATTAATCCCAGTGAAAGGGCTTTAATAGCTTTTTTATTCACCGCTTCATCAGTCTCATTAAAGAGTTGACGTCGTTCGGAATGACCGATAATAACATAGGTTACGCCAACGGCAACCAGCATTTCGCCGGAAATTTCCCCGGTAAAGGCACCGCTTTTTTCAAAATGCATGTTTTGGGCACCGATGCCCACATTTGAATTTTTCGCCATTTCAACAGCTTTTTGAAGACCCAGGTAAGTTGGGCAAAATACGACTTCCGCTTTAGCATCTGCTACCAAAGGCAATAATGTGTTCATCAGGGCTTCTGTTTCGTTAACATCATTGTTCATTTTCCAGTTTCCAGCAATAATTGGTTTACGCATTTTTCTCTCTCCTATTTATCTTGTAAAATTTCAATACCAGGCAGTAATTTCCCTTCCAGAAATTCCAGGGACGCTCCCCCACCGGTGGAAATATGGCTCATGCCATTTTCATAGCCGAGTATTTTAACTGCGGCAGCAGAATCTCCGCCACCGATAATGGTAATCGCTTTGGACTTAGCCATTGCTTTGGCAACAGCTTCAGTTCCTTTTGCAAATACCGGCATTTCAAAAACACCCATTGGGCCGTTCCAAATCACGGTTTTTGCACTTAAAATTGCTTTGGTGAAGATTTTTCCTGTTTCCGGACCAATGTCAAGTCCCATTGACTCTTGGGGAATTGCATCAATGCCCACTACTTTAAATGAAGCATCCGGTGCAAAGGCTTCTGCGGCAACGATATCCACCGGCAATAAAAAGTTGACGCCTTTGGCTTTGGCTTTAGTCATCAGCTCTTTGGCCAATTCAATTTTATCTGCTTCCAACAGGGATTTTCCAATCTCATAGCCCTGGGCTTTAAGGAAAGTATAGGCCATGCCGCCACCGATAATCAGGATATCCACTTTTTCAAGAAGGTTGTTAATGACCCCAATTTTATCGGAAACTTTTGCTCCACCTAAAATGGCAACAAAAGGACGGGCCGGATCTTCCAGAGCTTTTCCCATAAAATCAAGTTCCTTTTGAATCAAAAAACCTGAAACTCCGGGAAGTATTTGAGCGACTCCAACCGTGGAGGCATGGGCGCGATGGGCAGTACCAAAGGCGTCATTGACAAAAACATCTCCCAATCCCGCCAGTTCCTTTGAAAAGCCCGGATCGTTTTTCTTTTCCTCAACCCTAAAACGGGTATTTTGGAGTAAGAGAATGTCTCCGGGTTTAAGTGAAGCTGCGGCAGCAACGGTTTCAGGACCGGTTACCAATCCGTCGTCATTAAAGATAACGGGTTTTGCCAAAACAGCGGAAAGTTTTTTCGCAACCGGTGCCAATGAAAATTTAGGATCCGGCTCATTTTTAGGACGTCCCAGATGAGACATGAGAATCAGAGCCGCACCATGCTCTAAAATATAGTTGATAGTCGGTAATGACGCCATAATCCGGGTGTCATCGGTAATGTTTCCGTTTTCATCCAATGGCACGTTAAAGTCAACGCGCATTAAAACTTTTTTTCCCTTTAAATCCAAATCTTTTACGGTTTTCTTGCTCATAAAATATCCTTTCAGTTTTAGATTACTCTAAAAATAATTTCAGTTCCCCATTAAAATGAGGAACTGAAAAGTTTTTTGCCGATTATTTTATTATATTTGTGTTGCCACAAAAGCAGCTAAACGTACTAATTGAGAGGTGTAGGACATTTCATTATCATACCATGAAATGATTTTCACTTGTTGTTTTCCGCCTTCAACATCCATAACTTTTGTTAAAGTGGCATCAAATAAAGATCCGAATTTCATTCCGATAATATCGGTAGAAACGATTTGTTCTTCATTATAACCAAGCGTTTCATTGGCTGCCGCTTTAAAAGCAGCATTAATTTCTTCTTTGGTTACTTTCTTTTCAAGAACACAGGTTAAATCAACTAAAGAACCGGTGATTACTGGAACACGCAGTGCAAAACCATCTAATTTTCCGTTGAGAGATGGTAAAACTTTACCGACAGCGGCAGCGGCACCTGTTGATGTGGGAACGATATTCGCAGCAGCGGCACGACCTCTTCTCAGGTCTTTATGTGGACCGTCAAGGGTTGCCTGGTCATTGGTGTATGCATGAACCGTGGTCATTAAACCACTGACTAAACCAAAGTTGTCATCCATAATTTTTGCCACAGGAGCTAAACAGTTGGTCGTACAGGAAGCACCACTGATGACTTTTTCGGAACCATCAAGTACGGTTTCATTAACATTGTATACGATCATTTTTACATTCCCTTTTGCAGGAGCGGAAACAATGACCTTTTTAGCGCCGGCTTTAATATGTTTTCCGGCACCCGCTTCATCAGTAAAGAATCCGGTGGATTCAATGACGACATCAATTCCCAATTGTCCCCAGGGTAATTGTTCAGGATCTCTTTGGGCGAAAATCTTGATGGCTTTTCCATCGACTAGGATTGTATCATCTTTCACTTCAATGGCATCTTCTTTAAATCTTCCTTGTGCGCTATCATATTTTAACAGGTATGCCAAGGTTTTAGCATCTGTTAAATCATTGATGGCGACAATATCAAATGCAGGATTATCCGCCATTAATCTAAAGGTTAACCGACCAATTCTACCAAAACCATTAATTGCTACTTTTACAGACATTTTATCTGCCTCCTTAAAATAATAATAAACTTTCCAAATCTATAACTCAGTCAAAATACGAATTATTCTGTATCCGACGTGGGTTGTAATTTTTTAAGAATCTCCCTTGCCGCGCTTTCATCGGTAATGAGGACGATATTCTCTCGAACACGGCTCACCGCGATAATTGCTTCCGCCTTTGATATTCCTCCGGCCATTGCAACAACATGGGGTATCTTTTTAAAATTTTCGATACTGATACCAATGGCACTCGAAGGACAAATGACTTCACCTTCACTATTAAAATAGTGCCCAAAGGCTTCTCCAACAGCGCCATCATTTAATATTTTTCGTTTTTCCGCAGTACTCATATTTCGCCAGTCCGCCAGCACATCCGCACGTCCCAGTCCAAAAATAAAAATATCAATGTCATCCATCTTATCGAATACCCTTTTTATCTCAGGATAATCTTTAAGGGCTTCCAATAACCGTTGATCGATATTATCAGGTAAATGAAGAAGCTCATAATTGGAATGAAGTTTTAAACCCATTTCAGCCACCACATTGTTTGCCTGGGTGGAATGACTTTTGCCAATGCCGCCACGGGCGGGAATAACATAAACATCAGGATAAAAAGCTTCCCGCATTTCATCCGCAATGGCGGCGGTACAGCTTCCGCCGGTAAGTGCGAGGGTATCCTTATATTTCATTACCGATAAAACATATTTGGCTCCGGAACGGCCCATAAAACGAAGAACCTCATAGTTCATATCCATATCTCCCGGACAGATAATCGCACGTTTAAGATGGAGTTTTTCCATCAATTCTTTTTCCAGCTGTTCCAGACCATTATAAGTATAGAGCAGGCTTTTCAATTTGATGAGTATTTCTTTTCCGGCTTCAGTAATCACAACGCCTTGACGCTCGACTAAAACAAACTTTTGAGCTTGGAAAAAATCGATTTCATTTCTAACTTGACGTTCGCTCATGTCCAGTACAAAGGCAAGGTTTCTCCGGCCGATGGGTTGCTCACTGCTAATGGTTGACAAAATATTATACCGCATTTCAATGAGACGATTGACTTCTGGTGCGACAAGCTGCTGGAGCTCGATGACTTCTTTACTAATTTTTAATTGATTTGTCACAATAATAACCCTCCCTTCGGATTTGCTTACTCGTTTTTGTCCCGCCGGGACAAAAACATTATACTTCATTCAAACCTCAATTACAAGATAAAAAAGGCCAAACATTATAAAAATAAAATTTTTGGCCTTATCATTTTGATCGATATTCTTTTCGTTTAGATGACGGTTGAATGAGTAGCGCTTCTCGATATTTAGCAATGGTCCGCCTTGCCACATCAAGATTTTTTGCTTTAAGTATTTCTGAAATTTTTTGATCGCTGAGCGGCTTTTTCTTATCTTCTCCCTCAACCAGATCCTGGATAAATTGCTTAATGGCATCTGAAGAGCGATCCTCTTCCCCTTGGTTAAACCCTCGCTTAAAGAAAAATTTCAAGGGAAAGGTTCCTTTTGGGGTTTGGATGAATTTTCCTCGAATGGCACGACTGACTGTGGACTCATGGACCTCAATCATATCCGCAATGGTTTTAAGGGTCAGTGGCCGTAAATCCTCCACCCCTTCAAAGAAGAAGGTTTCCTGGCACAGAGCAATGGCTTGAATAACCTTGAGGATGGTATCCCTGCGCTGTTCAATACTTCGAATGAGAAACACCGCACCGTCCAGTTTTTTCTCCAAGTACTTTCGGGTATCCTCATTTTCATTGGTTTTTTTCAGCATCCCCTTATAAAAGGAATTTATTTTAAGCCGCGGGGCTGAAATTTCATTGATCTTCGCCACCAGCTCACCATCAATAATTTCAATGGTCCCATCGGGGATAACATAGGAAACCCCTTCTAAATTGGTAAACTCCCGGCCGGGCTTTGGCTCCAGTGTTTTAATGATTTCCTTGAACTCAAAAACCTCTTCAATGGAGAGACCTGTGGCATGGGCAATGCGTTTATATTGATTATCCCCCAACTCCTTAATATGATGATTAATAATATCCATATAAATTTCATCATCATCATAGCCCATGTGCCGAAGCTGAATTCCAAGACATTCGGTGATATCTCTGGCCCCAACCCCGACCGGGTCAAAATCCTGGATAATCCTAATGAGTTTGTTAATGCTGTGTTCTTTTGATTCAAGAATTCCCTGAAGATAGCCCATATCAACAATGAGGTAACCATTATCATCAATGCAGTCAATGAGATACTGTCCAATGAATTTTTCTTCCTTAGTTAACTCGATGGTTACCATATTTAATTGAAAATTAAGATATTCGCTCAGGGTTTTTTCCTGGTGGAAAATTTTTTCAAAACCAAATTCATCATCCGGATCATAGTTGCTGGGTGCCTGACTCCGGTATTCTGAAGTTTCCATACTATGAAAATAATCGTCCCACTTAATGTCATCTTTTTTATTTGTTTCATCTTTAGTGGTTTCATCGGTTTCCGGAGCCTGTTCTTTAATGGAAACCTCATTAAACTCAAGTACTGGGTTCACCATAATTTCTTCCTCAATGAGATTATTTAATTCCATGGAGGTGAGCTGAAGAATTTCAATGGCCTGACGCATTTCCTGGGTCATGATCAATTTTTGGGTTTGTGTAATATTTAAATTTAAATTTATATTCATGCTTACACCCCCTTAGTTTTTTGTATTTTATCGTCTTCTAAAAAATAGGACTGGATTCTCTCCAGTCCTGGTCAATGCTGTTTTACTCTTGTTCTTCAATGTACTTAATGGCGTTAACGCCTGCGATTGCGCCATCCGCTGTGGCTGTGATCACCTGTCGCAGAGATTTTTCTCGAACATCCCCGGCGACAAACAATCCCGGAATATTGGTTCGCATTTCCTCATCAGTCACAAGAAAACCTTTGGCATTGCGCTGCAGATTCCCGACAAACACTTCCGTGTCCGGATTCTGTCCGACAAAGATGAAAACCCCATCCATGGGAATTTCAGAAATTGCTTCGGTGGTGCGATTCTTTACCTGAATACTTTCCACCATGTCATTGCCTTTAATTTCTTCTAATTCGGTATTATTAAGCACTTTAATCAACGGACAGTTGATAATTTTATTTCGGAGGATCTCATCAACCTGGAGCTGGTCCTGAGAATGGACAATGGTTATTTCTTTGGCGAATTTTGTGAGGTATAGAGCTTCGGTCAGAGCCGTATCATCGCCGCCAATAACAGCAACGTTTAAGCCTTTGAAAAAATTAGCATCGCAAACCACACAATAGGATACTCCCAGGCCAGTGAGTTCTCGCTCGCCTTTGTATCCAGTGGATTTTGAGGCTCTTCCTGTGGCGATAATCATCGTTTTTGCTTTCAATATACCATCATTAGTCTGAACCTGAAACCCTTCATCGGTTTCTTTATTTGATAGATAGGTTTTTTTGGAAAATTCCACACCCAGTTCCACACACTGCTCACGCATACGCTCGGAAAGACCGGATCCGGTGGTATGGGCCGGTGCCCCGGGGTAATTATCAACTTTGGTGGCCGTTGCAATTTTTCCGCCAATACCTTCTTTTTCTAAGATGATCACCTTTAATGATCCTCGTGCGGCATAAAGTCCCGCACTCAAACCGGCCGGGCCGGCACCAACTATAATTGTGTCATACATCATTTTCGCACCTCTTTACAAATTAATTCAGTTAACAATCTTTATTAAAAAGTCCTGTTAAAAACTTTCATTGATTATTTTAGCGGTAACCATAAATTCTTCCAGCTCTTTTTCAGATTCTTTGACCATTTCTATTTTGTATTCATTATATCGTGTTTCCTTAATTATTTCCAATGATCTTGTTTCCAGCTTTAAATTTTTTACGATTTCAATTTGAACGTCAATTTTTTCGGCGATTGCCTTGATCTTTTTCAAAATGAGCTTAATCTGTTCTTTTAGGAATGACAGATAACGTAAATAAACCTGACACGCCTCTGGGATGATGCTTACCGACATTTCTTTTTCAAAATTACGATTGCAGTTTTCCTGGTCGCTTTTGAGTTCCAGTAATCGTTTCTGCTCTTCCTCTAATTGTTTATTGAAAGCAGCTAAGATCATCATTTCATTTTCTAAATTTTGATCTTTATAAGATAGCAGTTTTCCTAAATGAAATTGAAATTTTTTCATGAAATCGCTCTTTTCATTAACTCAACACTGTCCTCATATAAAACCTTTTCATCGACTCTTTGCTGTAAAAAGCCATTAATGCCGTCGATTTTTTGGAGTGCTTTATCCAATCCCGGATTGGTGCCATTTTTGTAGGCGCCAATATTAACAAGGTCAAAATTGGTGTCATAAATTGACATCATGTTTCGCATTTGAGAAGCAGCATCAATTTGGTCCCTTTGCACAATATCCGTCATAAGCCGGCTCACACTCCCCAATACATCAATGGCAGGGTAATGATTTCTGGCGGCAATCTTACGGGATAAAACAATATGACCATCAATAATACCTCTAACCGTATCGGCAACAGGTTCATTCATATCATCACCTTCTACCAAAACCGTATAAATTCCGGTAATGGAACCCTTTTCAAAGTTTCCGGTGCGTTCAAGAAGCTTGGGCATCATGGAATAAATGGAAGGGGTATAACCTCGTGCTACCGGTGGTTCTCCTGTGGCTAAGCCAATTTCTCGCTGAGCCATGGCAAATCGGGTGAGGGAATCCATCATGAGTAAAACATCCTGCCCCTGGTCTTTAAAATATTCGGCAATGGTGGTGGCTGTTAAAGCACATTTCATGCGTTGCATCGGGGGTTGATCGGACGTGGCAACCACGATGACCGATCTGGCCAAACCTTCTTTTCCCAAATCTTTTTCCAAAAACTGTCGAACCTCTCGGCCTCTTTCCCCAACCAGTGCAATCACATTCACATGGGTTTTCACGTTTCTGGCGATCATGCCCATTAAGGTACTTTTCCCCACCCCGCTTCCGGCGAAAATCCCCATTCTCTGGCCTTTGCCAATGGTTAACAGACCATCAATGGCCTTTACCCCAAATTCAAGAACTTCGTCAATACAGGGTCTTGAAAAAGGATTGGCGCCAACACTTTGAACGTCATAATCCACGGAATTTTCAATCGGCCCCATGCCATCAATGGGCTCACCCATGGCATTAATGACTCTGCCAATCAACTTTTCGGACACACCGATTTTAAGGGCGGCACCGGTGGGTTCCACAATATTGCCAAAGCTAATGCCGTCAGGCTCTTCATAGGGCATTAATAAAACCTTATTGCCGCGAAAACCCACCACTTCCGCCAGACTGAAATTCTCAGCATTTTGATCAAATATTTTACATAGATCTCCAATTCCGCATTCGGGACCAACCGATTCAATCATCATGCCGACAACCTTTTCGATTTTACCAAAGTGACGCCAGGTCTCAGCTCCTTGAATGGCTTTACACACTTCTAACGTATTCATAAAAAGCCTCTTCCCTTTTAAGCAATTTCTCCAATGGCTTTCCCCAATTGATCCAACTGTACCGGCAGACTCATGTCCACCACACCGTTTTTTGTCTCAATCATTATTTTATCATCCTCCTTCAGGATAATCACCTTGGC
>JAENWK010000112.1 GCA_016650045.1 Eubacteriaceae bacterium | reverse complement strand
CTGAAATTAAATATGAAGGGAACCATCATTCTTAATTTTAATCCGGATGAGTTTAGACAGATGATGATGAATCTCATTGATAATGCCATAAAATATTCCGAAATCAACCAAAGTGTTGAGGTTAGTATGATACAGGGTGAAGAGGATATTAAAATTGAAGTCAAAGATCAAGGTTATGGTATCCCGGAAAAAGATATCGGAAGAATCTTTGAGCGCTTTTATCGCGTGGATAAAAGCCGATCCAAAGAAAAAGGAGGCACCGGTTTGGGCCTCGCAATTGTAAAACACATCATCTATAATAATTCTGGAAGTATTGAAGTTAAAAGTGATTTAGGTAAGGGAACCACATTTATTATTCACTTACCTAAAACTATGAATTTAGACGGTTGAAAATAGTGGTTTTATTTAGAAGACCAATGAGTTCTTTAGCAACCAAGCCAATAAAAAGCCCAGTGGGTATGGCAGTGAGCATTAAAAAAGGAAAAGTGGAGTATATCAGACTTGCGTTTTGAATAACAATGGCCGCCATGAGGATCTGCCCCAGGTTATGGGTAATGGCACCGAAAATACTAATGAGTATGAGCGAATAGCTGTCTTTGAAAAAGTGCAGCAGTAGCCCCATAACCAATAGACTTAGGAGTCCGCCACTAAGGCTATATACAATTGAAATGCCAGGGTTGAACATAAAACCAGATAATAACACACGCCCTACAACCACTAAAATAGTAAGAGGCCATCCCAGGGTGATTAACGAGATCAGTGTAATGATATTAGGTAAACCAAGCTTTATGCCGGGTGGGCCGAGGGGTATGAAGCTTTCCACGTAGCTCAAAATAAGGGCCATTGCAACATACAAACTCAGAATAACCAACCGATAAGATTTAGAATTCATTAGTTGCCACTGGTGATGATTTCCACAATTAATTTGTGAGGGAGGCATACGATGGTTTCTCCTGGAGAAGAGATACTATGTGTCGCTACACAGACTTGTCCGGGGCAATCAGCTTCGGTTATGTCAGCCGTCCTATTTGAAATCACAAGTGTATTAGTGCCAGCAGCATTACTGAATGTTTCAGAATGATCCTGTGAAAGTGGAAGAGCTGCGATGACCTCACCATCACGGCTGACCCGAACCGTTAAAGGCTGATCAGTGGCATTCAGACAATAAAAAAGGGCAATGCCCCCTAAACTGATCAACAATAGAATAGCTATTATAATTAATTCTTTTTTCTTCATTTGATTCCTCGTTAGTTTGAATTTTGAAATTAAAAGTATTTCAACAGTTATCAAGTATTTATTTGTTTATTAGAATATTCTATACGAAAAATGAAAGATGGTAAAGACTTTACTATCTTTTTTGTTTTTTCTTAAAAAATTTGGTATAATGTTTAAACTTAGAAAGAAATTGAAAAGGTTGGGAAAATATTGAAAACAAAAAAAAAATACTTCAGATAAGTGCTTTAGTTGTTGGGTTGAGTCTTGTGATGCTTTTATTCGCAGGGTGCAATCAGGGGAAAACTGTTACACAAAGTGAGTTTCTATTGGATACCTTTGTGAGTATTACATTTTATGGTGAATCTGATAATGTTCTTTTAGATAAGCCTTTTGAAAAAATAAAAGAACTCAATGATACATTAACAGCCATTGATGGTCAAAGTGATTTGACGAGGATTAAAGATAATGCTGGGATTCAACCAGTTGTTGTTTCAGAGGCTACCTACCGAATTATTGAAAAAGGCATTAATTATTCAAAAATTTCGGGTGGTTATTTTGATGCTACGGCAGGTCCTCTTATTGATTTATGGGGGATTCATGCCCCTGAAATCAAAGAACCACCAACGCCAGAATCGATTGCAGCGGCTAAAGAAAAAATAGATTATACAAAAATTGTATTAGATCCTGCTCAAAAAACCGTTTATTTAACAGAACCTGGAATGTCAATTAATATTGGATCCGTTTCCAAAGGATATATCGCTGACGTTGTCATGGCAACTATTAAAGATGAAGGTATTAAGCATGCCATTGTTAACTTAGGCGGCAATGTGTTGGTGATGGGAGGAAAAGCTGATGGCACACCTTTTGGTGTTGGGGTTGAAGATCCTAACGATCCCGGTCAGGGATATATTGGGGTGATATCCAAAAAAGATGCGTCTGTAGTAACCTCTGGAGACTACCAACGCTATTTTACAGATGCAGCGGGAAAGCGCTATCATCATATTCTTGATCCCTTCACAGGATATCCTTCAGAATCAGGATTAACTCAAATAACCGCAGTTACAAATGCATCCATCGATGGGGATGGTTTAACAACAACGTTATTTCTGCTGGGATTGGATAAAGGCCTTGCTTTAGTTGAGCAAATGCCTGGGGTGGAAGCAATTTTTGTAACCAAAGATAATCAGGTCATTGCAACCAAAGGTCTTAAAGATATTTTTGTTTTTGACAAAGCAAATTATGGTAGTAAATATACATTTAAACAATTGGAATAAATCCTCAAACTAAGGATTGAATCTCATAGGAATTTCAGTTATGATTAAATCAGATTCCAGATGACGAAATTAAAGATAAAAGGGGAAAGGAAAGAAATGCAGAAAAAAGAGTTACTAAACTTTTATCTCGGCGAGGCTAAGCGTATTCGCCGAGATCTTCATCAAATTCCCGAAGAGGGCTTTAATTTACCTCGAACTCAGGAATATATTATCAATTATTTGAAAAAACAAGGATACCAGCCCGAAAAAATTTGTGATGCAGGTGTTATTTTGTTTATTTCTGGGTATGACAAAGAAAATACCATTGCATTTCGTGCGGACATGGATGCCCTTTGCTTGAATGAAGAGACTGATTGCACTTACAAATCAATCCATCAAGGCTGGATGCATGCCTGTGGACATGATGGACATATGGCCATGAATTTACTATTGGCAAAATATTTGGCGGATCATCCCAAAGAAATAACCAGAAGTGTTCTATTGATTTTTCAACCGGGAGAAGAGGGACCCGGAGGAGCAAAACCCATAGTCAAAGCCGGCATTTTAAAAAAATATGATATTAAAGCGATTTTTGGATACCATCTCTTTCCTTTTATTAAGGAAGGAATCCTCAGTACAACTCCAGGTCCTATGATGGGGCAGAATAATGAATTTTATTTTACCGTTCATGGAAAAAGCGGACATGCGGCTGAACCACAACTAGCCATTGATGCCATTGTAGCTAGTGCATCTCTAATAACCGGGATTCAAGCCATTGTAAGTCGAAATGTTAGTCCTATGAAAAATGCTGTCATTACCATTGGTTTATTAAATGGCGGAACCCGCGTAAATGTAGTGGCAGAAGAAGTGAAGATCGCTGGAACCACACGTTTTTTTGACAACGATATCCATGTTATGCTCAAAAAACGCATTACTGAAGTTGCCAAAGGAGTTGAACTTATTCATGGATGCACCATTGATTTGAAGTTTGTTGAAATGTACCCGGCAGTCATTAATGATCGTTCTCTTTATGAAATTTTCGTGGAATTATGCAATCCAGAAGAGCGCTTAGTATTTGAAAAAGTCATGCTTTCAGAGGATTTTGCTTTTTACCAAAAAGAAATTCCAGGGCTTTTTATTGGGATTGGTACCGGTAATTCTCTAAAAGGGTTTGACAAAAGCATACACACATCACATTTTAATTTTGACGAAGAAGTCCTAATCAGCGGATTGGAAATGTCATTGAAATTTTTAAATTACTCAAAAATATATTAAAATAGGAGATTGAAATTTATGTATGAAGAATTTGCACAAGTTTATGATGAATTAATGAAAGAAATTGATTATTCAAAATGGTCTGAATATTTGCAACGATTGTTTTTAAATGCCCCCCGTGAAATAAAATCAATCCTGGAATTTGGTTGTGGTACAGGAACCATCACATGCAAATTGGCTCAAAAAGGGTTTACAATGACAGCTGTTGATTTATCCGAGGCTATGTTAACCATTGCCGATGAAAAAGCCGATGGGTTGGGTTTGAAAAATATTCAGTTCTATCTCGGAGATATGAGTAATTTTCAAATCGATCAAACCTATGATGCTGTGATCTCATGCTGTGATAGCGTAAACTACCTGCCTAATCTGGAGGCCCTGCAAAGTTTTTTAGTTTGTAGCCATGATAGTTTAAAGAGTGAAGGTTTATTATTGTTTGATGTCAATACAATTTCCAAATATAAAAACACAATTAAGGATAATACTTATATTTATGATCTTGACGATGTTTTTTGTATTTGGGAAAATCAGCCTGATCTTATAAAGAAAGAAATGCATTTCAACCTGACTTTCTTCTCTAAAAATTCTGATGAAACCTACAATCGTTATGAAGAAACACAAACCCAACATATGTACAGTATTGAAGATATCAATCGATGTTTAACAAATATTGGATTTCATAAAATTAAATATTTTGATTTTGGAACTTATATGCCAGGAAGTAATGATGGAGAGCGCATTCAAATTGTAGCAGAAAAAAAATAAGAAACTTAAGAAAATCATTGACAATTTGGCTTTACTACAATATAATAACGCTTGTATCTCAAGTGATGGTCGCATAGCTCAGCTGGGAGAGCACCTGCCTTACAAGCAGGGGGTCATAGGTTCGAGCCCTATTGCGACCACCATTTTTTTCTTAGGAGGCCTGGTAGTTCAGTTGGTTAGAATGCCAGCCTGTCACGCTGGAGGTCGAGGGTCCGAGTCCCTTCCAGGTCGCCATTTTTTATTAAAGAAATAATGATGCAAAGTAAGAATTATTATTACATGCCCAAATAGCTCAGTCGGTATGCGTAGAGAACCCAAATCTTTGATTTGGTGTGAATCACTTAGTTAGGCCAAGTATGGGTAATAACAAACGGTTGAAGACAAAAATAAATTAATATTACATGCCCAAATAGCTCAGTCGGTAGAGCAGAGGACTGAAAATCCTCGTGTCGGTGGTTCAATTCCGCCTTTGGGCACCACCATTTGCGGAAGTAGCTCAGTGGTAGAGCATCGCCTTGCCAAGGCGAGGGTCGCGAGTTCAAATCTCGTCTT
>JAENWK010000086.1 GCA_016650045.1 Eubacteriaceae bacterium | reverse complement strand
TTATATCCATCATTATTACACAGGCGACTTTTGCTGTACTCATTTCTGTTTTAAGCGGGACAGCACCGGCCATATTTGTCGAACTGTTCCCTACACACGATCGACTTTCGGGGTATTCAATCGCCTTTAATGTCGGGATGGGTATAATCGGCGGATCTACTCCTATGGTCGTAACATGGTTAATCGCCAAGACTGGTTTGGTATGGTTTCCTGCAATCTATATGTTGCTTGGCGCCATTATCAGCCTGTTCGCGCTTATATGGATAAAGGATCGAAGTCGCGAACCTCTTATGTAAGCGCATTGTCACACAACTTTGCTGATATGCTTGGATGATTTGGAATCGCTTTTATGGTGTCGCAGGGTCGGTTTCTTATGCCACTCAAATAATTTCTTTTTTTATTGGCTCAACTTTCCCAGCTAAAAAACACAGCTGAGCCCTTGTACAAAGCCATCTGAAACTTCTGAAAAACAGAAGTTGACAGCAAAAATGCACCCAATGTCTGATATAATATAGATGTAAACCAAACAAAAATCAGACAGGAAAGGTGCATACCACTATGATAAACCAAAACAACCCATCTGAACAGACAAATATTGCATTTTTAAAAGCTTTTAAAGCATTGAAACTGGCAGGACTACTCAGAGATTCCGGCATCCGCAAAGCACAGGGTATAAAAGTTACCCAAGTTTTCGAATTGCTATTACTACTTGCATTTCGGGGAAAAAATCTGTATCGCTACCTGGATTCAAAATATCAGGAAACAGCGGCATCCAAAAATACTTACTATCGCTTTTTGAATACCTCAACCTACAACTGGCGGCGGTTTTTGACCTCGCTGTCCGTTAAGTCATTTCGTCATTCAGCCGGTTGACGCGTCCGGATCGCATTAAGGTTTTTGTTCTGGATGATCCAAAACACGCCGGCAATCCAAAACATCCAGCCACTGATAAAACCAATATTGTCACCAAAGGCTTTTCTGGCATAATCCCTAAAAGACCCTGTTTCCGGATCATTTATTTTCATTTCTGCGAGTGCGGCAAAAACTATATATGATATCAGTCCAGCAATTAAAAAGGCAATGATTACAGAAGGTCCGGTCAAACTGATTGCCACACTGGTTCCTAAAAAGAAACCGGCGCCAACGATTGACCCAATTCCAATGAGACTTAGCTGCCACCAGGTTATTCCCACCTCGCCTCTCCGCCCCTTTTCCTTCTTCTTATGATGGTCTACTATCTGCGAAACTATCTGCGAAACTATCTTCTCATCATTCATCCTACATCTCCATCTCTTCTAAATCATTGTAATCAGTTTCAAGTCAACTTCTGATAATCGCTTTTCTAAAGATTTTAGAATTGCCTCTGCTTCTTCCATCGAGTTACAGTGGATCACTCCATCATCAGCATATCTAGCCCAGGGATTCTGGGGATACTCATCTCCATGATTCACCCCTGACAACTCTTTTGATTGCCTTTTCCTTAACGCTCACTACCCTGGCTCTCTCTAACCAATATTCTCATTACCTTTACCTCTTTTTTGATTAATAAAATTACTCTCTCTTTTCTTTTAAGCTGTCGGCCATGGAAATCTTCATTACCTTTCGCTTATTTAAAGACTCGGATATTTCATAGGTAATAATAATAATGACAAAGCTAATAAGGATACTGCTAATATTCAATTTAGCTGGAATCGTTATATTCATCGCCTCTGTCATTAAGTTAAAAAGGCTAGCGACTGACACTATTATTAAAGGGACTGATATGATATAACCAATTATGACAAGGATGATATTACTGCTGAGTACTAAAGAATAAATCTCTTTCTTTTTATACCCCAGAATTTTCAACATCGAGATATTGGCTTTATTCTCTTCAATTACAAGTGAGGTTACGACATAAATCACGATCAGTCCAATAATAAAGGCCATTACCGCAATCCCGCCAATCATAACTCTCATTGGCATCAGCAATGTATTATATCCATCAATCATATCTTGCTTGGTTACCTCAGATATAAGCTGATCCGCCGGAATATTTAATTGATCAACAGAGTCTATTTGAAGATAACTATTTTCAGGATAACCATTTGACAGATTGAATTCACCCAGGGGCATATATATTATATTTCCAGTGTATGCCGTTGCAATCTCATCTACTATTACATTGAATTCCTTTAAATTCAATTTGTTTTTCACCTTTATACTTTGACCTGCACTTATATTGTACCGATCACTTATTGATTTAGTGATGATAACCTTGTCAAAGCCGATGACATTATTATTCTTATCGACTAAATTAATGAGTTTTGAATCTTTTTGCACGCCATAAATAATGAAATCTTCATCTTTATTATTTATTTTGCTGGCAAAACTTGATAGTGATCGCTTCTCACCCGTGGCCACTTCTCCGAATTGAAGTGAATTAAAGGTGTATTCATAATTATACTTGTAAATATCTGAGTAACTATTAGTTACCATATAATCCATTGAATCCTTGGTTGCAAAACCAATTAAAAGAAGCATAGAGGCAAGGGCGACTCCAAAAACCATCAGCGCTGCTCTGGGTAAACTTCTGATTAACTCCCTTATTTTAAATTTTGTCTTGAAATTAAATCTATTTAAATTTAGCTTTCTTTCAATAAAGTTCACTTTTGTTTTATTTTTTCCCCCTCTCATTAGCTGTAGGGGTGATAATTCAAGAGACCTGTTAATCACTAGATAAGTGACCGGAATTAAAAATAGAAATGGTAATATCAGGCTTAAAATTATATATTTAATGTCAAAATCAACACTCAATAAAGGGAGATTATAATATTCTGTTACGACCGAAAGCAACGGCTTTACCAGCAGACTGCCGATTACTGTTCCTACGATACTTCCGATCATTGAAATGATGATCGGGTATTTAAGATAATGTCTGACTAACTCCTTTTTTGTATGGCCCATCGCATATAGCGTTCCGATCACTAAAGATTCTCTTTTAAGTAACCTTGACAGCACAATAGCTATAAGGACGCAAGTGAGGATTAAAATAGCAATGGGCAATACTTTGCCAACCACAACGCCGCCATTCAGATCGCTGTCAATAAAAGAGATACGGTTATTATCTTTTTTATTGATCCATTGAATCAGGATGTTGTCCAGACTTAAATCACTTATAAATTCACTTGAATTATTTGTATTGAATTTAACACTATAAAATGTAATCCCATTGCCGATTGCGTTAATATCTTTTTTAGATACCACTGCTACTCCAAAACTCCTGGGATTTTTCAGGATATCGTTTTCAGACTTTAAGGGATATACATAATCTGGTGTACTCATGTATCCAACTATTTTAAAAGCCGTATTATTAATTTTTAATTCATTATTAATAGCCAATGAATGAGCACTGGCATATGCTTTATCGATTAATATTTCATTTTCTCCGGTAAGCGGCTGACCACTTATAACGGCATATTTATCAATATTATCCGTGCTTGATAATATTCTTAGGACGGATTGATCGTCATTAATATAATCGACTGACTTTCTTTCTTCTAATGTCATATCATACTTTTTTTCCAGATCATTTATATTTGTGATGGGATTTTGTACGATAAAACTGGCATCTTCCAAGTTGTTATTAATCCTGAATATATTAAGATTATCCAGAGCATCCGTCATAGCGATGTTAAAAGAACTATAAAGCATGCAACTAATTATTATTAAAATTATAGAACCGATATACTGTGCTTTATATTCGAATATGGTTCTTTTAATCATTTTATTTATAACCATTACCATTCAATCCTTTCAGCTGATAATACCTTTTCATTGACTATGTTTTCACTTATTTCGCCACTTCTAAGCTTTATTATTCGATTGGCTATGCTGCTGATTGCGTTATTATGGGTTATTATAATGACGGTAGTCGCAAATTTCTTATTTACTTCGGTAATGAGTTGTAAAATTTCCTTTGCTGAATTATAATCCAAGGCTCCAGTCGGTTCATCACATAATAGGAGCTTAGGTTTTTTTACTATTGCTCTTGCAATAGCTACCCTTTGCTGTTGACCGCCGCTTAGTTCTCTGGGAAATCGATTCTTAAATTCACTCATCCCAACTGATTCTAGAATTTCATCCATATCAATAGGATTTTTACTGATATTGGCAGCCACTTCGACATTTTCATAGGCCGTTAGGTTTGGCACCAGATTATAAAATTGAAATATAAACCCTACTGAATTTCTTCGATAGAGGGTTAGTTTATTATCATTTAGCCCCACAATATCCACACCATCAACAATAACATTGCCACTGTCAATACGATCGATGCCACCGATTATATTTAGCAGTGTCGATTTACCCGAACCTGAAGGTCCAAGTATTACTCCCATTTCTCCTTCGTTCATTGTTAAACTTACATTTTTTAATGCATCTAATGATATCTCTCCGGTTTTATAAGTCTTAGTTGCATTTCTTATTTCTATCAACATTTTAATCCCCCCCGTACCTTCAATATTTTGTAGTTATTCAACGCTCTTTTGAAAATCGATCCAAGCTATCGTTATTTTCCATCGAAAATAAATCGGATGTCAGTCTTGATCCTTTCGCAGGTTTGTTCAAAGGTTGAACCATCGGTATATATATACATTGTCATTTGTAAAAATAAAGCACCAAAAATTAAATCCATTGCAGTCGTTGTATCGAATTCAGTGGCAAATAAATTTTTCGCTTTAAGTTGATTGATTAACTCCCTAATTTTATCCATTGTTTTGAAGTCTGCTCTCAATACTTCTTTGATAGGCATTTTGTCTGATTTCATACTACTAAAAAAAATAGGGAAAGCTGCTTTCCCTATTTTTTTATTTTTTTCTCTAAGGAGTAAGTAGAAATCTCTGGACTCTCAAAATCGGGAAGCTGGGTCGTGACTTTTTGTCGCTCCGAATTGGGTATAATCACATCTCCGATACCAATATCCACGTTAAATGGAACACGAACATTTTTTATACTTCCAATAATCTGTATGCTGATACCATTGTATTTTCTCTGTAGCGAAATCTTTTCAAATCCTTTGGCTTCCATCTTAATATAGTCATTACCTGTCGGAATATCAAGAATTTCCTGTATCATAATTTTTACATCTTCAACTGCACTAGACTGTTCTCTTAGAAGAAAATCCACATCAATGGTGGCACGACTTTCAAAATTAGTCAATGTGTAGATGAATAAACCGTCCTTTAGCACTAGATTGTCCGCATATTTCGATTTAGAAAGTTTGCGCAAAAATTCTTCCTGAAAAAACAGCTGTAAACATTGTTGATAACCAATGCCAGAGGCTTTAGCCTTGTTTTTTAGTTTCGCAAGTATCGATGCACCCATATCCGCCATTATAACCACACTCCGATCAAATCTTTAACTTTTTTATGCACCCGCAGTTGCTTGGCGTAATTCAAAAGGTTTGGAATGTTTTTTCGCTCATCCCTGATGTAGCTTTGAATTGCCGTATTAAATACTTCTTTGTCCATCTTCCCCATGTATTTCAGACAGTCGCAGATCGTACGGTCTTTGTCATAAATACGGACTTTATTATTATCAATTTCACCTTCGGTTACACCAACCGCAAGTATATGTGGTTCCAAAAAATAAGCCTTGATAAATAGATAATCAATTTTCAGTCGGGATTTTTGAATATTTTTATCCACCGCCAAATGCCATACCGAAGGCGTGCGATTGCTATAGCCATAATAAAACAATGCTGTATCAAGACACAAAATCGCTTCTGGAAACAAATGATTGATAATATTTGCTTCACTCACGTTTTCAGAATCTATTAGATGGTAATAGCCACGCTTGATTTTTTCAATGAAATCATCTTTTAACAACTTCTGAATGTCGGCATAGTAGATTTTAGCAGCAACAAGATCCGCCGTACGCATCACATCACCATGTTCATTAAAGATCTTTTTAATTTTTTCTAAAGCTATCACTTTTTCACCTCTACTAAACCGGACTTTTTTTGTATTACCAGCGGTCTTTTTACTAATTATAGGTACTTTATTAATAAAAGTCAATAGTAAACACAATAATTTAAAACTCATAGCGGTCATATTAGTAAATTGCAATGACGATTTTTCAATAATTCTTGCAAACAAAACACAGCTTAAGCAAGACCATTTTTGGAATAGTTTAATTTTATATGTGCATAAATGAATATACCGACGTGGCGGAGCCACGGGGGGTGCGGACATAATCCTGGACTAGATTAGTAATTAGGAGGTGCATCAATGTATTCGAATGAGGATCGTATGAAAGCAATAAAACTCTACATAGAGTATGATTGTTGTGGAAGGGCAGTGATTCGTGAATTAGGATATCCATCCAGAAACATATTGGTTGTATGGTATAAGGA
>JAENWK010000143.1 GCA_016650045.1 Eubacteriaceae bacterium | reverse complement strand
GAGTATACATATTTATGATCATAACCCGATGGAAGTTCACCATACTGCTTATCAAATCGATGGTTGCAAATATCATCAACTCCTGAAGGGCATACACAGTCGCGACCCCAGTCTCTCATTGAAAACATAATCTTTGATAATAGAGGGTTATCCGTATAAACTGCTCCGCCTTCGCCCATTGTCATGTGATGTGGCGGGTAGAAGCTAGATGTTCCAATGTCACCCATGGTTCCAGTAAATTTAATTTGGCCATCAATGCTATACTTTGAACCTAGTGCATCACAATTATCCTCAATGAGCCATAGGTTGTACTTTTCACAAAATGCTTTTATTCTTTTAATATCAAACGGATTTCCTAAAGTGTGTGCAATCATAACTGCTTTTGTTTTTTCGGAAATGGCATCTTCAAGTTGCTCAACATCAATATTATACTGAGGGATTGTTACATCAACAAAAACAGGTATAGCTCCAAATTGGATAATGGGCGTCACCGTTGTTGGAAAACCTGCGGCAACAGTAATCACTTCATCTCCTGGTTTGATGGCTCTTTCTTTTAGAAGTGGCGACGTCAATGTCATAAAAGCCAATAAATTTGCAGATGATCCTGAATTCACAAGCGCACAATGTTTTACATCTAAAAACGTTGAAAAATTGCTTTCAAATTTTTTGCAAAATCGTCCTGCCGTTAACCAAAAATCCAATGCGCTGTCTACTAAAGAACACACTTCTTTTTCATCAAAAACCCTCGATGCATAGGGAATTCGATCGCCATCCTTATAATCGGATTTTTTTAGGAATTCATCAGTATATGCACTGACTAAGTTTAATATTTCATTTCTTGCTTCTTGTTCTGTTTTGTTTTTAAACATTCTCACTCTCCTGAAAGTTCTCATTTAGACACATTGCCTAATTTAACATTGATAATATTCTAAATTATTTCATGAACATATATTCATCAATTTGCTTGTTCATACATTCTTCAACACTACTTTTGTTTAAATAGCACTTTGTCCATTCAACCGTTTTTTCGACAGCTGTTTTAACCTCCCAATGTGGTTTCCAGTTGAATATCGTTTTAAGCTTTGAGCAGTCTAATTTTAAAAAATTTGCCTCATGGGGTCCACCTTGAGAACAATTTTTCCATTTGATATCCTCACCCCAACTTTGGCAAAATATAGAAACTAAATCTCCTGTAGTCACACAATCTCTCTCATCGGGTCCTACATTGTAAGAACCTCCATATTTGGCATCTTCCTGCTGTTTTTTTGCAAGCATTATGTAAGCAAAAAGCGGTTCTAAAACATGCTGATAAGGACGAATTGAATGAGGGTTTCGGACAATAATGGCTTCTTCATTAATTGCAGCTCTGATACAATCAGGAATAATGCGATCATTGGCAAAATCGCCTCCGCCAATAACGTTACCTGCTCTTGCTGTGGAAATGGCAACTCTATGATCAGCAAAAAAAGATTGTTTATAACTATGGGTCACCAGTTCACTGCATGATTTACTATTAGAATAGGGATCAAATCCATTAAGGGATTCATTTTCGCGATAACCCCAATGCCACTCTTTATTTTCATAAACTTTATCGGTTGTAACATTTAGAAAGGACTCAACACTTTCACAGTGGCGGATGGCTTCTAAAATATTGACAGTTCCCATAACGTTGGTTTCATAGGTATAAACCGGTTCTCTATAAGAATCCCTTACAATCGGTTGTGCGGCTAAATGAAAGACAATTTCCGGTTTTGAACCATTTATTACCGTTTGAAGATGTCCTAAATCACGAATATCGCCTGTTATTGAATTCATCTCTTTTTCTATTTTTGCAATGGTGAAGAGATTAGGTTCAGTTTTCGGTGCTAAACTGTATCCCGTTACTTCTGCTCCTGCATTAATAAGGATTTTTGATAACCAGGTTCCTTTAAAACCCGTGTGTCCGGTAATAAAAATTCTTTTCCCCTTAAAATAATCCAGATCAACTACCATCTTTTCCACGGAGCCTTTCCAGTGTTCCATAATTCTTCCAGTTTTTGCTTATCACGTTGGGTGTCCATACATTGCCAAAAGCCAGAATGCTTATACGCCATCAATTCTCCTCGGTTGGCCATTGACTCCAAAGGATCTTGCTCTAAAACCGTTGAATCTCCTTCAATAACTTCGAATATTTCTGAGTTCAAAACCATAAATCCAGCATTAATCCAACCGCTATCCTCTTTGTTTTTTTCTCTGAAAGCATTGATGTAATTACTCTCAATGTCCAAAACCCCAAAACGGCCATCGGGTTGTATGGCTGTCATGGTAGCAATTTTTCCATGATCCTTATGAAATTTTACTAACGCTGTAATGTCCACATCGCACACTCCATCGCCATAGGTCAGCATAAAGGATTCGTTTCCAATGTATTCTTGAATTCGCTTCACACGACCACCGGTCATCGTATTTAAGCCTGTATCAACTAGTGTTACCTTCCAAGGTTCTGAATAATTATTATGGACAATCATTTTATTATTTGCTAAATCAAACGTAATATCCGATGTATGCAAAAAATAATCCGCAAAAAATTCTTTAATCGCATAGGCCTTATAACCTAAACAAATAATAAACTCATTATAGCCAAAGCTGGAATAATATTTCATAATATGCCAAAGGATGGGTTTTTCGCCAATTTCGATCATCGGTTTTGGTATTAAGTGAGATTCCTCAGCTATTCGTGTGCCTAAACCACCAGCTAATAATACTACTTTCATAAACTGTCTCCCATTTCTAATTGGGTAGTGTCAAGTATGACACTCCTTTTTTTATTTAAAACCTTTGTATCACAAGGGTTACAGCGTTTTTTTAACAAAAAAACAATGCCCACCCTATTTTCTATTATAATTGTATCACCAAAATAAAAACACAACAGAAAGGATGAGTCATTGTTATGTCTTCAATTATAACCTGTTTACTGCTTTATAATCAATACCTTCAAAATCAAATTTCTTATTTGCTTCTTTTTATTGCAAGGCATATTCCCATCAGACAAATGGCTTTTGATGATACACACTCGCCTAAATACCAAAAATTCAAGGTGGATCGGCTTCCTGAAATCTATCGACCCGAACCCGTCGATTATCAGTTTCTGCTTGCTTACTATAAGCTGCGTTACTGCTTTACAGTCGAGCCCATCAGGCGGCGTTCGGAGCAATCGGTTGATTCCGCCATCGTCTGTCCACGCTGTGGTACCCCTCATTCCTATCTTTACAACAACAATGGTGTGAAAGGACAGTTTCTTTGTAAAATTTGTAATG
>JAENWK010000022.1 GCA_016650045.1 Eubacteriaceae bacterium | reverse complement strand
GAAATAGGCTACCGATTGTTGAGTGCCACCAGCGAGTTTTATGCCATTGCGGATGCTGTCCTGGCACATCACGAGAGATGGGACGGAACAGGGTATCCAAATGGCGTGAAAGGTGAGGCTATAAACTGGAAAGCAAGAGCATTAGCGATTGCCGATGCTTATGATGCTATGGTTAGCGAACGTCCGTATAAGGCGAGCTTAAGCAAAGAAGAAGCAATTGCAGAAATCAAGAAAAACGCGGGGGCTCAATTTGATCCCGATATCGCCAGGGTATTTGTTGAAAAGGTTTTAGGCGTTGGGTGGTAAACAGAAACACAAGGGGACAACACAAGGGGACGGTTCTTTTGTGTTGTTTTATATCCCGTTGTATGCTTGGATATGGAGAGGGGTGAAGAAATGCCAAGAAAAAGCATTCAACGGGAATATACCATGTTATCTTATGGGGAATCAATCGGCAGATTATCTTTGAAGATAATGAATACTATCAAAAATGATTGGATACATAAAAAGATTACCAGGAGATCAGCGAGTATAAAATATATGGATATTGACTGATGTCCAATCATATTCATTTACTACTGAAAGAAGGGGAAGAAGATTTAGGTACCATATTCAAAAGAATAGAAGCCAGTTATGTCTATTGGTATAACTGGAAATATAATTGAAGTGGCCACTTATTTCAGGATCAATTTAAAAGTGAGCCAGTTGAGGATGACACCTATTTTCTTAATGTGAACCGTTATATCCACCAAAATCCCCTTAAACCGTAGATGTTTGTAGTAACCTGGTTTGCTGAGACCAAGCGTATGACAGAGGCTAGTGACAGACCACTGGCTCCGGCGGCTTCAAATGTAGGCTATCCGCTGGTTCTTTGCTATTTCTTTCGGCGCTTTACAAAAAAACCATGTGCATCCTGTAGGATCTCTATTTCTTCTTTGGCTTCCCGCAATTCCTTTTCGAGTTGTTTTAAACGATTTGTATCTGTTATAGAGATTGATTGCATATATATTGGAGAAGGAAGGAAAGGAATAGAAATGGCTAAGGGTAAAAAAATGAGTTTCAATGCCACATGGTCTATGGCTGTTGGGGGTATGGTAGGTGGGGGAATATTTTCAGTATTAGGCATCATATTAAGTATAGCTGGGCAATGGGCTTGGTTAAGCTTTGTGTTAGCAGGATTTATAGCCCTTATTTCAGCACATAGTTATAGCCAATTATCGGTTAAGTACAAGAAGAGCGGTGGTGCTTTTACTTTTCTCAATGAAATTAATCATAAAGGTCTAGCTGGTAGTTTATCTTGGATACTCATTATTGGGTATATTTTAACCATGGCTGTTTATGCATTTACGTTTGGACATTATGTTGCTTATGTTTTAAATTGGGGCAGTTGGCTTCCGAAGGTTCTCGCATTCTTAATTATCGCTGTATTGGCATTGGTAAATCTACGGGGTGTCGGAGATTCATCAAGAGTTGAAATAATAATGGTATGGGGGAAATTATTTGTACTTCTGGGGCTTTCTATATTTGGAATCATTCATTGGAATCCCGAACAACTCACTGCTGGAATTGAACCAAAAAGTTGGAGCACTGCAATTGTTGGTGCAGCAACCATATTTATAGCATATGAAGGATTTCAACTGCTGTCCTACGATTACGCAGATATTAAAAATCCAGAAAGGACATTACCAAGAGCAACTATTTCAGCTATTATTGCAGTTATTGGTATATATATATTGGTTACACTAGGTGCTACAATGTTGGTTGGTGCTGAAACATTAATTCAAGAAAAAGAAGTTGCCTTAGCAGTCGCTGGAAAACAAGCCTTCGGGATTACGGGATTGGTTCTTGTTACCATTGCTGCAGCGTTTTCAACCGGTTCAGCCATTAACGCGACGCTGTTTTCAACGGGCAGGTTAATGGAAACAGTTGCCAGTAAGAAAGAACTACCCCATTTGTTCGCAAAAGAAAATCAAGCAAATATACCTTTTTACGCCATTCTCACTATTGCAGGGCTTGCTGCAATATTAGCTGCGATTGGAACGTTGAATACATTAGTAGATGCAGCTAGTCTGATTTTCCTAATCACTTTTGGCATAGTCAATTATATTGGCTTTCTAGAAAAAGTTAAATATAGAGTATTATCTCTTATCGGTGCTATTGCTTGTTTAATAGCTATTTTGCTTTCGTCATATGAACAGTTAAAAAACAATCCAATTCCACTAATCATCATGGCATTTCTAATATTAATGGTTTGGATTGGAAGACCCTATATTATTAAGAAAATTAATGGTTAAACATGTTCATGAACTGTTCACATGTAATGATGCCCAGCGTTCATCCTGTTCAACCAGTGTCTCCATTGCTTTTGGCGCTGTCGTTTTAAAAGCATCAAAGGTATCCTTCAGCAGTTGTTTGGCTTCATCAATACGACGTAATTGTTTTTTCAATTCCGGTTGATGCTTCTTTGGTGTTTTATCCAGTATGTTTCTTGAAAAATGGGTTTGACAGCGTTGCCGGGTCGTTTCCTGAAAATGCCGGTTTATGGCTTTTAGAAGACCTTTATGATTATCCGATACCACCAGATCAACCGAAGTGAGACCACGCTCTTTCAGATGACTGAACAATTCGTCCCAGCTTGTTTCGGATTCACTGTTGGACAAATGAAAACCAATCACTTCCCGATGACAAAAGGGTAGTGTTTCTCAAGGGGACGGTTCTGAAATGCTTTTACAATCGGATCCAGGCGTGCGCAGAGACTCGAAACGTTGATTTTGAAAACGCATCATCTCGGCCATTTTTGTAAAAAGACCGTGCAAAAGTTCAGTATCCAGTGTAATATTTAATTGAGCCATTTGTTCATTCTTGTTTAACACAAATAAAAATACCCTATTGATCAGATTTTCTTGTATAGGTCTGATCAACAGGGTAATCTATTGTTTTTTAACTGTGTCTTCAATTAATGCCTTTTTCTAAATTTTCGCTATTATTTGATAATGGTCAGCTTCCGTGCATTTGATTCGTTTTAGCCACTTATCAGTGGGACCCAAAAATCCTCTGTAAAACCCAGCCAATTAATCCAACCACCAATAACGCAATAACAGTTGCAGGTTCAAAAACCGCTATGGCATTGATGCTGCGAAGCAAAATCTGGGCAAAAATACCCTCAAAGATTCCTACTAATGGTTGGGTTATACCATAGATTCCATTGACAAAGACATTCTCAGGACTTGCTCCCAGTAGTTTCAAAACTAGTCGAATTAGTAAAACAGCATCAATAATTCCAATGATTAGGCCAATAATACGTTGTGCAGTATATTTCATTTTTCACACTGTGTATAAGAGGTAACCATACCAAGAATCCATAAGATTATTAGAACTGCAGCAATGATCCACAACATAACTTTTCACCCTTTCTTTATTTGACTTTTTATCCAGTTTAATATCCAGAAAGACCCGTAAACTATTTTTGAATCATTTATTTATCTTTATCCATGTCATTGATATTTTTTGCAATCTTCTCTTTGGTGTCATCAAGCGTTTCTTTTACGTCAGCCTTTTTAGACTGAATTTTACCTTTAAGTTCCGTTTCTTCATTACCCGTTGCTTTTCCAAAAGCCTCTTTTGCTTTTCCTGCAACTTTATCTTTTGTGTTTTTAATCTTACTTTTTAACTCTGCCATTTTACACCTCCGTTACATTTTTTTAATTCAGATTTTGCTTTATTCGTAAATCAATAAATTTATCGATGGGTCTTTCTTCCTTCCTTTATATTATACACAACTTTATTTGTTTTAAACATATCTTTCGATACTTTTTAAGTGCAGAACCGTCCCCTTGTGTCCCGGTTTAATCAGCGTCAACGATGCCTTCGACGGGTGTAAAAGATGTTTTCTCACAATAAGCAAAAATATTGAGAGTGAGCATGATCCGTTCCCGTTCGGATACATCATCCAGATTAAAATTAAAGAGATTGTCTATTTTCTCAAGCCGATACGTTAAGGTATTGCGGTGGATATGGAGAGCGGCAGCGGTTGGCAGGCTGTGTCGTTCATGCTTCAAATAGATTTCCAAAGTTTGGATAAATTTGGTGTGGTGTTTTGCGTCGTGGGCATGGAGGATCAGAATGCCCGGATGACACATGGCTTCCAGATCATCTTTGTTGCCAAAGCCAAGAAAGGGATGATAGCGCATGACGTCCTGATAGCGATAAATCGTTGAGGGTAAAGCCATTTGCTGTCCCAAAGTGATTGCGGCGGAAGCTTGAATATACAGGTGATGAAGATTGCCAAACCCCTGGATTTCATCGCTGACGCCGATGGTTCCATTGATACTGGCGCTCAAGGTTTTTAATTTTTTTATCAGACTGGGCTGTTTTTGCTGGATCTTAGGAAAAACAGCAACAATGGCATTATTAAAATAAACGGGTTTACAACCTTTAATATTTTCGAGTTGAAGTGAGATTTGTTCATTTCGAAGTTCATCGATAAGGTCGGGCTTGATTATGATGACGGTATAGAAATCGTTCAGATCCAGACGAAGGGCTTTAACTTGGCTTTTGATGTGGGCCGTTTGGATGAGCTTTCCTTTCAGCATATCGATGATAAAATGCTCATAATAACGGCCTCGGGTGGTCTGAAAACGTGGATCCGAGCGGATGGCATCCAGGACATAGGGTCCGACCAGATTGGTCAGCTCCACATCACCCGGGGTAATTGAATTGAGCATACCCACCACAAAAAAATGCCCCTGGATTTTCCCTTTATAGCGCATATTATAGTTGATAAACGGCGTGTAAAAAAAATTTGAAAGAATCAGCTCCGCACAGAGACCAGATTCCATGGTTTGAAGTTCGTTGCTTTCGATGAGATTCATCACCACGTTGTAAGGCAGATAGCCATCGTTGAGAAGTCGCCGCCAAATGGCGCTCATTTCCGGCATGGTGTCCGGGCCGTGGATTCCCAGCACCTTAAAACTGGAATCAACCAGATATACCGGATTATCGCAGATTTCAGAAACAATTTCAACCACTTGCTGGAGGCCTTTTTTCTGAAGGATGGCCTGGGTCAGTTTTTCAAACTGAGTGCGAATCGCGTAAAATATCTGTGAGATGCGATTAAACAGTTCAAAACAGGATTGGCGGTTTTGAACAAAAAGCGTATCACAGGGAAAAGAGCCGGATCCGTTCAACAAACACAGTCCGCAGCCGGATTCGTAGACTAACTCATTCAGGTGATCACATTCACCAACATATAAAATCCCGCTTTTTAAGACCGACAGCTCAGGAGAAAGCAGACGCACATCCCTAAAAACGGATTGAACCGAGGTATTCAGAACAGTCTCATCCGCTCTCATATTCAGTTTCTCAAAAATAATCTGCAATGAAATTTCCATAGACTTCTCCTATTTTATCCATTGTGCCGACCGCACATTTATTTATGTTTTTTCTCTGTCCAACCGTCCGATGTTATTTTTTGTAAAAAGATAGATAATACCAATAACAACGATTTCATAAGAAAGGTATGCCACCAGTATAGTGCATTGATCGCTCTACTGTCAAATTGTTGTATCGCATAAAACAAAGGAAAAGGAGAAACAAATGAATAAACGTGAGAATATGGAGTTAATTTTTCAGCACAAACAACCGGATTGGATCCCCCATCTGGGCAATGACACCTATGGAATCCGAGACTATGTTGTGGAACGTCCGATTATGACCACTGGTGATGATGCCTGGGGCTGCCATTGGATCAGCTGCCCATCATCGCTGAACATCACTCATCCGGATGGAGCCGACATTAAATTCGAAGACTTGGAAAACTGGCGGGAAAATATCAATATCCCGGATCTGGAGAAGGTTGATTTTACTCCGATGATCGAAGAAGCCAAAGCTTTTACCAATCGGGATGAAAAAATGATCCAATATGTATCTCTTAATGGTATTTTTGAGCGTACTCATATTCTGATGGGGTTTGAAAACGCATTGTGTGCCTGCATGGAAGAACCCGAAGAATTTGGTGAAATGCTGAAAGCCGTTGCTGAGCATAAAATCCGACTTTTCAAAAAGGTTTACGACATTGCCCAACCGGATATTCTTGTCTATCACGATGATATGGCAACACAGGCTTCCCAATTTTTAAACACCAATTTCTACAAAAAATATCTATTTCCATTGTACAAGCAGATTGTTGAAGCGGCAAGGGAAATGGGATATAAATATGTGATGCAACACAGCTGTGGCCGCATTGAAAAAATTATTCCCGAATGGCTGGAATGCGGCTTTGACGGATGGGACAGCGTGATGCCCTGTAACGATCTCTACGAGATTAAAAAAGAATTTGGAGATAAAATCGTCTTCATGCCGGGTCTCGATACTCAGGGAGTCCTTGGAAAAATCGGTTCAAGCCGACAAGAGATTGAAGAAATGGTGGTCCGCTGGATGAACATGCTGGCCAGCGACGGAACCGGCCTGATCATCGATGCTACGCTTGCCTATAGCTTAAATCCCGCTAATGAAGTCATCTGTCTGGAATTTATCAAAAAACACGGAAAGCCCTTTATGGATGCCAAAAAAGCCGGCATCGAATATATTCCTGATTTGGAGGTTTAAACGTTGATCATTATTGGAGAAAAAATTAACGGTGCAATTCCGTCAACCGCCAAAGTTCATCAAAGAAATAAAAACGCAGTACCCCACCATCCATGTCACCGGCGCGGTGAGCAACATTTCCTTTAACCTCCCGGTCCGTAAAATGGTCAACATGGGCTTTGTGGTTCTGGCCATGAACGCCGGACTGGACAGTGCCATCCTTGATCCTTTGAACCGTGATTTAATGGGCATTATCTTTGCTACCGAAGCTCTGCTGGGCGACGACGAATACTGCATGGAATACATCGGCGCCTACCGCGAAGGCATCTTCGGACCTGTAAAATAATCAACAATCATACGCAACAATAAATTTTTAAATTTACAAACCACCGTTATGACGCTTGAATAAATAAAATAATTTGGAGGAAGAAAACATGACTAAGATTGAAGAAGTAAAAGCTAAGGTAGAAGCAGGAAAATCCAAACTCGTTCCGGGTCTGGTACAGGAAGCATTGGACGCCGGGAATAATCCTCAAGATATTCTTGATGCAATGGTTGATTCCATGGGCGTGGTCGGAGAAAAATTCTCAACCGGAGAAATTTTCGTACCGGAAATGCTCATCGCCGCCAAGGCCATGTCAAAGGGCGTGGATGTTCTTAAACCACACCTTGCCGGAGACGGTTCCTCTAAATTGGGTACCTGTGTAATCGGTACCGTTGCCGGTGATTTGCATGATATCGGTAAAAACCTGGTCTCACTGATGATCGAAAGTGCCGGATTTGATATGGTTGATCTTGGGGTTGACGTACCGGCGGAAACTTTTGTTCAAGCCATTAAAGACAACGACAATGTAAAAATCGTGGCCTGCTCCGGCCTGCTGACATCAACCATGCCTGCTCTTAAAGAAGCTGTGGCCGCCATTAAAGCCAGCGGTTTAACCGGATTCAAGGTTATTGTTGGCGGTGCCCCGGTGACCCCGGAATATGCAGCCGAAATCGGCGCCGACGGATTCGCTCCCGATGCCGGAACAGCCGCTGTGAAAGCAAAAGAATTAGTTGCATAGTTAAATGGATTTAACAGCTGCTCAGGCAGTTATGTAAAAATAGTGATGATATTCATATTTACAATTAGCGAACTAAACGGATTCGAAGAAAACTTCGAGTCCGTTTGGGAAGCTGTATGTGTTATTTAATTTAGGAAGAAAAAGTTTAACAATAAATTAAAACAATTAGATCTGGAGGATTAAAAAAATGATTAGAATGAATAATAAAATAAAGAACTTTTTTGGAGTCGGAGATATGTTTTTTTCTTTGATGGTTATTCTGGAACTTGCTTTTATGATGGTGTTTTTAACGGATGTTTTAAAACTTAACATTGTTTTGGCAGGAACTATTATTACTATTACAAGTCTGGGTGACTTGATCACATCGTTTATAGCTGGTGGGATTGTTGATAAATCCAATCTGAAATGGGGAAAATACCGTTCCTGGTTGCTGTTTGGACCCGCTATTGCATCCATTTTCTTTGTATTGGAATTCACACAATTCGGTACAGCAACAACTTCAGCCGTAATTTTCACGATCTGTTATTTAATTTCACATACTTTATGGAATATTTTCTATACCGCTAACCGTGCACTGGCAGGGGCAGTTACTGATGATCCTACTGAACGGGCGCATATCTCAGGAAGAATTGCTGCGTGGATGAATGCCGGTCGTATCATTGGATCAAAGCTGATTATTGTAATGATTCTTTTCTTTGCTACTACTGTTGGTGATGGAAATCAACTGGTCGGATATACTTTAACTGCATTGGTTACCAGTGTACTAATGTGCATCGGTTACTTTATTCATTTTAAAATAACCGAGGGTTATGATCTGCCCCAGGAGGTTACAAAAGTTAACAGTAAGCAAAACAAGGTGACTGTTATTGATATGTTTAAAGGTGTCGGGAAGAATCCACCTTTGATATCAGTACTGTTCTGCGATTTTATTCGACTTAGCGGTTATTATCTCATGTTAGCACTGGCAGCTTATTACTGTAAAATTGTACTGAAAGATCCAGCTGCCGTCGGCAACATGTTGCTGATTATTAACATTGGTTGTCTGTTGGGGTCTTTGTTGTCAAAAACCTTTGTGACGCGTTTCGGTACAAAAGGTACCACCGTTATTGGAATGGCCGGCGCCAGCGCCTTTATGTTTGCAGCGATGTTCGTTTCTCCCAATGTAACGGCAGTGATAGCATGTTTGGGATTGAGTCAGATTTTCTTTGGGGTCTCATTTGGTTTAACAACAAGTTTATACGCAAATTCAGCAACATTTGCGGAATTTGCTACAGAAAAAAATACAAATGGGTTTATCATGGGCCTATTATCCTTTTCCATAAAAATGTCAATCTTTATTAGAGGGTTAATCATGACGTTTGTTCTCGCTTTTATCGGTTATAGCGCGGATATGACGATAACTGATCAGATTACAGGAAATATGTCAATTGCATTTTTAGCCATACCGGCTGTCTTGATTGCTATTGGAATTATTCCAATATTAATGATGAAAATGAAAGACAGCGATGTCATTGAGATGAGAAAAAAAATTGAAGCGCGTAAAATTGCAAACCTGGACGCTGGAATCAACTGATTTAAAGAAATATTTATTTGATTAGAAAACAATACCCGTTTTCAGCCGGAAACCATGGCTGGAAACGGTTTTTTTTATTTCTGATAACAGTGCCTTAGTGCCTGACATCAACTTATAAACTTGTTTAAATTTAGAATTTGATGTAGTTAAATTTTAATGTATGTCAAATTGTAGGAATGTATGCATAAAAAAAATCCAAACTACAGGAACTGTCCCCATCGTCCCTTTGTATCTAATCATTAAGTAAAAACACAGATAAGTCAAATAAAGTGTATAATTAATACATTTTATTTGACTTATCTGTGTGTGGTGTGGTAAATTAAAAGAAAAAGCACGATGGAGAACAATGATGAAGCGTAAATTTGAAGATATTTTAGTATCATGGAAAAACAAGAATTCCCGCAAGCCGGCATTAATCTATGGCGCTCGACAAATTGGAAAAACAACCAGTATTAAAGATTTTGGAGAAAAATATTTCAAAAATATGATTTATATCAATTTTGAATTAAACAGGGAATTAGCTGAAGATTTTCAAGGAAATATATCGCCAGACTTTTTAATTCACCGATTTGAGGTTTATTTTGGAGAAAAAATTAATAAAGAATCAACATTGATTGTCTTCGATGAAATTCAAGCCTGTGAGCGTGCATTGACAAGCTTAAAATATTTCTGTGAAGATGCCCCAGAATATTATATCATCGGTGCGGGTAGTTTGCTTGGCGTCGCTATAAAACGTGATGATTTCAGTTTTCCGGTTGGAAAAGTTAATCAAATTCATATGTATCCCATGGATTTTGAAGAATTCTTGTGGGCGAAGAATCAGGAAATACTGGCAGATGAAATAAGGGAGCATTTTGAACATCGTGAACCGATGGGTCCGATGTTACACAAAAAAGCAATGGGTCTTTATCGTGAATATTTAATTGTGGGTGGTATGCCCGAAGCAATAAAAGACTATACAGAAAACAACAATATGCTTGAGGTAGCAGAAATCCAGGGAGCAATCATTAATGCATATGTTGCGGACATGGCCAAGTATGCAACGCATAGCGAGACAACAAAAATTATGGCATGTTTTGATAGTCTGCCGGCTCAGTTGGCCAAAGATAATAAAAAATTTCAATATAAAGTTGTTGCCAGGGGCGGACGTGCCTCATTATTTGGAGCATCCATTGATTGGCTTTTGGCATCGGGGATCGTCATAAAATGCGAGCGGGCCGAACAAGGGCAACATCCATTGGCTATTTTTAAAGACATGACTTCATTTAAACTCTATATGGGTGATGTTGGGCTATTGTCACACCGGGCTGGAGTCAATGAATATGATATCATTAAAGGCAACGATCATATTTTTATCGGTGCATTGACTGAAAATTATGTTGCGAACGCTTTAACACAAAAGGGATATCCGTTATATTATTGGACTTCGGGAACATCAGAGGTTGATTTTATAATTGAGAAACAAAGTGATGTTTTTCCAATTGAGGTCAAAGCAAGGGAAAATATAAAATCCAGAAGCTTATCGGTATATGTAAAAAAATATGTTCCGGATTATTCAATTCGGATTTCAGGAAAGAACTTTGGATTAGAAAATGATATTTTGTCGATTCCGTTATATGCGGTGTTTTGTTTATAGAATTTTAGATAAGGATTATTGGAGATAGAGAGAAAATGATGAGACAAAAAGATCAAATGTATAACGAAAGAAACAAAAGAATGGAAATTACACAACGTGGCGGAATACCGGATCGAGTGCCTGTTTACTCACTGGTGGACAACTGGGCGTTTACCTATGCAGGCAACACTATCGAAGAAATTTTTGCAGATGACGAAAAACATTGCGAAGCATTTCAAAAGGTCGGCAAAGATTTTTATTGGGACTTCATGTTTACCTGTGTCACATCTCGGGCTATGAATTATGTAAACGCTTTAGATGGTGGATTTTTCACAAATAAAGGTTTGATGCAGGTTGAAACCGGTAAAGCCAACTGTATGGACGTGATGGAGTATGCAGAGGATTCACAGCAGAAATGGCGATTGCCGCTGTTTTAGGTGCTTATGTCATATCCGGCTATATTGGAGTCAGCGGATTTATGGCAGCGTTCACAGTCGGCATGATCTGTGGCAATAAGAGCATGTTTAACCTAAAAGCGGTGGAAGAGAATTGCGAGACACATGAAAAATTCAAGGATATTACCATATCATTGATAAGGATGCTGATATTCATGCTATATGGATAAAATGCTCTCAACCAGAGGAGAGCATATTGAGATCGTTGAGCAAATAAAGGAGAATGTTTTGAACAGCCTGGTGCTCAGATTCGCATAGGAGAGATCACTAAGCGCCAAATAGCACTTTATGAGACAATTGAAATTTCTTCACCAACCTCGTTACAGTAATTTTGGAAATGCAGGTAATATGATAAAATACTAAAGTGCGTGCTCTTTCATGAGTTTTTAGGAATCACGAAACGGTACTTAATAATATACCATATAAATATTTATAAGAAAGTTGGATTTAATAATGGACTATTCATTTTTAGGGACTAATAACAACCCTGTAACACTTTTTACTTTTGAAGATAAAAAGAAATACTTAAGCGACCCAGGCTTAATAGATAAAGGTATTAAGGAACTGGCGGATGCGATAAATTCAGTCAACGTACTTTTCACGATGAACTCGTGCCAGGGATTTCTTATCGAGAGCGAAAGAGAAGAACATTGTCAGGAAACGTATGTTGATTTTTATGTAGTTAACCATCAGAACCATATAGCCAATATGCTTTTAACATCATTGGTTAGTAAGTTCGATGCATTAGTAGACTGCAAATTAATTTATGAAGCAGATTATAATTTTATTTCAGAAGATGAAGTAGAAGTTAATGGCTTTGTAAATTTAAGGTACGGTATTAAATTATACGAATTAATGCCCGATTTAATGGAGACCACTTACAAGGAAATAATTGAACATATTAAAATATTTGCTAAAGAGATGAACAAAAAAAAGGATGAGGTTTCAGAATAAAAAAAGACTACACCAATGCACAGGACATTTTACCACCAAAATTTGAACGATATCCAGAAGTCAGACCAAAATTCTGATCTATATTAAGCTAAAGGGGGAAGTCAAATCATCAATAAATTGCAGAACAAAGGTGTTATATTTGCATTAGGGACATTCTGCTGCCTCCTATGGGGAAGCGCTTATCCCGGTGTGAAAATAGGCTACAGTCTTTTTGACATACAGACAACCGGTGCGCAGGTCCTGTTTGCAGGCTATCGTTTTACATTGGCGGGGATCCTGACATTGAGTATGACCAGTATCTTTTATAGAAAATGGGTTATCCCGAGAAAAGATGAGCTGAAGGGAATGATAAGCCTGGGACTTGTACAGACAACCCTTCAGTACATATTCTTTTATATCGGCCTGGCCAATACAACCGGTGTGAAAGGTGCGATTATCAATGCAGCCTCTACCTTCTTTGTCATTCTGTTTGCTCATATGATCTTAAAAAATGAAAAGATAACACGGGCAAAAGTCTTTGGATGTGTTCTGGGAATGGCAGGAGTGATCATTATACAGCTTAACGGCGCAAAAATAGACAGCAGCTTTTCATTGATGGGTGATGGTTTTCTTCTTTTAGCCTGTGCAGCTTCGGCAATGGGCACAGTGCTGACCCGTATTTTTACAAGAAAAAGCGATTCCATGGTATTAACGGCCTATCAGCTGATGATCGGCGGAGCTGTACTAATCTTGGTCGGCTTGATCATGGGAGGAGAGATCACCCAGATAACGATTCAGGGAATCCTATTATTGGTTTATCTGGCGGTTTTGTCTGCGGCGGCCTTTACAATCTGGGCGGTACTCATAAAGCACAATCCAGTCGGAATCATCGCGATCTATGGCTTTATGATCCCTGTATTCGGTGTTATTTTGTCAGGAATTTTTCTTGGAGAACAATTCCTAAGCTTGAGGACAATCATATCCCTTGTCTGTGTCAGTGTTGGCATATGGATCGTTAATAGAGAACCGTCTCGCCGTTTTGTCTTCCACCTGCCATCGCATAAGCGGCAGCCTTAACGGCTACTTTCTTGTAATCACTATTCCAGCGATTCACTCCAAAATAGTCAAAAATAATAGATCCTGTATGACGACAGAAGCGATCCATCTGTTCGAGACTGGTTAATAAACCATTGCCTGTGCCACCGGCAGAAGCAATCATCAGGACTTGTTTATCGCGCAAGACTTTTTGTCCGTTAAATTCACATCTTCGCAGTCGATCGATAAAACTTTTCAATGCCTCTGAGGTTTCTCCCCAATATACCGGAGTTGCGAGAATAATAGCATCAGATGATTCGATTCGGCTCAGAATTTCATCAAATCCGTCATTACCATATTTGCAATAATTTTCATCCCGACATGGTCCCCAACCGTCATCGCAGACCTGACAACGTATTAGTTCAAAATCACACAATCTTATTTCATCTACCTCAGCTTCGGCATCAGTAGCACCAAGCTTTGCCGCATCAATAACAGACTGGCATAGCCCATCTTTTTTTGGGTTGCCTGATAAAATACATATTTTCATAATTAAATCCTTTCTTTTATACTTATTCATCTTTATTAAAGATCTTAACTTTCCCAGCCTAGTTGAGCAAACAAAGCCTTTATAAAAGAGGCCTGAGAGTCAATCCATTGCTGGAGTTGATTTTTTAACAGCGTAGACTTTCTGGAGCCTACTGAATTTAATTGTTCGATAAATAAGCCCATCAGACTTTGAAGAGCGGTTGTCAGTTCCATATCCTGAATGTCATTACAAAACATAAAGAATAACGCACCAAAGGTTTTTTCGTCCTTTTCATTCCGGCGAAGCCATTTCAACAGGATGTATCGCATATAAACAATCGTGGTGTGGCTGATCATCAGATCTTCGTCCCTGAAATTCAGTTCCGAGCTTCATAAAGGATTTGGTGGATTTGAAAAACACCTCAATACTCCATATCAGCCAGAAGTCCCTGCTTTAAAGCAATTTTTATCATTACGAATGATTTCCCGCATGCCTTCAATGGCAGTTTCTAAAAGGTGGGTATTTGTATCACAGATGATGGGTGGTGTATTTTCATGGTTTTCTTTTTCGCGGTTACGAATGAGCAATAAAATTGAACCGCATCGTACACGGCGAATGGTGGAAACAATATAAAGGGTGGAGGTTTCCATTTCAGATGCCAGAGCTCCACCGACCTTCCATGCCTCCCATTTCTGTTTTAAAATGGCTGCGTTGGGCATAAGTTCGGGTTCATGCTGTCCGTAATAGGAATCCTTAGACTCCACAATGCCCAGGTAGGATTTATGGTTAAGCTTATGGGCAGCAGAGTTTAGGGCATTTAATAGTTCAAAATTTCCTACGGCTGGGAATTCAATGGGGATATATTCAGAGGTTGTCCCCTCTTTCCGAATGGCACCGGTGGCAATAATTAAAGATCCGGGTTCCAGGGAAAAATCGATTCCCCCACAGGTACCAACCCGAATAAACGTATGGGCACCGAGTTTTATGAGTTCTTCCATTGCGATTGCTGCAGAAGGACCACCAATACCAGTGGAAGTGACGCTTACCTTTACCCCATCAAGAGTGCCGGTATAGGTAATATATTCCCGATTTGAAGCAACGAGTTTAGCATTAGTCAATCCTTTAGCAATCTCGGAAACCCTGCCGGGATCTCCTGGGAGTAAAACATATTTTCCAATATCAGATTCCCGGCACTGGATATGGTGCATTTTTTCAAGAATTTTCATACTCATCACTTCTTTTCATAGATTTGACTTCTGGTGCGTTCAGCGGTTATATTGATTGTGATAATGCCAATGACAGTTACTAAAGTACAATAAACCCTTTTTACTATTATAAAGTGAGTGCAAATAAATTGCAAGTTTCAAGAATGCATTCAATCGGTTGAATGAAAATAATGCTGGTATGCTGCTTATGGCATCGGTACTGCCGATAAGGGCAGAAAACATACGATTTTTGAACTCGTTATGTTATAATATTTCTAATTTCAACTTAGAGAGTTGAGATAATAATGCATGTTATTATTGAAATATGGGTTAACACTGTTACTACCACCATCATACTAAGGAGAAACACACCATGGATATCATTGTCGTCATCAGTCAAATGTTGCAGCTTTTTTTGATCCTTGCTATAGGCTACATTTCCACCAAAACAAAGGTTACCAGCCAGAAATTCGGAATACAGCTCTCGAGTTTTATCTTGAACATAACCTTACCTTGCTTAATGATCGCTTCCGTTGCCGCAATGCCCAGTAATACCGATAAAAAAGATGTCTTGCTGATGTTTTACATCGCTGTTCTTTTTTACGTCATTATGCCATTTATTGCCTACATTATCGCCAGAATACTGCGGGTCAAAAAAGAAGAACGCAATCTGTATATGTATATGACCATCTGGTCCAACGTTGGTTTTATGGGCTATCCTGTTATTGCATCCATCTTTGGTTCAGGCGCCCTTTTTTATGCCACTATTTTTAATCTTATCTTTAACGTCAGCAACTTCACCCTTGGCATTATGCTGATGTCTAAGGAAGGGAAAAGCGCTCTAAACCTTAAAAACTTTCTGTCCCCTGGGATGATTGCTTCCCTGGTGGCCATTGCCTTGTTTGCTGGTGGTATTCAGCTCCCGAATATTTTGAACAATACTTTAAAAACGGTAGGCGATACTACCACACCTTTAGCCATGATCGTCATTGGTATTGCCCTGGCCGGGATCTCTATGAAAAGCGTATTTACTGAACTTCGGCTTTATCCTTACGTTATTATTAAACAGATATTACTCCCCATAGGCGCATGGCTAATTCTGAAAAATGTTATCACAAGCCCTTATATATTGGGAATTGTTATTATTATTATTGCCATGCCCGTTGCCACATCTTCGGTACTCTTTGCCAATAAATATGACAACAATGTTTCTTTGGCAACCAAAGGCGTTTTTATTACCACCCTGGCATCCATCCTGACCATTCCCCTCATTAGTTATCTGATATTATAAAACAAGGCGCTATGTCAAAAAATAGCGCCTTGTTTGTGCTCATAATTTAGGGCTTTTACTTCAGCTCATCACCGTTAAGCTTTGTTTTCTCATACATCAATCGCATTTTAGAAAATGCGCGAACGATTAGGAAACCGGTAAGAACTGAAACAAAAAACCACGAAAGTGGGTTCGCCCAGTTAACAGTCCACCCAATTCCATAGGGTTTCGGAACAAGAAAATTGGAATCTTCTTTATTATTGTAGAAAAATGCACCATGCTCTTTTCTGTATTCTCTAATTTCCTCTTTTGTCCACTTTCTTTTTTCCATTATTAAATCCCCTTTCTTAATAACTTACACAGACCAGTTACATATGATACTTGTACCCTTAATTTTCAAAGGTAATCAATATTAATTGGTTTCTTTTGTTTTTCAAATTAGAAGATAATAATGAAATTTTTCTCGATTTATGGTTGAAGATAATTTAAATCTATTTAATATAAACAGTTGTTTTAGTCAAAAGATGCACTTGTGATTTACTATAAAAGCTGCATTTAAATCGGAAATCATAATAAAAAATTAGTAAATATACTATTTTTCTCAATAAGTGATTGACATAAACTTTAAATTGATTTAAAATTGAGGTATCAAAAAAAGAATTCAGAGTCAAAGTTGATCTTTAGACAGGTCTGGGAGAAAAATTAGATTGCAAACGAGTACAGACAGCAAGCACAGCCAAGGTAATAATGATTTGCTAAATAAATAATTAATCAGGAGGAAGAAAGAATGTCGAAAATTGAAGAAGTAAAAGCCAAGGTAGAAATAGGAAAATCCAAACTCGTTCCGGGTTTGGTACAGGAAGCATTGGATGAAGGTAATTCAGCAGAAGATATTCTCCAGGCCATGGTGGACTCCATGGGCGTTGTTGGCGAAAAATTTTCCAGAGGGGACATTTTTGTTCCTGAAATGTTAATTGCTGCCAAAGCAATGTCAAAAGGGGTTGAAGTTCTTAAACCCGTACTCGCTGGCGATGGCTCATCAAAATTGGGTACCTGCATTATTGGTACAGTACAAGGTGATTTGCATGATATCGGCAAAAACCTGGTTTCATTAATGATTGAAAGTGCTGGATTTGATGTGGTTGATCTTGGTGTGGATGTCCCAGCAGCTCAGTTTGTTGAAGCCATCAAAGAAAATTCGAATGTGAAAATTGTCGCTTGTTCAGGTCTTCTGACATCAACCATGCCAGCCATGAGAGAAACCGTTGCAACCCTCAAAGCCAGCGGATTAACAGGATTCAATGTTATTGTCGGCGGAGCCCCGGTGACATCGGAATATGCAGCAGAAATTGGCGCCGATGCCTTTGCCCCGGATGCCGGAACAGCCGCTGTCAAAGCCAAAGAATTAGCAACCGCTTAAAACTAGAATATATTAAAAATATAAGGAGGAACGATTATGTTAACGAAACGACAGAATTTACTGGAAACCATTAAAGGTGGAAATCCGGACCGGTTTGTGAAACAATACGAATTTATGGATATTATTATGGAAGCACCCATGGGAGCAATGGTTGGACCTGGCCAGACCATTAAGAACGGATGGGGTATTACGTTCACCTGGCCGGAAGGTCAATTGGGTGGTTTTCCTGTACATGATGATGCACACAAAGTATTAAAAGATATTACCAAGTGGCGAGAACAAGCAAAAGCTCCTGAAATTGCAACTTCAGATGAAGCATGGGCTCCAGCTGTCGCCCATGCCAATGCGGTTGATCGCAATGAAGAATTTGTAACGGCTTTTGTTGCTCCCGGTATTTTTGAAATGACCCACCACCTGATGAGTATGGAAGATGCTCTGATGGCACTCTATGAAGAACCGGAAGATATGCATGACCTCATTGACTACCTGGTTGACTATGAACTGGCCTATGCAAAAGTCATGATTGATCATATCCATCCCGATGCAATTTTTCATCATGATGACTGGGGCAGTCAACGTTCGTCTTTCGTTTCTCCGGAAATGTTTGAAGAATTCTTCGTACCTGCCTATAAGAAAATATACGGCTTTTACAAAGACAATGGCGTGGAACTCATTGTTCATCACAGTGATTCCTATGCGGCCAACCTGGTTCCGGCAATGATTGAAATGGGCATCGATATCTGGCAGGGAGTAATGACCACCAACAATGTTCCTGAACTTATCGAAAAATATGGCAAACAAATTTCCTTTATGGGCGATATCGACAGTGGCGTCGTTGATTTTCTAGGTTGGACACCTGAAATAATTCAACATTACACCGAGCTTGCCTGTAAAGAATGCGGCAAATTGTATTTTATTCCAGGGGCAAGCCATGGTCTGAATTTTGGATGTTATCCGGGTGTCTATGAATCAAATGATGAAGCAATTGATCAAATGACTAAGGAAATGTTCTAGAAAAATCTGTACCTAAGTCAATAAATTATAGCTCTATTCCGGCATGAGCCCTTTGAGGTTCGATGCCGGAATAGAGCTATTTTTATTGGTGTCCTGTGAATTAAAACCTTATGAATAATATGGGTTTTATGCTTATCCGGCTAGGTGGCTCACCACAAAAGCTATAAAGAATCCTGAAGCTGTTGCCAGGGCAATGAGTCGTCCTCCGTCTTCATAGGCTTCAGGCATCATGGTATCGGCTATCATTGCCAACATTGCCCCGGCAGCCAATGATAAGGTTATAGCTATGACGTTTTTAGAAGCATTACCTAGAAAGGCATAACCCAATGTCGAGGCACAAACGGAGGTTGCAATCGTAACGCCCCACACGGTCATAATATAAAAATTTGATTTGCCTGCACTTTTCATGCCTTGTGCCCCAGAAATGCCTTCAGGGAAGTTGCTTAGGAAAACTGCAATCATCATACTTAACCCAACACCATTTCCAGCGGCCAGACCAATGCCAATGGCTATTGATTCAGGAATACCATCCAGAACCGCACCTAGGAGTATAGCTGAACCTGAATTGTCTGCCTCTTTCAGGTTCTTACTGTTTGCATAGATCTTCCCGTGTCCATGTTTGCGGAAGTGACCGCCTAAATGATCGATTAAATAATCGCCCAGAACAAAGAGTAGTGTGCCGGCAATAAATCCAATTGAGACAGAATCGAAACCTCCGGATACAAAAGCGGTTTCCATCAGATCAAAGGTTAATGCGGAGATCAGCACCCCGGAACCAAAAGCCATAATAGCGCCAATGACGTATTTGGGTACTTTTAAATACATGCCCAGAAGTGCACCGATAAAAAGGGTAGAGCCACTGATGAAACCATAGATTGCTGCAATAGTCATAAAAAAGATCCTTTCTAAAATAAGTATTTAATGAAACAAAACAGGAGGTGAATCATGTGTTGGCAAGTGTCGATTATTAAATATTGCTAGGGACTATTATACAATAAAATATCAAAAAAGCATATTTCAAAAGAATTGATGATTGAAAGTTATATTGAAGAAGGCGCCCAGCCAGTTGATGGCGGCGTGTATGGAAAATCCATTACAGATTCTTGCCTTGGATGGGAAATTTCAGAAAAATTAATTAAAGAGATCGCAAGAAAATTATAAAGAAAAAGAGCCCTTATCGTTTTGAAACGATAAGGGCTCTTTTATATCCGTCGAGTCTAATACTTGACTGGATCATTAACGCAGTCAATGATAGCCTTTTTAAAGGCTTCACAGGCGGTTTTGCAATTAGATTGGGTGCCCGTTACAATAATGCCACTCAGATTTGAGTTTGTTGGCGGCCCAAAGAATTTGACAACTTCAACATCTGCTACGGTAAGTGCTTCGTCAATGCCAACGATGCCTTCAAGAGCTGGTGCAAATAAAAAGGCTATGGATGATCCAATGGGTAAGCCGTATGTTTTCGAAAAATATTTACCTATTTTAGGAACCAATTCGGCATAGATTAAATTGGTATCATCTTTATTAACACTATAAACACTTGCTTTTTTTTCGGCAAAATCGCGGATGTATCGTAATCCGCTTTCTACATCTGAAACGGTTGGTCCGGTAATAACACCAAAAACCTGGCCATCATTAAGTCCAGCGCCTGATCCGTAAAGGGTTTTGATGTATACAACATCAACATTTGCAGCTTTAGTCGCTTCGTCTGCAGCGCAATAGCCAACGCCATCATATTGAGTAGTAAAGATACCAATATCGATACATCCTTCAGGTAATTCGAACTCTTTCAACATTATGTCCTCAATATTGGTTAAGAGCTTACTATAAACAATATTGCATTTTATTCTATCTCCAGTCATGGCAGTCATCTCCTTTTCTGAATATTTTTATAAAATTAGATTGATTCTTGTGCTAATGATAACATCTTTTTGAGGTTAGGACAATAAGAAAAAAACCATAATAAGGAGTAATTGTTCCGTTAATGTCACAATGCTCAATGAGGTTCTTAGCTTAGTCAATAAAATAAATATGATAGCTTTAATGTCTAAAGATATTACCAGGTCACAGACTAAAATACATAATTTCTATATATTAAGAGATTACAATGCATGTATAAGCAAGATTGAGCATTAGTATAAGTTAAATGTTCAAAAGAGAGAAGGTGAATATAATGTTTGGATTACATGCGTATAATTTACACAGTATTGGTTATGGATTTGGGATGATGGGTAGAATAGGAGGTATGATTATAATGATGATATTATTTATAGCATTGGTGGTTGTTGGCATCATATGGTTGACAAAAAATACGAACCATAAAAATAGCGAGCATACGCTACCGCATCCAACTGATCGGTCAATTGAAATTTTGAATGAACGATATGCTAAGGGAGAAATCTCTGATGAAGAATATGCTAAAATGAAAATGGAACTTAAAAAGACCGGCATATAATTAGTAGAGTATATTAAAAATGCACCTTAAGGATATCCTTGAGGTGCATTTTTTTTAAATTGAGTTATAATAAGAATCAGAACTTAGAAAATTATTAATTTAAATCTGGAGGAATTTATGGAAAAACTTAAAACAGTTCTTGTAGTCGATGATGAAGAAAACATTGTTATGGCTTTGGAGGCCTATCTGACTAAATTTGGTTATCATGTGATTACAGCAAATTGTGGAAGAACCGCCATCGATTTATTTTATAAAGCTGCGCCTGATATTATTGTGCTTGATCTCATGATGCCGGATATGACTGGAGAAGAAGTTTGCAAAAATATCCGTTTGAAATCACGAGTGCCTATCATTATGTTAACAGCTAAAGTTGAAGAACATCATATTTTAAATGGATTAGGCTTAGGGGCTGACGATTATATAACTAAGCCCTTTAGCCTGAAAGAGTTATCAGCAAGAATGGAAGCCGTTCTTAGAAGAACATCAACGGATGCCATACCCCTATCGAATGAGTTGGCATTTGATGATGGGAACATCGTTGTTGATAGTATGAGATATGAGGTGAGAAAAAACGAAAAAGTGATTATTCTGACACCTCATGAGTTTAAAATATTAATGACCATGGCTAAGTATCCCAGCAAAGTCTTTACGAGGGAAGAACTGATTAATCTCGTTATGGGTGAGGATTTCAATGGCTATGATCGCGCAATTGATAACCATATTAAAAACATCAGAATCAAGATTGAAGACGATTCAAAAAATCCAAGATATATTATAACGGTTCATGGGATAGGTTATAAATTCGGCAAATAATTTGAAAACGAGAAGGGGGATGTCTTATGAAATCGAGTCTAAGAGTTAAAATTTCAGCGGCCTTCTTTTTTGTAGCAATCATTCTGGTTCTATTTATTGGTTTAACAGCCAATTACTTTTTGCAGAACAAGTTTAAGGACTACACACTTGAGCGTATAAAAACAGAAAGTACTTTAATTGCAACCCAACTATCTAAAGGATTTTCGGACCAGGAGAACCTATGGGATGTTAATATAGTAGAAACCATCGGAATCTTTGCAATGGAAAGAGGATTAATTATAAAAGTTGCTGATAATGAAGACAATGTAATTTGGGACGCCAGTGTCTTCAATAATGACTATTGTGCTCAAATGCTTACAAATATGAAAATGAACATGCAGATGCAGAATCCCAGGTTTTCGGGTGGGTATGAAGAAAAAATAATTGCCCTGCAAAATGACGCAACGACGATTGGTAAATTAACTATTGGCTATTATGGCCCCTATTACTATAGTAATAATGAAGTTAAATATATTAAGGGACTTAATCAGCTCCTTATGGGTACCGGAATTTTGGCTTTGATTTTGTCATTGATAGCAGGTGCCTATATTGCAAAAAGACTAAGCAAGCCGATTGGCAATGTCATTGAAGGGGCAAAAAAGATATCTTCGGGTGAATATGAGACTAAGATTGAAAAGGAATCAAGTACAACTGAAATTATTGAATTAACAGATGCAATTAACAGCCTTGGTCAAGGTCTCGGCCGGCAAGAGACGTTGAGAAAGCAAATGAGCTCGGATATTGCCCATGAGCTAAGGACTCCCATATCAATTCTTCAAAGTCATTTAGAATTAATGATTGATGGGATCTGGGAAGCGGATAAAAAAAGACTTGAGAATCTTCACAATGAAAGTGTAAGACTGGGAAAATTAGTTGATGAGCTGGGAAAAATTGCGAAATTGGAAAGCGAGAATTTAGTTTTAAATAAAGTAAAACTGGATATGAATGAAATTAGTCTTGATGTTTTGAGAACGGTTGAAAGTGAATTTTTCAAGAAGAAGATAACACTTACCTATGATGGAGAAGAGGCTCTTACTGAAGTGGATTCTGATAAGATAAAGCAAGTGATGATGAATTTGCTGTTAAATGCTTTAAAATACACTGATCCGGAAGGGACGGTTAAAGTCTCAGTGAAAAAGGCATCAAGCAAAATACTCGTGAGCATTGAGGATAATGGCATCGGCATTCCAGAAGAAAACTTAGAAAATGTGTTTGAACGTTTTTACAGAGTCGATAAATCCAGAGCTCGCAACTCGGGGGGGACTGGCATTGGATTGGCCATAGCCAAAGTTATCATAGAAGCCCATGGCGGTAAAATAGCAGCTGAAAGCATTGAAGGACAAGGGAGCTGTTTTACATTTGAACTCCCGGCATAGAAAAAACGAAATTTAAATAATCTCTTAAAAATCATAGTAGAACCTGTTACGTCAAGTAGCAGGTTCTATTATTTTAAATAGTTTTAAATATTTATAATAACTTACTGATAATTGGGTAATTAATAAGATAATCGTTAAATTGGGAATTGTCATATAGGGGGAGAAATAATGGGTTAGAAAAGAGCAATGTCTTTGATAACTTCTCCTGCAAGAATAAGACCAGCGACGGATGGAACAAAAGAAACGCTTCCTGGAACCGCGCGTCGGTCACTGCATTTTCGTGCCGTACCTGGTGGACAAATGCAATTGTTTTTACAACTGTTTTCGTCAGTATCCAAAGGGGTTAAAGGGGGTTCCCTGGAATAAACAACCTTAAGTGAAGGAATGCCTCTTTTCCGGAGTTCCGAACGCATGACTCTGGCAAGTGGACAAATGGAAGTTTTGAAGATATCAGCAACTTCAAAACGAGTGGGATCCAGTTTGTTACCGGCACCCATACAGCTGATAATGGGAATATTTTTATTATTTGCCAATTCGACTAATAAAAGTTTGGAAGAAATGGTGTCAATGGCATCAATGATATAATCATAGCTTTCAAAATCAAAATCTTTAGCACTTTCAGCATTAAAAAAGCTGCAGTGGGAAATAACGGTT
>JAENWK010000206.1 GCA_016650045.1 Eubacteriaceae bacterium | reverse complement strand
ATAAAGCTCACAACTCAATAACAATGATTGTATTGCCTTATTTTCAAAATGTTAGTCCATGCTCTATTTCTAACTCTGTTTTTTAGGAAATTTAGACCAGTTGTGAGCCTTTTTGATACAAGCTTTATAAAGTAATTGTTGTATTTTGGAGTAATAAAAAATATGAAATGAAAAAGATGTCTGTATTGTTCATTCTTCTGCTTGGCTTGATAAGCATTCAGGTATCAGGCAAATGGTTTCAGCAGAAAACTCTTTACAGTAAGGCCCTTCAGCAGGATAAGACTTACTTTGTCGGATTGCCAGTAGGATACAACCAATCAGATACAACCACAAAATACCCTGTAATTATATTCCTTCATGGTGCTTCAGTTACTGCAACAGAAATGGTCAATTCGCTTGAACCATTTCTCGATAATTTTTTAACCAAATTACTTTTCGATAAGCTTTTCAAGGTGATTTTTATCATTCCTGATGGATCTTGCGAGCCCTACAAAGGAAGTTTTTATACCAATTCGGCGCTTTACGGGAAATATGAGGATTATATCGTTCAAGATATGATCGAAGAGATTGGAGGCAAATACAATACATCCGATCACAGAGAAAAATGGAGCATTATGGGGCATTCGATGGGAGGATACGGCGCTATGAAAATTGCTTTAAAACATCCTGAAAAATTTATTGGTGTGTCTGCCCTGAGTGGGCCCTTGAATATTACCTATTTTGATGATTTGCTTCCAATAATACGCTCAGAACATGGTTCAACCCCTCCATACGATTTTACTTATTCAGGTAATGTAACCCAATTGGTGTATTCGATGGCAGGTGCCTTTTCTCCCAATCCGGGAGCTATTCCTCCTGTTCTGTTTCCTGTAAATTCTGAAGGGACTTTCGATCCGTCTGTAAAAGAGCTTTGGGAGAAACACAATCCAATCAACTTCATTAAGGATTGGAAAGGAAATCCGGCGATGGCTATTTACACTTATTGCGGCGAACTGGACGAATTTAAACTGGCAAAACCAAACAAAATGTTTTCCGATTCGCTGGACAAATATAATCTTCCACACACATACTACCAGGATCCTAAAGGTGATCATGTGAACAGCTTATTCACCAGTTTACCTCAGGGAATCAACTTTTTATACCATGTGATGGATACTGCGCAAATCCGAAATGCAATTTTGACTGGTCATGTTATTGCGGAAAATACCTGGTCTGTTTATCCAAATCCAGCGACCGACCAGTTCTTTGTGTCAGGTGCTGCTGGTAATTTTCGGCACATCACTGTTCACAATCTTACGGGGCAGTTGGTTATGCAGATTGATAATCCTCTTCCTTATAAAGTCATTAATATAGGCAAATTAGGCAGTGGGGTATATTTGGTATCACTACAGAGTGCGCTTGGAAATGCTACTACCATTCGTCTGATTAAAAAATGAGATGATAAATAAGTTGTCGAATTTTGTTCTATTCGTTAAGTTAAAATCAGAAGATTATGCACTGAGGGTTGTCCTAGTCCCCGATAAATTGGACATTTTTTTCAAAAAGGTTTGAGTTCATTTGATGGTTTTCGCATGAGTTTTTTTTAGGCATATTGAACAAAGATGATTGGTTTTTTGAATCGGAAGGGACAGGTTTATTTGCCCCTCCCAGATCATCTTCGTTCATCGGACTATTCCTGGCAGGTTGCTCTCCAGCAGAGCCTGATTCCGCTTCACCCGATGAGTTAAATTTAGTAATTTCTTTTTCTTCAAACTCATTCCATTTCTTTTGTGGTGTTT
>JAENWK010000094.1 GCA_016650045.1 Eubacteriaceae bacterium | reverse complement strand
GCCTGATTAATCATGTTGTCTATAATGTTTGAATTTCACTATAAATATACTGATTGTCAGGCTTTTATGCAAATATTTTGATGCTTTTTATCATTGAGTTATTGCTTTTTTCTTGTTGTTTTTAACCCTTAATTCGCATTACAAATAATAAAATACGGTGAACTTAAAGACAGTTTATCAATAAACGAAATAGAAAAACCATCAATCAAGGCTTCGGATATTCTTATTGAAACCAAAGCAGCAGGACTCAACCCTATTGACTATAAAATGGTGAGTGGTGGATTGAAAGATATGGTCCCATTGTCATTTCCCAGCACAATTGGCTTTGATGTGAGCGGTGTGATTGTGGAGAAAGGCGCGGAAGTTACCAAATTTGAATTGGGAGATGCCGTGTATACAAGAGTGCCTCAACAACAAATGGGCACAGTTGCTGAATATGTAGCTGTTGAGAGTCGTGTGGTTTCCAAAAAACCCGATAATATATCGTTTGAAGAAGCCGCCGGCTTACCATTGGTAGGACTCACTTCAATTCAGGCTTTGGAAAGCGTTGGTATAAAAGAAGGCGACAGGGTTCTTATCCACGCAGGATCAGGAGGTGTAGGAACTTTTGCAATTCAATATGCCAAAGCGAAAGGAGCCTTTGTTTACACTACCACCAGCACTACAAATGTCGATATGGTTAAGGCACTTGGTGCCGACCGCGTGATCGATTACAAAACCGAAGATTACAAAACGATTGCAAAAGATTTGGATATTGTTTTTGACACCTTAGGAGGCAACTACACATTAGAAGCCTTTGAAATTATCAAAGAGGGAGGAAAAGTTACCACTATAGCAGGTTTTCCGGACGAAGAATCTGCAAAGCATTTGGGGTTGACTAATTATAAATTACCTGAAGAATTATCAAGCCTAATCAAAGAAAGATCAGCTGTTTATAAACATACGTGGATGCAACCTAATGGTGAGCAATTAGACAAACTCTCATCTATGGTAAAAGATACAAAGATAAAGCCAGTGATTGATAAGGTTTTTTCTTTCGAAGATAGCATTGAAGCATATTTATACTTATCCACAGGCAGCGCAAAGGGTAAAGTGATTATAAGCCTATCCTAAACGGTTCATAAAATTGAACTACGAACGAATATATTTATAATAAAGATAAAATATCATGACTAAAGAAAAACAGAATGTATTAGTTGCCGGAGCGAACGGCACTACAGGAAGAATCGTCATTAATTTATTAGTAAAATCAGAGACCTATCAGCCTATTGCTATGGTTAGAAAACAGGATCAAAAAGACTATTTTGAAAAGAATAATGTATCAACCGTTCTGGCCGACTTGGAAGGAGATTTGAGTTATGCAGTGAAAAATGCACACAAAGTAATTTTTGCTGCAGGATCAAAAGGTAAAAATGTTTTAGGCGTAGATCAGGAAGGAGCAAAACGGCTAACGGATGCTGCTAAGGATGAGGGAGCCAGCAAGTTTGTAATGCTAAGTGCCATGGGAGCAGATGACCCTTCCCGGAATAAAGATCTTCAAGCCTATTTGGAGGCAAAGAAAAATGCTGATGACTATCTGCGTGCCAGCGGTTTGGATTATACTATCGTTCGACCAGGCCATCTGACTAACGAAGAAGGTACGGGCAAAATTCAACTTAAAAAAAGATTTGAAAATCCAGGAAAGATTTCAAGAGCAGATGTTGCCAAAACTTTAGTGGACGTTTTGGAAGATGGTGTCATGCAAAACCAGTTTTTTGAAATTATTGCTGGTGACACGTCTATTGAAAAAGCAGTTCGTACTGTTTAAAAAAAAATCTCCAGCAGATCTATGTTCAAATTTCATTTTTTATCCTTTCTAGGGCTGAACGTAAAGAAATAGTCCAGTGGGCTGTTTTAGTGATAGAGCTAGCTGGCGCGATGGAGAACTGCGGCAGACCAATGCCGGAACCCTGCCCGAATTGCTTTGTGATCACAACAAATTCCGATGAATTCCGGGAATCACTTTTTTACTTGTGTCATTGCCAAACCGTTACACTCATAATATAAAATAGGGTAATTTAAGACTGCCCCATTATTATATTAATTATAAACAACACAATCAAAAATAAAATATGTTAAAATCAGAAAATAAAATTGGATTATGGTCGGCAGTTGGAATAGGAGTAGGAGCAATGATGGGAGCGGGGATATTTGCTCTTATGGGACAGGCTGGAGCAATTGCAGGCAAAGCGGTTTATATCTCTTTTATCCTAGGCGGAATTGTTGCCGCAATTAGCGGATATTCGTTGGCTAAGTTAGGAGCCCGTTTTCCTAAAGCAGGAGGTATCGTTGAATATGTTGCTAAGTCATTCGGAGTAAACGTTTTTTCTGGCGGGATAAGCGTCTTATTGTATGTATCATCCATAATAGCACTTGCACTATTAGCTAAAGCCTTTGGAAGTTACGCTGCTGTCTTATTTAATTTGAAAGGATCGCTGATATACACCAATGTATTTGCTTTATCGATCATGGCAATACTTGGAATAATTCAATATTTTGGGGTAAAAAAAGTGGTTAAGTTTCAGAATGTAGCGATTATAATTACCATTGTTATATTGGTCGTATTTGCCACAGTAGGTTTAATCTATTTGAAACCCGGATTGATGGCACCGGCATTATATCCTTCATCCAATAAAATATTTTTTAGTATTGCTATCACCTTCTTTTCATACGAAGGATTTAGAATAATTACACATACCGCTGAAGATATTGTCAATCCGGAAAAAAACTTGATGAAAGCAATTTTCATTTCAATTGGTATAGCTATGGTTATTTATACTGCGTTGGCCTATGCTGTTTTTGGCAACTTGGAAGTTGACAAGGTAATTGAAGCAAAGAATTATGCTTTAGCCGAAGCCTCAAAACCTGTTTTTGGTGCCATTGGCTTTACTATTATTTCAATTACGGCCCTTTTTTCTACCTCATCATCTATTAATGCAGTATTATATGCTGCAACTAATATCTCTTATCAAATGGCCGAAGATGGAGAGTTTCCCGGATTTTTTGCCAAACAATTCGGATACAGCAGAGAGGGATTGTTAATTAGTTTGGTATTAACTAGTTTGGTAATAGTATTCTTAGATTTATTACAAATAGCCGCTGTAGGTTCCATTACCGTATTGTTTATTCACGCTGTAACTCATTTAGGCCATCTTAAAATTATTCGTCAGACTCAAAGCTTCAAAACTTTTAGTTGTCAGCGCATTGCTAACAACATTAACTGTAATCGTATTGTTTTTGATATATTCCATTAAAGACTCGTATACGATACTTTTTTTGTTTGTTGGAATACTTGCTTTATCATTCTTGATAGAATTAACTATAAGATTAATTATCAATAGAAAAGTTACTAAAAGTAATAAAGGAATCTCTGATTAATAATCGGATAAAAAACGCAAGCTAACTACGGGTCATAAAACATGCCGTTTTTAGTGAGTTTGCAACAGTTCATCCCACATAGTGGCTTGTCACGGGTAGACACAGACGCGGCTCCGAAATCCGGCACGTTTCATATCCGCCACCGTTGACGTGCATGTAAAAATGACTTCAAAAGGTTCGACAAACAAGTTATAGTGGATTATGATGCACAGCTTCATATGCAAAGCTTTAACAAAATAAATGACCTATAGCACTTATTTACACTGCAAGTTTTGGCTCAACGCTCCTTACTGATTTTTTTAATGGAGAATTGACATGTATGGTATGCTTTTTTAACGCGTGCCAGCGGAGTAGACTTAAAAGAGGATGACATGTCTTAGCATACCCTCGAAAAAAATCTGTATACCCAAATACTGTGAATTATGTAACTCTAATGAAAGATTATGTAATTATTAATCTTAAAAGTATGCTTTACTTTGCATATTCAAAATTAAATCAATAATGCAACGCTATGAATGTTAAACTTAATTATTGGAATAATACGGATTTGAAAAATGTAATAGATTAACCTTAGTTTTCTCGATTGGCCTATCATTTTTATCCATCAGCATTATACCAGCAGTTAATTGAATTAATTTAAAAATCAATTTGGTATAACATGAACTACTTCGTATTTATTCTGGGAATAATACTTCTCCTCATCACAGCTATTGATTTAATCAACACCTCATTATCTGTGCGTGGAGGAGGCTTTATTACAAAACGGTTATCCAAGGCCATTTGGACAATACTATTGGCTATTTATAAAAAAACAGGAGCTAAAAAACCTCTTGAGTTGGGTGGGGCTTTCATTTTAGTGGCTATCCTCATTAACTGGTTGCTGTTAATATGGGCTTCAGCCAGCCTTTTGTTTATCAGCCAACCCGATTCGCTGATGAATGTTGAGTCCAATTCGCCAACTACAATTGTTGATAAAATATTTTATACGGGCTATACTTTGTCCACATTGGGCTTGGGCGACATCGAGCCTGATGGCTCCTTCTGGGATATTCTTACTTCAATACTTTCGTTTACCGGACTGATTTTAATCTCTATAGCCATCACTTACTTAATTCCGGTGGTTTCAGCTGAAATTACTAAAAGGAGAATTAGTGTATATATTACTACCCTGGGTTGTTCAGTAGAAGATATCTTAATGAATTATTGGAATGGGGAAAACTTTAAGGAGTTAGAGCAACCTTTTATGAGCCTGACAGATACGATCATTTTACATGCTCAAAATCATAAAGCCTATTCTGTTCTCCATTTTTTCCATTCTTCTGACAAAAAAGAAGCTTTCGCCCTCAACCTCACGAACCTTGATGAGGCACTTTCAACGCTGTTTCATCGTATTCCAGCATCACAACAGCCTTCATTCAATGTACTAATGGGGTTAAGAAGAGCCATCACCTCTTATCTCGTAACGCTGCAAGAAGCTTTTATTACCTCCGGAGATGAAACTCCTCCGCTACCGGAACTTTCAGCACTTGAAACTAAGGGGATAAAGCTGATTCAAGGTAAGACGGCAGATTTAGCCTACGAAAATATCAAGTCAAGACGCAGATTGTTGTTGTCGCTGATTAAAGATGATGGTTGGGAGTGGAAGGACCTTCAGGCTGGCAGCTACAATCATGAAATGATCTTTCCTTCAAAATAATCCCGTTTTTTGAATTGTTCTGGAAGACCATTTAAAACAATACTTAAAAAGAATTAATCCCAAGACCAAAGACATATTGGTAAAAATTCAAAAATGCCTGTGTCACATTGAGTTTGTCGAAGTGAGCTAGGCATTTTTTGATTTCTTTTTAGAGGCTTTTGAATCTGAAAACAATTTCCTCAAAATATAGGAAACAAAAAAACTGACTACAGCGCCAATCACAGACATAATTGCCGTGAACAACAAATCATTCATACCGATATTCAAAGCGGTGGACAACAATGTGCCTCCAATAACTCCCGACCTTATTTGAATATCATGAATCATTATATTTCTGGTTTATTTTCATCGTCCGACACTACAGCTTGACTTACGGCAGTGGCTACAGTTCCAACAACTGTTAAATAAGTGGCAATGGTAATCACCAATGCCGGTAATGCTATGGGTGCTGCTATAATGGCTCCGCCGGTGGCGGCCAAAGCAATGCCAATATTCCGCAGTTTCCTGAAAAACGTCGGGGTGGTTTTTTTATAGCGATCTAAGAGTTTCATACATTAAGATTTTATGGTTAAGGTGACAATTTCTTTTCGGTCAAATGCCTGATAGCATAAGGACACTAATTTTTGAAGCAATGGTTTTGAGGCCGTTCCTTTTCCAATTCCCGACAAAAAGGTGACTGGTGCAATGCAGCCCAACAATTCTGTTTTGGCATCATTCGCCGGATGTATCAGAATCAAGCTTCTTCCCGGAACATTTTCCAAAATCAAATGATGGTTAAACTTTTGAGAATAACGTG
>JAENWK010000195.1 GCA_016650045.1 Eubacteriaceae bacterium | reverse complement strand
CAGCGGATTTTTTTTTAGAAGACGTTGACTGCTGCATCGCTTCCAACTGGAGTTTAAGGTTTTTTTTCGTAAGTCGATTGGCTTTGGGTGAAAGAATGAATGCCGATGCAAGTACCGAACGTATCACACTGATTGAAACATGAATCTTTTCATGATCACCAAGAAGTTCCTGAAAATGCTGAAAGTTTGTGCCAAAGTATTTTGTACGATACAGATCGACAATTAATCGTTTGATCTCGTTACCAACGGCACGAGCCGGTTGACGTCCCTGATTTCCATGAATAAAAAAGGATTTCCCCAATTCTCGATATCCATTGATCATACGGTTGATGTGCCGTACTGAGCATCCAATTCTCAATGCAGCAGTCTTTTTATTCCCGTTCGTATCCACCAGCAGTTTTATTGTCTGATATTTCAATTCTTCATTCATTTTTAAAATAACCTTTCTGATTGTGCTACCTCTTTCCAATATAGTTTGATACTTATTTTCTGAGGTTACATCATACACTAAATTTCGATTTTGGGACATAATCAAAAGTGGTACACTAGGACATTATCATAAATGGTTCATAAACACTATGTTGACACCATTTACATAATTGACATAAGAGGCTAAAGTGTTATAATGATTTAGCAAATTATCGAGAGGTGTTAACAATTGTCAGAATCATTAATTACTAAAAAGGCCATGGCAAAAGGGTTTAAAGATCTTTTAAAAACTGGGATGTAAAAGTTCATGAACTTCTGACGATTATAAAAGATGTCATTTACGACAGCCGAATGTTTGCTGTATCACGGTATTTTAAAGAGTTATCAAAGATAAAAGAGTAACTGATGATCAAAGGAATTCAAGAGGAGAACCATTTTATGTATAAAAGCGAATTGATTGAATTGAAAATAGAAGGCTTTGTTTTTCCAGGAAAATCATGGGGAATGGCTGGAGAAAAAAAAATAATAATAAAGAACGGACTTCCGGGACAACGGGTATTGGTACGCATCAAAAAAACCAGAAAAAAATATGAAGGTCAGATTTTAGAAGTGTTGGAAAAGGCCCCCAATGAAATTGAAGCCCTCTGTGATGCTTTTTCCAAATGTGGCGGGTGCACCTATCAAAATCTATCTTATGTTGAGCAATTACAACTAAAAGAAAATTATGTATTGTCACTTTTGGAAGAGGCAGGGATTCGAGATTTTGACTATGAAGGCATTACCCCAAGCCCGGAAGTATTCGGATACCGCAATAAAATGGAATTTTCTTTTGGTGATAATGCCAAGGATGGCCCGTTAATGTTAGGCCTCCATGAACAAGGGAGCTTTTATAACATTGTAAAAACAGACGGATGCCAAATAACCGACAATGATTTTAATCTCATTCAAAAGGCTGCGTTGAAATTTTTCGCAGAAAGAGATGTAAGTTATTTTCATAAACGGAGTCACACCGGGTTTTTAAGACATTTAGTGGTGCGAAAAGGAAAATGTACCGGGGATATTCTATTAAACCTTGCCACCACCACCCAAGGTGAACTTGACGAAACAGCCTTTGTAAAAACACTCATAGATCTGGAACTGGAAGGTCAGATTCGAGGCATCCTTCATACCCAAAATGATGGGGTTGCAGATGTGGTTAAAGCCGAAACCTCTAAGATTATCTATGGCGAGGATAAAATGGAAGACAAGATTTTAGGGTTAACCTTTGAGATTTCCTCGTTCTCCTTTTTTCAAACTAATACACTGGGAGCTGAAAAGCTCTATTCGGTTATTCGGGATTTTGTAGGTCACGAACAGAATGAGGTCATTTATGATTTATATTGTGGCACCGGCACCATTGCCCAGGTTTTAGCGCCAGTGGCAAAAAAAATAGTCGGCATTGAATTAGTACCGGAAGCGGTAATCGCTGCCAAAGCCAATGCCGAGAAAAATGGACTTAATAACTGCAGTTTTATTGCTGGGGATGTGATGGTAGAGGTTGAAAACCTTTCATATAAAGCTGACGTGATTATTTTGGACCCTCCCAGAGACGGCATTCATCCCAAGGCGATTTTTAAGATCTTAGATTT
>JAENWK010000159.1 GCA_016650045.1 Eubacteriaceae bacterium | reverse complement strand
CCCGGTTTTTGCCAAAATTGCATAATTGCCAGCCGTACCAAGATTTACTGGATCGGTTTTGACTGATGGTGCATTACTTGCAATATTGGAATCTGCACTAACGTCAACAGCGTTTGTTGCAGATACTTTGAAATAATATAATATACCATTTGCTAGTCCAGTCACATCATAATTTGATGTATTTACTGTACCAGGAGCGCTAATTAAATTATAATTTAAACCATCTAGTGATTCATAAACATTATAATATGTAGTTCCTGTAACTGATGACCAAGTTAAATTGATTTGTGAATCTCCACCAGTCGCAACAAGATTCGTTGGCACTGTAAGAACTGTTGGCATTTCAGCAAATACTGAACTAAATGAAAGTAACACCATGCTTACAATAGTGAAAACTACTAATAATTTTTTGAATGATTTGTTCTTCATGATTATTTCTTCTCCTTCTAAAATAAAATAATATAGATTTATTACAACCTAAATTCCACGTGCATTTTTTATTAGCTTCAAAGAACACTATTTCACGAAGAGTTTAGCTTGTTTCTTGAATATTTTGCCATGTCCACCACCACCTTTCAATCATTTTCAATAAGATCAAAAATCCCGTTGCATTTTGCATTCTCAAGGAGCAGAAAAAGACCTGCATTTGATGTTAGATTTTTAGCTTTAAATTCAATTTCATTAACCATGTAAATCCCTTTTCACTACTTTTGTTACTATTATCTTACCACATATGGAGTGTCAAAAGCAAGCGGAGACGTTTCTTCGTTTGTGCTCTCATTAATACCTGACCCAGTCTACTCTCAGGATTTGAGTTTCTTTGGGGCTCACCCCATCCAGCCATTTGGGAAACCAACTGTTGATCATCAGATACATTCCTTCTTTGGGGAAACCGTCTGACCAGCTTTTGACAAAAACGCTGTCGATGTAAAACGACACCTGATTTTCATCGTATTCAATCCGATAGTCGTGGAATCCCTTGGTGGGATCGAAGCCCTGGTTGCCCACATAGGTATTCTTTTTTTCACCGTCTGCATAGGTGGTGAGCAGCAGGGTTCCGTCGGGCTGATTATAGACTTCAATGTCAATTTCATAGAAGTAGTCCGGGGCCTTGTACAAAAAAAACCCGGTGATTGAAGACGGTGCATTGGGCAGTTTCATGCGTGTTTCAAAGGCGCCATAGCCCTTTAGTTCCTGGGTATAGATTTCTCCGCCATTCAAGGAATTTCCAGGTATTTCAATGCTTAATTCACCGTTACTGACGGATACGTTGTCGCTTTTCAATTTGCTTCGGCCCAGACTGCTGTCTGAAACCAGCCAGACATTCTCATCCAGGTTATCAAAATTATCCTGGGTCGCAAAGACTGAAAACCCTTCTTCCCCCCTGCTTTCGCCCAGGCGTTGCGCCCCGGCAGTGTCCGGAGATTGGTCCCAGACAATGAGTTCGGTCTGATAGTTGCCACTGATGAGCTCGTCGGGAATGATCCATTCCAGCGCGAAATTCTCATTTTTTCCAGAGCCTATGGTTTTATTTTCGATGATTGAATCAATCTGATTTCCCGAACTCTTATAAAGCCTCAATTCGATCCATACTTCTTTTTCGTTTTTCGTCGGATTGAATATTTCGATGCCGGCATTGATTTTTTCCTGATGGAAATAGACACCCGTCGGGTGATTAAAACTTTTAATCATCAAATTTTCATTGTTTGCATTGCAACCAGTCAGTCCGAGTACCATTAAACCGATAATAAATAGCAACACCCTTCTCATCTAAGCTCCTTATTCCATTATATCTATTTAACTGCATATTTTACCTATCTGAGTTCATAGAGCTGATCCAATATGTATAACATATGCTTGCGCTCTTCTTTTATAATGTTTTCAAATATTGTAAATTCATTGGAATCATTTTCAAATGCGCTTAATTGCGCTGTATACATGTCGATGGAATTCTTTTCGATTTGCAGAGCAAATTGGAAAAAATCTTTTTCAGAGTTCATATCCAAATTTTCTCCATTAATTTTTATATGATCAATCTGGCGATTTAAAATCAAATCCATATCTTTATTTATTTTTTTTTCGGTATAGCGGTCATCTCCGGAGATTTCAACCATTAAATTTTGATGCTTGGCCTCTTCTTTTGAAAAAGCAAGAACAACCGGTTTTAATTTTTCATTGCATGATTTTGAAAAATTTTCATATATATTTTTAGCGAGCTCTTCGATGTCCGCAAGTTTTAAAAAACATTCCTGGAATTTCATATTATTTCTCCTCTTTTGAAAATGCATTTCTTTTTATGGTACCCCAATCCTTGCTGCCTTTTTTAAAATTAAAAAAAGATTTGATGCGCCACCATACCGTCAGTTGCCGATAAACAATTTGTTCTAAAAAGCTGTAAAGAATGAGCTTCGAAATTTCTTTAAACCCGCTGTATCGCTTGTATGAAAATTCTTCAAATAATATTCCCGAAAGCGAAAACAATATTCCAAAGAGATAGGCCATCAAAAAGACAAAGATGAAGAATTTTGAAACGCTCCCCATTATAATCGCAATGATAAACAGGAAATAACCAAACGTCTCAATGACAGGGCCGATCATTTCCACTAAAAAGAAATATGGCATGGATAGCATTCCCACGGTTCCGTATTTGGGGTTAAGCATCATTTTTTTATGTCGAATCAGCGAATCGGTCAGACCGCGATGCCATCGGATCCGCTGAGATTTAAGCCCTTTCAGTGTGTCCGGTGCCTGGGTCCAGCACACCGCATCCGAGGCAAAATCGATTTTATAGTTCAGTTTGTTTTTTCTGTAATATTCGTGCATTTTCAGGGTGAGTTCCATATCTTCCCCAAT
>JAENWK010000113.1 GCA_016650045.1 Eubacteriaceae bacterium | reverse complement strand
TTGGAGTTGTTCCAATCCTAAACGTTCTTTTTTCTCTTCCAGAATTTTTCGACATTCATCCAGCACGGTTTCTACTAAAATTTCCCGACTTTCAGGTTTTTCCGGGAAAGTCAGTGTTCCCTTGGGAAGTACTGTGGTTTCCAAATGTTTTTTAAGTCCTTCCAAGTCCCAATTATCGTAGTAGGCTCCATCCCCGGTAAACATGTTCACATAGGCATCCGCCAGGGTTTTGGTCATACTCCAAATTTCATTTTCCATATCCTTGCCATCAATGACCTGTTGTCGTTGCTCGTAAATGAGCTCTCGTTGACGGTTCATAACATTATCATATTGGAGGACATTTTTACGTATGTCGAAGTTTCGTCCTTCCACACGTTTTTGTGAATTTTCAATGCCTTTGGTCAGAATTTTATTTTCAATGGGTGTTTCTTCGTCAAGTCCAATCGTTTCAATCAAACCCTGAATTCTTTCGGAACCAAAAACACGCATGAGATCATCCTCAAGTGAAACAAAGAATTGAGATGAACCGGGATCTCCCTGACGACCGGAACGACCACGTAACTGATTATCGATTCGCCGACTCTCATGACGTTCGGTTCCGAGAATATGTAATCCCCCAACTTCGATAACCCCTTCACCTAAAACAATATCGGTACCACGTCCGGCCATATTGGTGGAAATGGTTACCGCATTCTTTTGTCCTGCATTGGCTACAATTTCGGCTTCTTTTTCAAGAAATTTAGCATTAAGCACATTGTGCTTTACCCCTGAGCGTTTAAGGTAACTGCTGAGAAGTTCGGATTTTTCTATGGAAATGGTCCCTATGAGTATTGGCTGGCCTGTTTCATGGCGACGTTTTACTTCCTCAGTCACTGCAGCATATTTTCCTTTTTCACTCTTATAAATAAGGTCATTCAGATCTTCACGAATTAAAGGACGATTGGTAGGAACAGTAATGACGTTAAGATTATAGATGGTTTGGAACTCATCTTCTTCGGTTTTTGCTGTTCCAGTCATGCCTGATAATTTATTAAACATTCTAAAATAGTTTTGAAATGTCACCGTTGCTAAGGTTTTCGACTCTCGATTGACCTTCACATTTTCCTTTGCCTCAATGGCCTGGTGAAGACCATTGGAATAGCGTCGACCAGGCATTAAACGTCCTGTAAATTCATCAACAATAATGATTTCTCCGTCTTTTACCACATAATCCCGATCCTTATACATAAGTGTATTGGCATGCAGTGCCTGGTTAATATGATGGGATATTTCCATATTTTCCACATCGGCAAGATTGATCAATCCGAAAAAGCCCTCGGCTTTAACAACGCCATCATCGGATAGCATCACTGATTTAGCCTTTTCATCCTTAACATAATGTTCATCTTTGAGGGTTTTAGCAAAAGTATTGGCTAATTCATAGAGTTTTGTACTTTTATCTCCACTTCCTGAAATAATCAAAGGTGTTCTGGCTTCATCCACTAAAACACTGTCAACTTCATCAATGATGGCATAATTAAGTTCCCGCTGAACCTGTTGTATTTTAGTCGGTGCCATATTGTCGCGAAGATAATCAAACCCGAACTCGTTATTGGTACCATAGGTAATGTCGCAGCCATAGGCATCCTTTTTCTGATCAAAGGACAAACCATGAACCACCAAACCAACACTAAGTCCTAGAAATTCATGAAGTTGTCCCATCCACTGACTATCTCTTTTTGCAAGATAATCATTGACCGTAACAATATATACGCCTTTTCCTCCCAGGGCATTAAGATAGGCTGGAAGCGTAGACACAAGGGTTTTCCCTTCGCCTGTTTTCATTTCGGCAATATTACCTTCATGTAAAACCATTCCTCCCAGTAATTGGACTGGAAAATGCTTCATACTAAGGACTCTTGCGCCGGCCTCCCGGACGGTAGCAAATGCCTCCACCAGTAAATCATCTAAAGACTCTCCCTGAGCCAGTCTTTCCTTAAACAACAAGGTCTGACCCCGAAGTTCATCATCGGTCATGGCCTCATATTTGCTGCTAAGAGCCAATATCAAGTCTGCCTTTTTCTGCATACGTTTTATGTCTTTTCTACTGCTATCAAAAATCTGGTCTAATAATCCCAAAACTTTCACTCCTTTTATTGTTCGCTTTATTGGAAAGAATTCTAACGTTAATTATAACATAATCCTTTATAAGATACTTTAAATAATTTAAAGGGACTGCAATTTTTCATACAGTCCCTTTAATGTACTATTAGATTATTTTTATGTTATTTCTTTTTACGCCAAAATGCAACATCTTTTCCATCTAATTTTAATTCGACTAGTTCATATCCAGCTTTTTTTCGTTCTTCCAATGTTGCATCAAAGTTTTTTTGCTGTGCTTCGTTAATGCTATCGTCAGGATTTTCTTTTTCGCCATCCGAAAGATCATTCACTTTTTCCACAACACCCTCGGTAATTTCTTTAAGCTCTTTGAAAGGAATCACAACTTCTTCTTCTTCAGGTGATCCCGGTTTTATAAGATTTTCTGTTTCTAGGCTGCTGTCTCTTATACTTTGTTTTCGTCGTTGTGCTTTTCTCTTTTCATCTTCAAAGTTTAGGCGTTGCCATACGTTCATCATTTCACCTTCAGAAAATTCTTCTTCCTTTTCTGTTGGCTTTCTCATGACTGTTTCGTGTTGAGTATTGTCACCACGGAGTACAAAAGGTGTATCTAACTCCGTTAATTTAAAACTCTCTACAATTCTTAAATCTGATGCCGGTTCAGGTTTCGGTAAGGTTCCCCGCATTGATTCTTCAACCTTATTCAATTCCAGTTCCCGAATTTGCAACATTAATCGTTCTTTTTCGACTGCTAATTTTTCTTCATAATATTTTTTAGTGAAAAATCCGGTATCCTCACTGTTAACAATTTCTTCCATTTCCGAGGCTTCTAATCCCTTGTTTTCAGCTCCCGCAACAAAGGTTCCCACTTCTTGAATATTGCTGATGACCTTAGTGCTGCCATCATCAATGGTATCAGTAATCATTGTTTCTTTCGGCATTTGATTTTGAACAATGATTTCTTCGGTTTCAGTTCCAATTTCAGAAGCATCATTCGCCATAGCTTCCGGAATAATGGTGGTTATGCTTTCATCGCGTTCGCCTCGAATTGGGCCGCCACCTGCTAAATCCTGGTAAAATTCTTCACCTTCAGCATTTAATTCGCTGGCAAGAATATCGTTGTGAATTGAAACACCTTCAATACTCTGGTTGCCACGATCTCCAAAAATGCCTTCATCTTCAACAAGTTCCATATGATCGCTCATAATCGATGGTTTTTTGTTCATTACATATTGAATGAAACCAATAAGACCAATAAGTGCTGCAAGGGTGCCTGCGCTTACCCCTGCCACTGTTCCATAGAGACTCATCGCTGTTGGTATAAAGGGAATTGGTATAGGTAGGTTAATGCCTAAAAACCACAAAAGGGTATTAGGTTGGATTAATGTATAAATTGGATTGAGTCCCTGGACAATTTGCTGTCCAAAACCGATTGGAAGAAGATCAATAACCCCCTGTGCAACCGGCATGTGTCCGCCATTGATGAAAGCAACCACAAAATTTGAGGTAAAACCAATGGCCATAAGAATAACCCAGAAATCATCCAGGTTAAAGACAATCATTACCAGTACAAGAATATAACTGGCAAAATTCACAATTTCAAGGTAGGGCTCAACAACAGGAATCCCCCCTGTGTAACTGTAAAAATGTAAAGCGAGCTGTAATAGCAGCCCTAAAATACCCAGAGGTAATAACGAAATTTTTCGTACTTTGAAGCCACGAAGGCTTCCTCTGCGAATTTTTCCAATTAAAAAGCCTAAAATTATTGCAATTAGTACTAACATATTTGTTTCAACCCCACTACTTATTCATTTTTCTTCTGTTTTATATTTAGACACGCAGTCTGCTCAATAACATCACTCAAGCAAATTTCATTACATACATATGTCTATTTTAAAGCAAAAGAAAAGTTCTGTCAAAACTTTATACTCAAATTTAATAATATTTTTAGAATTCTAAATAATATCATTAAAAACACCCCTTAAAGCTGTTTATTAAGGGGTGTTCATAATCAATTTGTTATTTTCTTAAAAAAGCTTTAGAAAGTTGGTTCAATTAAACCGTAGTTTCCATCCTTGCGCATGTAAACGACATTAACATCATCGGTATCGCCATTTAAGAATACGAAAAAGTCATGTCCCAATAATTCCATTTGAAGGGTTGCTTCATCAACATTCATTGGTTTTACTGCAAATTTTTTCGTTCGCACAACTTTTGGTTGAAATTCCTCCGATTCATCAAGTCCTTCAATATCTTCAAAATTGAATTTACTTGCCTCTTCAATGTTTCTCTTTTGTAATTTCGTTTTGTGTTTTCTAAGTTGTCCTTCAAGTTTATTAACAACATCTTCAATGGATGACACCATATCCTCAGACTTTTCTTCAGCCCGGAGAATCGTTTTCCCCACCGGAATTGTTACCTCTAACATTTGATAATTTTTTTCCTTACTGAATGTAGCGTAAATTTCAGTCTCCTGACCAAAGTAGCGATCAAATTTGGAAAACTTCTTTTTAAGTGTTTCTTTCAAACCTTCTGATACATGCATGTTTTTTCCATAAATTGTGAATTTCATAACGACAACTCCTTTCAAAAGGTTAAGTATACTCGTTTACAGAATATAGAGTCTACGAGCTATGTCTATATTATACCTAATGTAGTCCCCTTTAGTCAAAATTAATTTGTCAATTTGTTGTCACGAAAAAACAACGAAAATGCTTTTTCTCATAATCTTGATAAATAAGGGTATTTTGTCTCAGTTGACCTGGTTTTTTCCCCCACACCCGCCAGCAGGAAGTTTAGCTCAGTGTTAGCATCACAACTCCTTCTCTCGGCTTACGCCGGCTGGGCTTACTTCTAAGACGCACCATGATCAACAACTTGCTTTTAAATTGTCTTACGTGGATCGTTTTGCCTGCATCTGGCCTCGACTTTCAACCACAAACCTGAGACAACT
>JAENWK010000084.1 GCA_016650045.1 Eubacteriaceae bacterium | reverse complement strand
CACATCCTCATACCCATGATCATGGACAACCATCGGCTGGAGATGTAGAAAATAAAGACATTGAAATTCTAGGGATTCTTTTAGATCATTGGGTTACTCATAATCAGGATCATGCCATGGAATATAACACATGGGTGGAAAAAATGAATCGATTGGGAAAAAATGAAGTGGCAGAAGATATTATTGAAGCGATGGCTTTAATTGTTGAAGCCGATAAACATTTAGCAGCAGCCAAAAAGGCACTTTTATCCTAATAAACGGATTCGAAATATAAAAATAAAAGATTGATCAGTTTTATTACAATGTCTGAAGGCATTGAATTTCTTCAGGAAAGGAAGAGTGTAGTAGTTATGGGTTTAACAGATTTAATTTATGCTGGTTCAAATGCAGTTGCGGGATTAACAGAAGGTGCCGTTAAGGATGCCATTGAAAAATATGGCGAAGACCATAAGGTGGGATTTCCGGATACCGCTTATTTTCTGCCAATTATATATGCGGCAACTGGAGTTAAAATAAAAAAACTGGGAGATCTACCAGCGGCAGTTGATATTTTAAAAAGTTTAATTACCAATAAAGCAGACTTGGGAGAAGCTCTTAATGCCGGGCTTGCAACTGCAGTCGGTGCTGAAATTATTGAAGCTATTCGTTATTTAGACGGTGACCCTTATGCCAATGATCCCGGGATTGGATTTGTTCCAGACCCAATTATCCGTTCACTGGGAGTACCATTGGTAACAGGTGATATCCCTGGGATCGCAGTTCTCCTGGGAGAATCGGCTGATCAGGAAAGCCTGAAAGTAATTGTTAAGGATTACCAGGAAAAAGGATTATTGACTTTCATGGTCGGAAATATTATTGAACAAGCCATGGAAACCGGCGTAAAAATAGGACTGGAATATCGTGTGATTCCGCTGGGTCATGAAGTAACGTCAGTGATTCATGTGGTATCTGTTGCTATTCGTGCCGCCTTAATCTTTGGGGCCATTGAACCTGGAAAATTAGGAGACTTTTTGACCTACACCAAAGAACGGGTTCCAGCTTTTGTAAATACCTTTGGACCACTGGATGAAGTTGTTGTTTCTGTTGGTGCAGGGGCCATTGCACTGGGTTTCCCAGTGATTGCCGATGTTGAGGTTCCAGAAGTTCCCGGGGCACTGATGACTCAGGCTGACCATGCTAAAACCGTGGAAACATCTTTGGAAGCGCGGAATATTAAAATTAAAGTAAGTAGTAAAATTGATGTGCCTGTTGCTGTTGCATCCGCCTTTGAAGGCGAACGGGTTCGTAAAGATACGATGTTTGCTGAATTTGGCGGAAACAAAACTTCAGCCTGGGAACTTGTGACAACAGCTGACGCAGCAGACATTGAAGATCATAAGATCACCATTGTTGGACCAGATATTGATGATCCTATGTTTGCAGGAAAAGACGTTGTACGTTTACCTTTAGGCGTTAAGATTGAAGTTGCTGGTAAAGCAATGCAAAAAGATTTCGAAACCGTTCTTGAACGACGTATTCACTACTTCATGAATTATATTGAAGGGGCAATGCATGTTGGCCAAAGAAATATTGCATGGATTCGTCTAACCAAAGAAGCTTATGAAAAAGGTTTTCGTTTAAAACATATCGGTGAAGTGTTATATTCTAAAATGCGAGGCGATTTTGAAAAAGTCGTTGACAAATGTCAGATCACCATTTACACCAAAGCAGAAGATGTTGATCGAATTCTCGAAGAAGAAGTTAAACCAATTTATGCTGCACGTGATGAACGAATGGGCGCTTTGACAGATGAAAGTGTTGATGAATTCTATACTTGTCTATTATGTCAATCTTTTGCACCCAGTCATGTTTGTATCGTTACACCAGAACGTTTAGGCCTTTGTGGTGCCGTTTCCTGGTTGGATGCCAAGGCAACCAAAGAACTTGATCCATTGGGTCCAAATCAACCAGTGGTCAAGGGAAAAGCTCTTGATGAACGTCTTGGAATTTGGGAATCTGTTAATGAAACAGTTGCCGCTGCTTCACAGGGCGCAGTTAAGAAAGTAACGCTTTACTCAATTCTTGAAGATCCCATGACTTCCTGTGGATGCTTCGAATGTATCTGTGGTATTATGCCGGAAGCCAACGGTGTTGTTATTGTAAACCGTGAGCATCCTGATGTTTCACCAGTAGGTATGACTTTTGGGGAACTTGCTTCTATGACCGGTGGTGGGGTTCAAACTCCAGGCTTCATGGGACATGGCCGTTTCCTCATTGGCTCAAAGAAGTTTATGTCAGCTGAAGGCGGTTTGCCAAGAATCGTTTGGATGCCAAAAGCATTAAAAGACGACGTTGCTGAACGATTAAACAAAGCAGTCTTTGAAATGACTGGCATAGAAAACTTTGCAGATATGGTTTGCGATGAAACCATTGCCGACGATTCTGAAGGCGTATTGGAATATTTGGAAAAAGTTGGTCATCCGGCATTAGCCATGGATCCAATTATGTAATTTGCGAAAATGCAAAGGATTAGTTTAAATTTTAAGCTTAATGTGATAAAATAAAATTACAGAAGCCCCTAAGCCCTTTGGTTAAGGGGCGGACTGTATATAAATAATTAGTATGAAAGGAGGCTGTGAACATGTGTGAATCTTCAGCTTATATGCTTACTCCTGAAGGAGAAACAAAGATTATGGATTATGTCGTTGATATCATTCCAAATGATGATGGCAGTTTAATTCTGTCAGATTTATTAGGTGGTACTAAAATTGTTCAAGGCAGAATCAAAGAAGTGAAACTTCTTAACCACAAGATTATTATTGAAGGAATTGCGGTTTAATTTATGAACATTGTTGTGCTTGATGGTATGGGAGGCGGTATTGGGTCGCGTATTGTTGGAATCCTCAAAGAGGAAATCCCCCCTTATGTTGAAGTGTACGGGTTGGGAACAAATGCGCTGGCAACAGCTGCCATGTTAAAAAAAGGTGCCAATAAAGGTGCCACTGGCGAGAATGCCATTGCGGTAAGTGTACAAAAAGCCGATGTTATTATTGGCTCAATTGCAATGACCATTCCGAATGCGATGATGGGCGAAGTTACTCCGAAAATGGTTGAAGCCATTGGAAACAGTGACGGACTAAAAATTTATATTCCGATTTTACCTGAAAATCACTATATTGTGTCCTTGGAACAAAAACCATTGTTGCTTCAGATAAGAGAAGCGGTGGCTCTGATCAAAAGAGAATTGAAACTGGGAGATGCTTAATGAGTGATGAATTGAATATCCAAAAGGAAGAAGAAATTTTCAAAGTATTCCTGGCTCATTGGATTAATCATACCGGGGATCATATTGAAGGCTATCGGGAATGGGCAGATAAGTTAAAGGGAACCTCGAAGAATGAGGTGTCAAAAGAGATTTATTTGGCTATTGAAAAGATGACGGCGGTTCAAAAAAAATTCATGGATGCAAAAATTCATTTTAGTTAAAATTCCGCATTATTAAAAATAGGTCAATCAAAATAAACCGTGCTTGAAAGCAGGACTTCTTTAGTTCTGTTTTTTTTATAAAATGCGGAAAATTTTCTAATAATATTTAAAAGCAGGACTTTCAGAGTTCTGCTTTTTCTAAATACTTAAATATTAATGGTTCAAAAAAATAAAAGCCTTCGGTTTTTCAAAAGATGATGTATAATGAAAGAAAATAATAAGGATAAAATACATGAGAATTAAGAATAAAAAGCGTTTTATTATTTCCTGTGCCAGTCTGGCAGTTTTGCTTGTAATCATTATTGTAATGTTGATTATCAGAGTTAACACTCAAACTAAAGAGATTCAGGCATCTGAGAAATCACCAAAGACTTTGGTGGCAGAGTCCCAGAAAACAACCACTGAAGCGGAGGCAACCAACGCAGAGCCAACGACTACCGATACAACTAAGGTTACAGAAACACCGGTATTGCCTGAAGTGTCTCAAACCACTGTTAGCGAAGCTTTAAACGATGGCATTACCCAGGTCGTTAATAAGAATCACAGCATCTCTTCCGACTTGGTTCCCGGTGATTTGGTAACTGTTGACTTACCTTCTACCCGGGACACCCAGCTTCGAGGGGTTGCGGCCATAGCGCTAAAGGGACTTTTTAATGCAGCCAGCACCGCTGGAATAGAACTTTATTGCTGTTCTGGGTATCGATCCTACGAAACCCAGACAGGTCTGTATAATTGGAATGTTGAAACCTACGGGGTTGAGGGAGCGGAACTTGTCAGCGCCCGGCCCGGTATGAGTGAACATCAAATGGGTTTAGCCATGGATGTCACCAGTGCCTCGGTAGGATTTGATCTTTTGGAAAGCTTTGGAAGCACCCCTGAAGGTCAATTTATCAACGAGAATGCTCATAATTACGGTTTTATTGTCAGGTATCCCCAGGGAAAAACCGATATTACGGGCTATGCCTATGAGCCCTGGCACCTGCGTTATGTCGGGGTAGACGTGGCAACCGATATTTTCAATAGCGGTAAAACCATGGAAGAATATTACGGTGTTAATTAGTAAATGAAAAAGCCTTTGCAAATTTTTGATTTATTGGTATAATGAGCTGTGAAATTCATGCGCCCGTAGCTCAGGTGGATAGAGCAGTAGTTTCCTAAACTGCGTGCCGGTGGTTCAAATCCACTCGGGTGCACCATTTTTTCAAAAGAGAATAAAACAAATTATGAAATTATTTTGTAATGTTATTTATAAAAACTGTCTCAAAAAAATGATTGTTTAATAAAAAGGATCATATAATAAAAAAAAATTAAACAGAAATAAGAAATAAAAATCAGATAACTCTCTCGCAACCTCGCAAGAGGTTGTTTTTAACGGAGTGAGCACTTATCAGAGGGGAATCATGGGAAAAAATAAAAATTATTTTATTATCATAGGGTGCCTTTTTATTTTTGCTTTGGTTTCCCCTGTGATCATTGCATGGCTGGCATTGGTACTAAGCCCATATATTTCAACCATTGGGGTAATCATCATCATTTTTATCGTAACAGTGATGATTGCATGGCGTGGAAAAATCGGACGTAACTAAATAAACTCTCTGTTTATTATATATTAAACAGAGGGTATTCAATTGGAGGAAAAATGCCAGCAATGCCAATGCAATGGCAGAGACATTAGAAAAATATAAACAGGAGATTTTAAGTTGAAGATACGATTAGTAGAAGAAAAAGATTATCAACAGGTATTGGATATTCTCAATGAGTCCATAGAAAAGCGAATCTACACCGCTCAGCTTTCCAAGGCAAACATGGAAGATCGAAAGGCCTGGTTTGTTCATCACTCATCAGTCAAACATCCAATGTTTGTGATTGAAGATGATGAAAGAGTCATCGGGTGGGTAACCCTAACGGAATATCGGGCTGGACGAGAAGGTTTTCGATATACGTCAGAGATTAGCTACTATATCGATAGTCGTTACCAGGGCAAAGGTCTTGGCACTCAAATGATGGGGCTGGCCATTGAAGCAGCACGGGAAATTGGCTTTAAAAATTTGATTGCCGTTATTTTAGAAAGTAATCTTATCAGTATTAAATTGGCGAAGAAACATGGCTTTGAACTCTGGGGTCGTCTTCCAGGCGTGGTGGATATTGATGGTGATAGTATTAGCTGTAACTACTGGGGTTTAAAACTGTAAAATAAAAAATCCACCTTGATTATTTCAAACGTTACTGATATAATAAAAAGTGTTATTTGAAAGGCCACGCGCCTTTTTTTATTTGTAAAAAATCATAGAAGATCTAGAAATAATTATTGATGTTTTTATTGACAGAAATAGGTTTCTTATGGTATTCTATGTTGGTAACTATGAAAATAGGGAACGTGTGCCTGCATGTTCCTGAGGTGTTGATATATAAGGATGTAGGAGGTGCTGGAATGAGAGTAAAAGTTACTTTAGCATGTACAGAATGCAAGCAAAGAAATTACGATACCATGAAAAACAAGAAGAATAATCCTGATCGTTTAGAAATGGATAAGTATTGCAAATTTTGCAAGACGCATACACCACATAAAGAAACGAAATAATGGTTAAAGAGGAATATCATGGCAACAAATAAAAAAAATAAGAATGCCAGTAGTAAACAAAAGCAAGTAAATAACACCCAGCAACAGGCACAAAAAACCGAAGAAAAGGCGACAAATCTTGTAAAAGAGGAAAAAAAAGCGCCCCAAACCACGGTTAAAAGCGATAAAAAACCTCGAAAAAAATCAAACGATAAGAGTAAAAAACCAAATATTTTTCAGCAAATAGTGGGCTTTCTCAAAGGAGTTTACCATGAGTTGAAAAAAGTAACTTGGTTGGATAGAGAAGAATTAGTTCGGCGTACAGGCATTGTCGCAGGTATTGTCACAATTTTCACTTTACTCGTTTGGGTTGTTGATTCAGGATTAGGGGCACTTGCTGCGCTATTTCTCAACAAATAGTTAAGGGAGAACCATGGAAAATAATCAACACGATGAGGCACAATGGTTTGTCGCCCATACCTATTCTGGTTATGAGAACAAGGTAAAGGCAAGCATTGAAGCCACGGTAGAAAACAGAAATATGGAAGATTTGATTCTAGAAGTTCAAGTTCTTGTACAAGAAGTAGTGGAAAGCAAAAACGGCAAACGCGTCGTTAAAGAAAAGAAGCTATTTCCAGGTTATGTCATGATTAAAATGTTCATAACAGACGATTCTTGGTATGTCGTCAGAAATACTCGTGGTGTCACTGGATTTGTTGGTCCAGCTTCGAAACCTGTGCCATTGACCAAAGCTGAATTAAAAAGCATGGGCATTCGGCAGCAGCGT
>JAENWK010000021.1 GCA_016650045.1 Eubacteriaceae bacterium | reverse complement strand
TTATTAATGACTAAATTGAGATAAGAAGAAAAGGAGAATTATTAATGGAAAACGAAAATACCACCTACATCCCTTTTGACACCCTGGAAGCTTTTATGGCAGATGCTTTAAAAGGCATTGGCGTTCCTGAGGAAGATGCTAAAATTTGCGCTGAAATCCTGATTACATCTGATAAACGAGGCATTGATTCCCACGGTATTGGCCGATTAAAGCCCATTTATTATGACCGTATTAAAAAAGGCATTCAAAAACCGGTTACCGAATTTGAAATTATCAAAGAAACCTTCACCACGGCAGTCATTGACGGCCACGACGGTATGGGTCACGTCATTGCCAAAAGAGCCATGCAAATGGCCATTGATAAAGCCAAGGTTTATGGCATGGGAATGACCGTTGTTCGTAATTCCACCCATTATGGTTTTGCAGGTTATTATCCTTTAATGGCCATTGAAAACAATATGATCGGCATGACCGGCACCAACGCCCGACCTTCCATTGCACCGACCTTCGGTGTTGAAAATATGCTGGGCACCAACCCGATTACTGTCGGGGTTCCCAGTGATGAACCTTTCCCATTCGTTCTTGACTGTGCCACCTCGGTTTCTCAACGCGGTAAAATCGAGGTTTATGACCGTGAAAATAAAGAATTACCGAATGGCTGGGTTATTGACCGCCAGGGGAACAGCCGTACTGACACAAAACAGATTTTAATTGATCTGGTCAAAGGTGACGCTGCCCTCACACCTTTAGGCGGCATTGGCGAAGACACCGGTGGCTATAAAGGCTATGGCTATGCAACCTTTGTTGAAATTTTATCCTCTGCTCTTCAAAGTGGCGCTTTCTTAAAAGGACTTCTGGGCTTTGATAAAAAGGGCAATGCTCAACCCTATCATTTAGGCCATTTCTTTATTGCCATAAACATCGATAACTTTACCGAAGCGGATGACTTTAAGAAAATTACCGGAGATATTCTACGGGATCTTCGTGCTTCCGATAAAATGCCCGGCCAGGATCGGATTTACACTGCCGGAGAAAAGGAATATGACGTTTGGATGTATCGTAAAGACAAGGGCGCTCCCATGAATGATGCTCTGATTAAGGATATTTTAGATATTAAAGCGGAACTGGGTTTGGACCAATATCAATTCTCTTTTGAAAAGTCATAGAAATTAAGTCATAAAAAAAGAAGCCTTTAGTTCTGATTAAACTAACGGCTTCTTTTTTATTTATTAATATTTTAGTATGTTTCTGCAAATAATTCAAAGTAAGCCTGGGCATGTTTACACGCCGGACACAGCTCAGGAGCTTCTGCCCCAGTATGAATATAACCGCAATTTCCGCATTTCCATTTGACTTCACTAAAGCGTTTAAAGACTCTGCCTAATTCAATATTGGCTGCTAATTTGAGATAACGCGTTTCATGGGCTCTTTCAGCCACACAAATTTCCAGCCAATTATCTGCAATTTCAGGAAAACCCTCTTTCTTTGCAATTTCCGCAAATTTAGGATAAAGGTTATGCCATTCATCATTTTCCCCCGATGCAGCGTGCAGCAGGTTATTTTTAGTGTCTCCCAACGCTACAGGAAAGTTTGCGTTCACATTAATATCGACAGCTTCGCCTAATACATATTCGTTGCTTGCAATATATTTATAGAATACTTCACCATGTTCCTTTTCATTACCGGCTGTTTCCAAGAAAATATCACTGATCTGTTGAAATCCTTCTTTTTTCGCAATTGATGCAAAAAACGTATAGCGATTTCGCGCCTGTGATTCACCAACAAATGATGCCATTAAATTGACTAAGGTTTGCGTTTCATTGAGTTTTCCCATATTTTCCTCCTTTATAATGATTATAAACTTTATCCTATTATAACTCTTTTTTTTGAAAAATTAAAGAGTTAATCAAAACTTATTTCTTTAGCTCATCGATAAATTTTATAAGGGCTTTGGCGGCAAGTAAAGGACCTTCCTGCTCATACCCTGGAATACCCAATTGTGTTCTGATCATACCAATTTTCACGCCTGTTGCTTCCATCTTTTCAAATGTATCTTTTGCGATGATCTCATGCTGGTCTTTGAGTTGAACCGCACCAAAGGGGTTTGCGAAATAAGTCTTGGTCATTCCCACTTCTCCAGTGGTTCCCTTTGCCATACGTTTTCCTTCAGAAAAAACATTATAGGCGGTATCCAAGTCATCGAAAAGTTCAATGGAAGGTGCTCCATCATTTATTTCCTCATAATTATTGATATAAAACACATAATCCACCCGGGTTGATTTAGAAATTTCTTCATAGGACATCTGAGGCACAATAACCCGGGCATTGACAATGTTGGGATTCATAAAAATACTGCGATCCATGGTACTGTACGCATATCCTGGCTGAAGATCATCAAGCCTTACAAAAGCTCCAATTTCCGTTCCAACCGCCATTAACTGTCCTTCCTCACTAAAGTGCAGGGAACCCATATCATCGATGAGAATATCAAAATCACAGGCTAATTCCTTTGGAAGCTTATTAATAGCCTCCAGGGTTTCAGATTTTCCCGCACCGCTATCGCCTATGAGCATGACATTGGCTGACTTCTTGCCACCCACACGAATTTTTGCAAAGGCGCCATGCACCGGTAAAGCTTTTTTCTCGATTTGGATAATATTATGAAGGGTCAGCATCATTTTCTTCATATATCCGAAATAATCAATTTCTGAGTGATTTGGAATGAGTCCGTAATAAACATCGTCTTCCCTGGCCACAAACCCCAACATTTCATCTTCTTCAAAAAAACTTTGATCCAGTCCGAAAAAAACAACAGAATCCGGTTTTTGTTTTGTGAATTCTTCAGGACTTGCCAGTTCAAAGAGATTGAACAAACCTGCCCCCAGGGCCAGGTACTCTTTCTGGACATAAACAATAGATAATAATCGTCCGACCTTTACCGGAATTGCAAACCATTCATCACAATCCAAATAAAAATTTTGTAATATTCGTTTTTCTTTAACTGGAAAAACCCCATCCCGTTTGCTGGATTGGGTGTAAAAAATAACCGGGGGTTCGAAAATCGCCTCCCACACATAAGGAACCTGGTAAAGGGATTCGTTTTTGCTTTTTGCTTCTTGTGAAAAGTTGAACTTATCCGTTAAAAATGCTACCTGGGCACCACTGGGAAGCTGTCGATAAATACTAAAGCTTTTTCCAGTAATACTAAAGTGAATATTGCGATAGAGATCCAAGACCATTTTTTTAAAGGCATCATTATTGGAAGCCAGAGAATGGGCTTTGGATCGCTTAATGTTTTCATCATCGCTATAGATATCGGTTTTGATCATAAATCGTTGGATATTTCGCCAATAGTTGTAAAATCCTTCAAGGAAGCCTAAAATCAGTGGAGAGTAATCCTTATAGTTAGACATTATATTAAAATAGCCTGATTCGATAATTTCTTCAAGCGTATTGATGTTTAAAAGATATATAAAATCAATGAATCTACTTTCCTCAAAATCCCCTTTTTCATTTTTAAAAGGCTCCAATGTTTCGACTATATGGGATTTTTTTACTTCCAGTTCTTTTACAAAAGTCTTAATTAATTTTTTAAAAAGTGATGACCGGATGATTTGCCCATAATTAATGAATTTTAAATCTCCTTTAATAATGGCTATGCGTTCCAAATTTGTATTTTCTGCTTTCATCATTTTCTCCTAATTGACAATTTCAAGTAATTCTTCAATCGTTGCAATCAAATGGGTGGCACCTGCCACTCTCAACTCATTTTCACTGCCACAACCGTAGGTCACACCCACTGAGTCGATGCCTACTGCAATGGCCCCCTGGATGTCATAAAAGCGATCTCCTACCATTAATACTTCAGATAAATCCATAACACCATGTATTTCTAAAAAATCTAAAATAATTTTATCTTTATCACTTCGGCTCCCATCGCTTTGGGCACCAAAAACACGTGATATTTCGATATCAACAGGTAAGCTCTTAATTATTTTTCTTGCGTTTCTTTCATTTTTTGTTGTTGCAACACCGATTAGACAACCTGCTTCAACGAGTTTACTGACTGTTTCTTCAACGCCATCATAAAGCTGAGCGCCATACATTTGACCATGTTCCACGTATTCTTCAAGATAAAAGTCATAGGCTTTAACCGATTCCTCAGGCGAGAAACCAAATATTTCCTGAAAAGAAGTAAGAATTGGTGGCCCAAGAAGTTGATCCACATCAAAAATTTCAGGATCCGGATAATTCATTTTTTCCAGGGCATACTCAAATGAACGGCGCACACTGTCTTTTGAATCAATGAGCGTCCCATCTAAATCAAACAATATATATGAATACTTCATAAAACCTCCAATATTTTATCGAGTGTGTTCAAGATTAATAGTAACCTAATTATAATTAAATATCCTTTAATTATAATATAGAACCTTCTTTCCAACAAGACAAATTATTACCCTTGATAAGTTTAAACTTTCAATTCACAAGCAAAACTTCATTCTGCCTTCCCCACCCAAAAGTATCAATGAAATTTATTGTTACGCACTATCAGAAGTGATATAATATAATAAAAATTTTAGGAGGATTATCATGTTTATTGGAATTTTTGTTATTATCGGTATCCTAGTAATTATTGGTCTTTGGTTAATTATATCGCGAAACAATTTTGTAAAAGTTAAAAATCAGGTGGAAGAAGCATTTTCCACCATGGATGTCTATTTGAAAAAACGTTATGACCTGATTCCCAACCTTGTTGAAACGGTTAAGGGTTACGCTACCCATGAATCAGAAACTTTCACAAAGGTAACTGCTGCCAGAACTGCCGCCATGAGTGCAACCTCAATTGACGAGAAAATTTCCAATGAAAATGCCTTATCCGGCACCCTAAAAAGTCTCTTTGCCGTAGCAGAAGCCTATCCCCAATTACAGGCAAACACTAATTTTCTTGATTTGCAGAAACAGCTTCAATCATTAGAAGGTGAAATTGCCAACTCACGAAAATATTACAATGCCATCGTAAGAACCATGAATACCATGGTTGAATCTTTTCCAAGCAACGTTATTGCGGAAATCTTCGGATTTAAAAAACAGCCTTTCTTTGAAGTGGGTACCGCAGCCGAACGAGAAAATGTCCAAGTCAAATTTAATTAATCAAAAAAATATTGGAGGACATATGTTATGAAAAAACGATACTCGCTTCTCCTTCTTGGATTGCTGCTTTTGGGATGTTTTTTTCCCGGAAGCACTTTTGCCAAGGAATCCTTTGATATCACCCAATATGATGTAACCATGAATGTTCAGGAAAATCATGCTTACAATCTTGAGGAAAGCTTAACAGTTGCTTATACACAACCCCTTCACGGAATCTTTCAGTTTATCCATTATAAAGGCACCTTTTATCGCGAAATAAATGGTCAGCCAGTTGCAACTCCTTATGTTGCACGTATTTCAAAAGTTACCGTTCCCGGTTGGCCATTTGATACTTATACTGACAACGACAGCTATGTCATTCAAATTGGTTCCAGTGATAAAACAGTTGATGGCACCCAAGTCTATCCTATCAACTACACTTGGGATCCCGGCGATGATAAAATTTCTTCCCAGGATGATGTTTATTTTGAAATAATTGGAAATCAATCTAATACTAATATTAATGGCGCTCACTTTACAATTAATATGCCAAAGGAATTTGATCCTAACAATGTTGAATTTATTACCGGAACTTATGGCAGTACGGATACCACTGCTGTTGATATTACCGTTAACGGTAATATCATTGTGGGAAATCTTAACCGGCCTTTATCGCCCAATGAAGGAGTCACCCTAAATATCAAACTGCCTGAGGGATATTTTGTCGGTGCTTTTACCGGTAATGAGTTTCAACCTTTTATGTTCGGCCTGATAGGTCTGGCACTTTTAGGTGCCTTTCTCATTTGGTTTTTTAACGGACGCGATGAAAAGCCGGTTGAAACCGTTGAATTTTATCCCCCGCAGGGATTCACCCCTTCCCAAATTGGTTATATTGTTGATGGCAGCATCGATTCCCCTGAAGTTTTATCACTACTCATGTATTGGGCGGATAAGGAATATATGACCATTGAGCAAGTAACTAAAAAGGAATTTATATTTCATAAAATAAAGGATCTTCCGGCGTCAGCCCAGGATTTTGAACGCACCTTTTTTAGCGGAATTTTTGAAAAAGGCAGTAGTTTTTCCACAAAAACAGTGCCTGAAGACTTTTTCGATAAAATTAAAGCAACCAAGGCTCAAATTGAAGGATATTTTGATATCCCTGAAAATAATTTGTTTACCCCGAATTCTAAAATCGGAAAAGGGGGCATTACGCTTTTAATGCTCGTTCCTTTAGTTGCATTGGCCATTAATGGTGTTTACAAATTGGGATATTTTTCATGGTTAACTTTGGGATTGGCTGTTTTTTTTACTGCCATACCCGCTTTTGCGAGTATCAAGATTATTACTTCTGCCATTGAAATTCGCCAGGGAACCACCATAAAGAAAACCGTGGGTCGTCTGATCCTTGGCATTATTTCAACAGTTATTTCTGTGCTGCTTGTCTTTGGAATCAGTTTGGGTATCTATGGAGATAATTCCATTCTTCCGGCACTGGCTGCCCTTGTTACCACCGGTGTCATTGCTTATTTCCAAATGGTTGCCACTCAGCGTACGAACACCGGCCGACTATGGCTTGGACAAACCCTCGGGTTTAGAAACTTTATTGAAAAAGCAGAACTAAGCCGCATTGAAACACTGGTCAATGAAAATCCCCAGTACTTTTATAATATTCTTCCCTATGCTTATGTTCTGGGAGTGACTGATAAATGGGCGAAGAATTTTGAATCTTTGGCCCTTGAACCCCCACAGTGGTATCATGGAAATGCTTACAATTACAATAACTTTAACACCCTGATCTTTGCTTCGCTTCTCATGCACAGCATGAATAGTATTTCATCATCCATTATTGTTCCTCCAAGCTCCGGTTCCGGTGGCTTTGGCGGTGGTGGCTTCTCTGGCGGCGGCGGTTTCTCCGGCGGCGGCGGTGGTGGCGGCGGTGTCGGTGGCTGGTAAAACAGATTAACCGTTTATCTCATTATAACTGGACTTATCCTTAAAGGATAAGTCCTTTTTTTATGATCTGTTCATTGTTAGACTAATTCCATAAAAAAAATGGTGTGCCTTAACGACACACCATTTTTTGATTCAAACAAAATTTTAACTTATTTTTGACATAGCTCGACTGCAATGGCAACTGCTCCGCCGGCATCCTTGGCATAGGCATCACAGCCCATGCGATCACAAAATTCCTGGGTAATGGGAGCTCCGCCAATCATGATTTTCACCTTTAAACCCGCATAGCGTTTGGGATCTTCGGGATTCGGCCATTCATAGCTTTCCAGATCTTCAATGGTGGCATTGGCCAGTGGTGGGTTTACCAATTCAAAATAGAAATGGCCTCCATCAGTGGCTGTTTTTTTCCAGTAGCATCCCCACTCATCGGTAAAACTTCCATCTTCACAGCTTTTTGTATGAACGGATACACCCGAGCGTGGTGATACGTAGTACATATCTATTCCCAGGGCATTAATCATTTCAATGGGCATTTGAACTTCTGTCCATCGTCCCATTCTAGGAGTATCCGGAAGCTAATCCATATTGAGTACTTTTTTCATGTCCCTGTATACATCGATGGTTAATACCATATCAACGGGTACCCGGTCAGGTTCTCTGTGATTAATGGCTGCTATTACTCTTTCTCTTGAATTCATTTCCCCCTCTTTTCCAAGGTATTAAAACTCATTGTCTGTTGTGTTAAATTTGTTAGTAGTTCCAGTTCATTGTTAAGCCCCTGATCGGATATAACACATTCGTTCCCGACATTAATGTCTAAAAAGGATCCGGTACCGTTGGTGATTTTTCCGGTGCCTTCGGTACGATATCCCTGGGCAAATAAAGCGGCGTGTTGGTCGGCAATAACGCCGGTAATTGGAATTTCCGCTCCAAAGATGTCTTTTTGAGTGACTCCGTAGTCTCCGGCATCAGTAATGATTTCCGGGAATATTATTGTATCAATACCAAGAAAAGTTAAAAATTCTTCATACCATTCCCCGGTTTTTAAATCAAGGCTTCCCATAACAGAAGCGTTAGAATAGCTCACCGCATGTTTTTTCCCGCCGGTTAATTTCCAGACTAACCAGGTATCGATGGTTCCAAAGAGAGCTTCCCCTGCTTCAATTTTTTCTTTATTTTGAGTATAAAAAAATGCACTGAAAATTCAATGCATTTCTTTTAATTTAAATAATTTAAATAATTTATATAATTTCTATACCATTTTTTTTTCCGTATTCATGATAAATTTCCGGTGTTTTATCATCTAGGATGAAACCTGTGAAAACCGATAGGTCAACCATTTTCGTGAGCGATACTTTGTCAAATTTCGAAAAATCTGCCATTAAATAATTTTTTTGACTTATTTCATAAATCGTTTGATTAATTTCGATTTCTTCAAAAGCACCATGGGTAACGCCTTTACTCAGCGAAACAGCCATAACACCCATAAAAGCTTTATCGATATTGAAGCTTTTCAAAAATTCATTGGCCTCTTTTCCATAAAACGCTCCTGAAAAGCTTCGAAGCTTTCCACCTGGCATATAAACGGTAATCCCTGAAATTGAAGATGCCTTTAATGCTGTGTTTAGGGATAGGGTAATTAAACTGATGTCCTTTACACCCTCAAGATAGTCAAGAATCAGTTCCACTGTACTGCCAGAATTTAATGCAATGGTATCACCATCATTAATAAGTTTGGCCGCCTTTTCCGCAATCATTCGTTTCTCTGCGATATTTTGGGTTCTCTTTTTGAATATATCCATTTCCGGTGTTGTATGATAGGTGATTTTCTCCTTGGTGTAAGCACCACCATAGGTTAATGTGATGCCATATTCCTGGGAAAGATATTTTAAGTCCCTTCGAATGGTCGCTTCTCCGACACTATATCTCTCTGAAAGATCGGCCACTTTTACAGAACGCTGAGTTAATATTAAATTTAAAATTTCTTTTCTGCGATCAATATGTTTCATTGCATCTCCCTTTTCACCCTCTGCAACCACCGAAAATTCAAATAAATATTTCAAATTTTCATGGCTGTCTTTTCCGCTTTTAAACTATATTTAAAAGCTCATGTCCTCAAAAAACAGGAGCTTTGGTGATCAATCAAAATTAAGATTTGATTGATCTTTTATTCTGCTGCAAATATTTTCATTTGAATAATATACACCATTTTTCAATATTTTTCTCAAACTAAAATACAGATCATCATTATTGAGTTTTTGATGGATTCGTTTTTTTCTTTTTCCATGCCTTTTCCTTCCAAATTTATTTAATATTGAAAAAATGGCATGTCTTAGAGACACACCATTTGGGCTTAAGACAATGTAATAAACAAAACGAATAGAAAAACTAAACCTAGGAATCCAACTTAAGCACTGCCATAAATGCTTCCTGGGGTACTTCCACATTTCCAACCTGACGCATCCGTTTTTTTCCTGCTTTTTGCTTTTCTAAAAGCTTATGCTTACGGCTTATATCCCCGCCATAACATTTGGCCAGTACATCTTTACGCATGGCTTTAATGGTTTCTCGGGCAATCACCTTGTTTCCAATGGCGGCCTGAACAGGTATTTCAAACATTTGTCGGGGAATTTCCTGTTTTAGTTTTTTCGCAATTAATCGGCCGCGACTTTCGGCTTTATCACGATGTACAATAAATGAAAGCGCATCCACCAATTCTCCATTGAGAAGAATATCAAGTTTTACCAGGTTTGACTGACGGTATTCCTTAATGTCGTAATCAAAGGAAGCATACCCGCGGGTTCTGGACTTAAGGGCATCGAAAAAATCATAAATGATTTCATTAAGAGGTAATTCATAGTTAAGAATGACCCGCGTCTTTTCGACGTAATCCATGGTGAGATAGGTTCCTCGTCGTTCCTGACAAAGTTCCATAACAGCTCCTAAATATTCAGAAGGAACCATAATACTTGCATCCACAATGGGCTCTTCCATGATTTTTATTTCAACCGGATCGGGAAGATTGCTTGGGTTATCCACCCATAATTCTGTGCCATCTGTTTTTATCACCTTATAAATAACACTGGGGGCTGTGGTGACCAGATCAATGTTGAATTCCCTTTCAATACGCTCCTGAATAATTTCCATGTGAAGGAGTCCTAAAAACCCACATCGAAATCCAAAGCCAAGGGCCATGGAAGTTTCCGCTTCATAAAGAAGTGACGCATCATTTAACTGAAGTTTTGAAAGGGCATCCTTAAGATCCTCAAATCGGGATCCGTCGGCCGGATAAATTCCGCAGAAAACCATGGAGGTGACTTTTTTATATCCCGGCAAGGCTTTGGCTGCGGGATTTTCGGTTTCTGTAATAGTATCCCCTACCCGGGTATCTTTAACGTTTTTAATACCAGCATTAATATAGCCAACATCTCCGGCGGTTAGTTCATTGACCGGCAGTAATCCATTGGCAAAAACCCCAACCTCATCGACTTCAAAGGATTTTCCTACGGCCATCATATCGATTTTCATGCCTTTTCGTATTTTGCCCTGTACAACCCTTATCGAGGCAATAACCCCACGGTATTGATCATAGTAGGAATCGAAAATCAATGCCTGCAATGGGCCATCTACATCCCCTGTCGGGGCCGGAACCCTTGCCACGATAGTTTCCAAAACCTGATCGATATTTATTCCCGCCTTGGCTGAAATCAGTGGTGCATTCTGAGCTTCAATCCCTATAACATGTTCAATTTCGTCCTTTACCCGCTGGGGATCAGCACTGAGAAGATCTATTTTGTTAATAACAGGAATTACTTCCAGATTATTATCCAGGGCCAAATAGACATTGGCAATGGTTTGGGCTTCAATTCCCTGGGATCCATCAACAATTAAAAGTGCCCCTTCACAGGCTGCCAGACTTCTGGATACTTCATAGGTGAAATCAACATGGCCGGGTGTATCAATGAGATTTAGAATATATTCTATTCCATCCTTGGCGGTATACAATAATCGGACCGCCTGGAGTTTAATGGTAATCCCGCGTTCCCTTTCAATATCCATGTTATCTAAAAACTGTGCTGACATATCTCTTTTACTTAAAAGTCCGGTGTCTTCAATGAGCCGATCTGCGAGCGTCGACTTCCCATGGTCAATGTGAGCAATGATTGAAAAATTTCGTGTGCGTGATTGTTTATCTGACAATTTTATATATCCTCTACTTTCAAATCTATATTAAAATTAATGATTATGAATCGTTTTTTCTATTAGAAGTGTATTTTATCAATAAATATTTTTTTTGTCACGTTTTTTCTTGATAATTCTTTTTAAATGTGTTAAAATTGCTATGTTACAAATAAATGAGGGGGGTGAACACATGGCTAACATTAAATCAGCTATGAAACGAGCTAAAACAAATGAAACAAGTCGTATACGTAATAAAATCGTAAAGACAAACCTAAAGACTTCTGTTAAAAAATTTGACTTTGAAGTGACTGAAGGTAACGTGGAAGCAGCACAACAAGCATATCGTTTGACGGCAAAGAAAATTGATATGGCTGTTACAAAAGGTATTTTACATAAAAATACTGCAGCACGTAAGAAAAGTACTTTGGCAAGAATCTTAAACGGCATGACTGCTTAACTACCTCATTTATATATTCCCAAAACCCGTGTCTCTAGGGTCTATCCAAAGATGTACTTACTCAGGTACATCTTTTTTATTTGCCAAAAACGATGGTCGGTCCAGTTTTAGACTTAGGCAATCTTCATTAAAAATAATTCCAGTCCAAAGTTTTGATCAATTTCTCCTTTTTTCATTTGAGCATCTAAATCCGCGCCAATCACCATCAGCTTCCAGAGATTGTCCGTGGGATAATCTTTGCCATTTTTAAAAATCTTATTGACAATAAAGGGGGCCAGCTTCATTTCACTGGCAACTTCTTTTGCCGGTAATCCCCGCTGCGTATAAATCTTAACCATGAGAAGCATTCTTACCTGCCTTAATAGGAGACTGAATACACCAAATGGGGATTCACCTTCCAGATAAAACTGATTAAGCATGTTAAGTGCCTGACCTTTTTTTCCGGACATGGCATAGTCAATCATTTTAAATACCCCATCTTCAATGGTTTGAGGCATAATGAGAAGGATATCTTCTTTTGTAATATCTCCACGATCACCAACATAGTCAATCATCTTATTTAAATCGTGATCCACCATTTCCATGTTTTTATTTTCATTGGTAAGATACAAAGAGCGTTGGATAAATAATTCCATTTCCCTTCGAGAAAGAGTTTTCTCAGCTATTTTCAATCGCCGTTTAATCCAGTTTTCCAGATCCCTGGCATCCAGCTTTTCAAAATTAACAATCATTCCTTTCTTTTGGATGGTTTTGTAAAGTTTCTTTCGCTTATCCGGCTGTTCCCAGTAAATAATCAAAAGAGTGGTTGGGCTGGGCTTTTCAAGATAGGCGGTAAAACGGTCAATGTCTTTTTTATCAGAAATCTTTCCGATCTGGGCAGGTTCCCTTATAATCACTATCCGTTTTTCACTCATTAAGGGAAGCGTTTCACAGGTTGCCAGAATTTCTGAAATATCAGGGTTTTTATCTGCGAAAATATTGAGATTCAAAACCTCTAGTCCCTTTGAAACCACTTTGCTCATCAATGTTTTTTCCATCATGTGTCCAATATAGTATTCCGGGCCTGTAAATAAATAGACAGGGCCAATTTCTTTATTTTTGATATTCTTATTCAGTTCTTTATAATTCATTGTATTTCTCCCTGACTGTTTCCATAAGTTTTATAGCGTATCCATTCCCCATTGCTGGTCATTTCAACCGCACCATTTTTATCGGTTCTCAATGTCTCTGTTCCCTGATCATTAAGCCTGTTAATAACTTCTTCTGCAGGATGCCCAAAAGTATTAAAGGCTCCAACGGAGATCACTGCTAATTCCGGATCAACGGTGGTCAAAAATTCCTGGGTGGATGACGTTTTGCTGCCATGATGCGGAATCTTTATTATTTGAATGTCGCGTTTTGAATTTTCCTGGCTTAACTCACCGACTAATTTTTCTTCAATTTCTTGTTCGATATCCCCGCAAAACAGCAAAGTTGTTTTTCCATAGCTGAGGCGAATCACCAGGGATGCATTGTTCTGATCATCATCACCTAAAGGGTTTACTTCACCGGACGGACTTAAAATTTCAAGTTTCACACCATCGGTTCCTTCAATCACAGACCCTTTTTTTAAAAGGCTCACTGGAACCGTTGATTGGTTTAATAAATTTTCATTATTGGTATTGAGACTCATAAAAAGATTTTCCACCGGAAAACTGGCACCAAGAAGTTCTTCAACTCCCTGACTATGATCAATATGGTTATGGGTGAGGAATACGCCATTGAGCTTTTTAATATTTTTGGTGTATAACACAGGCAAAACAATGCTTTCAGATATTTTTGTGTCTTTTTCAAAAAGATACCCTCCGCCATCAATGAGGTAGTTTAAACCACTGGGGGTTTCAATGAGAATCGAATCTCCCTGGCCGACATCCAAAAAAGTTACCACTAAATTTTTAGGGTAAAGGGGCAAAACAATCAAAAGCAGGCCTAGAATACCGCCAAGTATTATGATTGTCTTTTTCACCACAGGGTTTCTAAGATGATAGTACCCTGTGATCAAAAAAGCGAGATAAATAAATAAAAGCATTTCAATGATGCTTAGACCACCCCGGTTGACCCATAAAAAACTAAAAGTATTGCCGATTGTATTAATCCCAAAGAGTACCACCAATATCGATTCTCCCAGAAAATTCAGTGGTATGGCAAGTATTGGTCCTAAAAAGGGCAAAAGTCCGGCACTAAAGAAAAAGAAAATCCCCGACAACAGAAAACCTCCGATTAAAGGAACCACAATTGAATTTGAAAAGAAACTCAAAAGGGTGAAGCCCTTAAAGTGATAAAACATCATGGGCAGTGTTCCTAGGGTGGCGCAAAAGGTGAGCGCCAGGCCCTCAATGATCGGGCCTGTTTTTTTCTCCTGTCTTGACATCTTTTTACTAAAATGTTTTTTATATTGAAATAACAAGGGCTCGTAGAAAAGAACAATTCCCAGAACAGCTCCCATGGATAATTGAAAGCCGGGTTGAAAAAGTTGACTTGGCCATAGACATAGAATTAGTATTCCTGCCAGGCAAAGGTTATTTAGGGTGTCTTTTTCCCGATGGATTCCCTGTCCCAGAGTAATACTTCCCAGCATAATGGATGCTCGTATCACCGGAGATTCAAAACCAGTCATAACAATATATAAAAACAATGCTGGAATCAAGTAAAATAACCAATGTTTTTTCTTGACCTTAAGAATTGTCAGACAAAAGGAAATTAATAAAAAAACATATCCCACATGAAGGCCTGAAACCGACAGCACATGGGCCACCCCGGCATTTTGAAAGCTTTCTTTAATGTCCGGATTAATATCCTTCCCGCCAAACACCACCCCTTTAAGAAGATCCGACACATCCTTGTCCAGGTACATATCACTGATGGTTTCCAGATAATTTCTAAGCCCCATAATGGGTTCAAAGGGCGATGGATCTCGGCCGATTTTTTCGGCCTTCCCTGATTCAACATAAATCAGTCCGTCAATGCCCTTTGATTTAAGATAAAGTCCATAATCGTATCCACCAGGATTCCTTTGTCCCTGGGGCTTGGAAAATTCACCTTTTATTAAGAGAACATCCCCGGGAATCGGTAAGGTTTGAGTCTCACCTTTTTCCCCAGGCATGGTTACCTTCACCCCTATGGGCTTTTTAAGGGTGGCTTTATCGTTACTGATAGCTAACTTTAATGTGAAAACCGCACCGTAATCCTCAATTATAGGTGAATCTGAGACAACTCCTGAAATACTCACCTCAGGCCCATAAAAATCTTTCAAAGGATCAGTCTCCGGAAAGGTTATTGTACCAAAAGCACATCCTAAAAGGTAAAGACCCAGAACAAAGGCTATTTGGGTTTTCCTGATTCCCGTGACAAATAAAGGGGTAACACCTATCAGGCAGCCAAAGAAAAATATTCCCCACAGAGGAACCCTATAATAGAAAAGGGTAATGGCAAGACCAAGGGTGATGATTCCCCAAAGTAAAGGTCGTTTCATGTGAGAAAACGGTTAGTTTTTGGAAAGAGCTTTAATATCAAAGCTTTTTCCAATTTCACTTACATAAAGTGCTCCATGAAAAAGCTTTTTACCTTTACTTAAATAGGCTTCCGGATCTCCAAATGGGTCAAGATGGGCTAAAATCAAAGTCTTTACTCCTGCTTCATTGGCAATTTCGCAGGCTTCTTTGTCTGAAACGCTCTGATACTTTTGAAGATTGGCCATGACACCACTTCCAAAATCCAAAATAATGCGAGATCCATTTGATTCAAATAAGTATCCAGAACATGCCCCGCCAGGTGCTGGAAAAGGCCCGGTATTTCCTAATACGGTTAATTTCATATGCTTACCTCATTCCTTTTTATATAAAGATTATTATTCAATCCACGATTCCTTTACATTATACCCTGATTGCTATGTTTTTAGCACTTGAAATACTGATTAATTATTATTATTTTGATATAATAATAATTAATCAGTATTTCATGAAAGGATTTATTATGATTGATTTTCACGAAAACAAATTGACGGCATCAGACGGTATAAAGATTACCACCTATCAGACACCGTTACCATCGAAAGCACAAGGGATCCTACTCATTGTCCATGGTATGGCAGAGCATGCGCTTCGATATCATGAATTTGCAAATTTTCTGTATGAACATCATTTTATGGCAGTGGCTCATGATCAGCGCGGACATGGTAAAACCGGCCTGGAATCTGGAAGCCTTGGTTTTTTTGCTGAGAAAAATGGGTGGCTGCGGGTGGTTTCAGATGTTAAGGAATTATCCTTGTTAATCAAAAAAGAGCATCCTGATCTCCCTCTTTTTATACTGGGGCACAGTATGGGATCTGTAGTTACACGATCGTGTCTGATTGCGTTTCCCAACCTTTATCAAGGTGCTGTTATTATTGGAACCACCGTTGGCATTAATACTGTCACCCGAAAAATTGGCAGCCTCATTGCCGCCTATGAAATCCTCAGGCATGATTCGAAATACCCATCCGAAAGACTTTCTCATCTTTCCTTTGGAAGCTACAATAAAAAGTTTGCCCCAAACCGAACCACCTATGATTGGTTATCCCTCAACAAACAGAACGTGGATGATTATATTGCGGACCCTCTTTGTGGATTTACATGCAGTGCCGGATTTTACAGAGACTTGTTTCATGGCATTCATACCACCAGTGTTTTTAAGAACATCAATAACATGCCCAAAGATTTTCCCATCCTCTTTCTGTCAGGGAATGATGACCCGGTTAGTAATATGGGAAAAGAAGTAAAACTGGTTCACCGCCTCACTCAAAAATCAGACATGACCAATATAGAACTCAAGTTTTACCCCAAGCTACGACACGAGATTTTAAACGAAGACAATCGTCAAGATATATATGAAAACATCCTCGATTTTTTCACAAATCATTTGTAAAATTAAGACTGTTTATAGCAAGTCGCATATTTTTCTGAAATATGATATTATTGATCTATGGAGGTACTGTAATGACGCAAAAAATATACGTTTTTGGACACCAAAATCCGGATACGGATTCTCTGTGTTCGGCTATTGCCTATGCAAACTTAAAAAAAGAATTAGGCTTTAATAATGTATTTCCAGCCCGACTGGGAACAGTGAATAAAGAAGCACAGTTTGTTCTGGACACCTTTGGCGTAAAAGCTCCTGAATTAATCAAGGATGTTAAACCGCAGGTATCTGATCTTATTCTCACAGAGTTTTCCATGGCCCATGAAAATGATTCCATTTCAAAAACCATGGAGCAAATCATTAATCACCCTGGTCGTTCCTTACCGGTGATCAGTGATGACGGTAAACTTATTGGGATGGTCTCTCTTTCAGACATTATACCGGCCTATACGGATCCCTTTTCGAAATCCATTCTACGGGACAACGCAACTCCCCTGGAAAATATCATTGAATTATTGGATGCTCAGGTTTACGGCTTTCAGAAAAGTGATACGGTTCAAGGTGATGTCTACACCATTACTGAAATTGAAGAAGGTCAGAAACTTGGCTCCCATGATATTCTGGTAACCGTTCAACAGCCATTTTTCTTGAAGCGGGCTTTTGAAACAAATGCCGGGATTATTATTGTGTCCAATACCTCACCTGACATTATTTTCAAAATTCCAAAGGATTATTTAGGAGCGGTTCTTCTTGCGGCATCTGGACCCTTTGAAGTCATTCGTCTTTTATGCCAGGGCATTCCCATTAAGCATTATTTTCAGAAGAATCATCTTGAATACTTTATGTCCTATGAAACCATTGATGACGTAAAAAAGAATATGCTCACTTCAGAACATGATCGATTTCCGGTGGTTAATGTGGATGGCCGAGTTCTTTCAACCATTACTCGCAGTAACCTAATCGATTTTAATCGTAAAAAAGTGATTCTTGTCGATCACAATGAACGGAGTCAATCCATTATAGGAGTGGCAGAAGCGGATATTATTGAGGTTATTGATCATCATCGTGTGGCAGAAATACAAACTACCACACCACTTTACCTCCGAATAGAACCTGTTGGATGTACTGCAACCATTGTTGCAAAAATGTACCATGAAAATGGGATTCCAATATCGAAAAAAATGGCTGGTTTGATGCTCAGCGCCATTATTTCGGATACCCTGCTCTTCAATTCCCCAACTTGTACCCCTGAAGATGAAAAAATTGCTAATCAGCTTTCACAAATTCTCCAAATCGACCTTAAAAGTTATGGCGAAAAAATGCTGATTGCCGGCAGTAATCTAAAAGAAATGACTCCTAACGAAATTATTACCACTGATATGAAAATTTTCACCATGGGGCCCTATAAAATTGCTGTTTCTCAAATCAATACCGGGGACTTCCGAGGTATTTTTGAAAAACTAAATCCTGTGCTTTTGGAAATGAACGCATTATGCGAAAGTCAGCAATTAAACCTGTCTGTGCTAATGGTAACCGATATTATTATTGGCGGCAGCGAATTAATTATTGCCGGTGAAGCAAAAAAATTAGCCAGCCTGGCCTTTGGACTCAAACCCGGTGAGTTTAGTAAATTCATGCCCGGGGTTTTCTCGCGAAAAAAACAAATTGTTCCACCTCTAATGAATGCTTCGGCATATTAAAGGTGATAGAAATATAAGAATTGGTGGTTAACATGTCAAAACAAAAACTGTTTCCGAAAAACAAAAAATCATTAACCATGGTATTGGTTCTTTTTATCATTCTATTGGTGACACTATTAACCTCAGGCTGTATTGAGAAAAATCTGATTAATGATCCCACAACCGGAGCCATTAATCCCCCCATTAATTTACCACCTCTCCTTGACGGCATATACACGACCTCCACCCAATTTTATGATACCCGTGGCTATGCCCAACAGCTCGACATCAACATTAAAAATGGGATTATTACCCAGGTAAATTTCAAAGAAATTTCAAATAACAAACTTGACAGACTCACCCAGGAAGGGGAAGGAAAAACTTGGGAAGGTTTAGGAACCCTAACCTTGGGTTCACTCTATTATCATTTGTACAGTGATTTACTTCTAACTCAAAACCCTGAGAAAATTGAAGCCATTTCAGGAGCAACTCAAACCACAGAGCATTTTATCGCACTGGCAAAAACTGGAATTGATCAAGCCGGTAAAGGCAACCACGAACCTGGTAAGATCGTGACTTCAGATACCTATATTATTCGAAGTCAAACTGACCCTGAAGGATACCAGGGAGTGCTGAGTGCAACCTTTAAGGGTGCTAACCTTATTACTCTTTCCTATGATGAAATCCGAGTTGAAGACGGTAAATCAAAAATAAAACTCTCGGATGTTGAAAAAGGAATCAATTATAAGGCCATGTTTGGAACTTTAGTCCAAGATACCCTGATCAGCCAAAACTTAAGTCCCATTTTTCCCGAGGGTGAACTTTCACTTGAAAAATTTAAATATTATGAAACCCTGCGAATTCTTAAGGATTCCCGAAATTCATTCTCGAATTGATCGAAAATAGAAGGAATTCTATCTAAATTCAACTTTTTTCTTGACATATTCCTACTACATGCTATACTGAATTATCTGGAAGTACGTTTATTTCATTGAAAAAAAAGGAGAAGAAAATATGGAAAATAATACGTTTGGTACCCGATTAAAGGCTTTAAGAATTTCAAAAAGATTAACACAGGAAAATTTTGCAAATCTCTTTTTTCTAAATAAAAGTTCTATTTCTAAGTATGAAAAAGATAAAAATTTACCTGAAAACCAATTATTAATTAAAATCGCCGATTATTTTGAGGTGTCGGTTGATTATCTACTTTGCAGAACTGACCAACCAAAACTATTACCAAGCAATCCGAAACCGACAACTTGCGCTGACTTTTTAGAATCTTATGTCTTTTCCAATGAAGAGACCGATTCCTTTTCCGCTTATTTCTCTTTCCCTGAGAGTTACAAGCAAGAGGTTCTGGATTTTATTAATTTCAAAGGCACCAATACAAAACCATAATTTAAAGAAAAAACAAAAAAAGAACTTGAATAATTCAAGTTCTTTTTTTGTAGTTATTCGCATATGTGATCAACCCTTTTTTAAGTGAGGGTTGATCTCTTCTTCATTTGACCCTTGGATTTTTTGTAATAACCTATTCTCCCAATAGGTAGGTAAGGGTAAATAAACTGTCCGTAATGTTTACATTTTCGACAACCACATCATCAGGAACATCCAAATCCAATGGGCTGAAATTAAGGATTCCTCTAATACCCAAATCGGTGATTCGAGTGGCAACTTGTTGTCCAACTTCCCGGGGTACGCATAAAATACAAATGTCTATTTCAGTATTTTTCACAAAATCTTCAATCTCATCCATATGTTTTACAACAACACTTCCAACAACTGTACCAACTCTCAGTGGATCAACATCAAAAACCCCTTTTAGAATGACACCTTCCCGTCTGAATCGCTCATAATTTGCAATGGCATTTCCCATATTTCCTGCCCCGATGATCATACAATTATATTCACTATCCAGACCCAGGATTTCTTTAATGGCTTCCCTAAGCTCTGCAACATTATATCCGTAACCTTGTTGTCCATAACCGCCAAAGGAATTTAAATCCTGGCGAATTTGTGACGCAGTAAGCCCCATCAGACTGGCTAGTTCTCTAGAGGATATTTTTTCAATATCATTCAGAAGCAAATCACTGAGATATTGGTAGTATTTTGGTAACCGTTTCACAACGGTCATTGATACTTTTTTCGAGAAGCGATTCATAATTAACTTCTCCTTTCTTTCAATAACGCATTAATTATACCAATGTGAGGTAACTACGTCAAATTATTCATTTTAATTTTGCTGTTTTTTTGATAGAATAGGTAATACAAGCTCTAAACAACTGACGAAAAACGAAAACAGGTGAAAATATGTTAATAAATATTGAAAACTTACACTTTAGTTATGGCATCCATGAAATTTTCAAGGAACTTAACTTATCCATTAATGAAAAAGAACAAATCGGTCTTGTTGGACGCAACGGCACCGGAAAATCCACCTTTCTGAAACTCTTAACCGGTGAATTAGTCCCTGAAGATGGTCGAATCAGTAAAAAGAATGGTCTCACCATGAGCTATCTTGCCCAGGAATCGGTTGTATCTGGGAACACCACCCTTAAAGAAATGATGACCTCCGTATTTCAGCCTCTCATCGATATGGAAAAAAGAATAAAATCTTTGGGCCACCAAATTTCAGAAGCACAGGGAGACGAACTGGCAAAGCTTATGACAGAATATGGGGAGCTTCAGGAATCTTTTTCAGCAAACCATGGCTATGAATATCCCAGCCGTATCCGAGGTATTCTAAACGGCCTTGGTTTTGCCGAAGATTCCATTAATAAACCCTTTTCCGTTCTCAGCGGTGGCGAGAAAACCCGGGCAACCCTGGGGCAAATTCTCTTACAGGAACCTGAGCTTCTGCTTTTAGATGAACCTACCAACTACCTGGATATTAATGCGCTTCAATGGTTAGAGCAGTATTTAAAGAACTATACCGGTACCTTTGTGATTATCTCCCATGACCGTTTTTTTCTTGATAAGGTTTGTATCTCAATCCTGGAGGTTTCCAAAGAAACGATTAAAACCTATAATGGTAATTATACCCAATATGCCTTAAAGAAGCGCCAGGATCTCTTGGAACAGAATCATCAATACCAGCAACAAATGAAAGAAGTTAATCGTCAAAAAGAAGTGATTAAGCGCTTTCATCAGTATAATACAGAAAAAAGCACCAAACGTGCTGCCAGCCGAGAGAAAGCCCTGAACAAAATTGACATGTTGGATAAGGCTGAAGTCGTTCATCAATCCCATTTTAATTTTAAACCAAAGGTGCAAAGCGGAAAAGATGTCCTCTATGTTGAAGGTTTAAAAAAATCCTTTGACCATCAATTACTTTTTCAAAATTTATCCTTTGATATTCAACGAGGTGATAAAATTGGTATTATTGGACCAAACGGTGCCGGTAAAACCACATTGTTTCGAATCCTACAGGGACTCATTTCCGCTGATTCCGGTGAAATACGACTTGGACATAAGGTCCGCATCGGATACTTTGATCAGGAGCATGATGACCTTAAAAGCTTTTATAAAGAAAATCTCCTGGAAGCCCTATGGGATATTGATAAACGCCTTACCGAGGGTGTACTGAGAAGCCATTTAGCAGCCTTTTTATTCGTTGGCGATGAAGTTTTCAAACCCATTGAAACCCTTTCCGGCGGCGAAAAAGCCCGTTTATTACTGGCACGGCTGATGATTTCCCAATCCAATTTTTTAATGATGGATGAGCCTACCAATCATATTGATATGGACACCAAGGAAATCTTGGAAAATGCCCTGTCGAGCTATGAGGGAACCCTTCTTTTTATTTCCCATGATCGTTATTTTATTAATCGTATTGCTAATAAAATTTATCTTTTTACCCCGGATGGAGTTGAAGTTCATTTAGGAAACTATGATGATTATCTCAGACATAAAAGCGAAGCTGAAGAACGGGATAGCCTTACTGCTGAAGAAAACCGAGTGGTGGTCACAAAAACCCAACAAAAAACCGATCGTAAAAAGATTAAAGAGGAAGAAATAAGAATCCGTGGTTTAAAACGCCTGGTTAAGGAAATTGAAGATGCAATCCTTGACGAGGAAATGGGTATTAAAGACATTGAACGGGAAATGTGTGATCCTGATTTTTATAATAATTTGGATCACGCCGCTAAAATTAATAATGCCTATGAAGATCACAAATTACACCTCATCGAGTTAACTGACCAATGGGAAAAAGCACTAATGCTTCTTGAAACCCTATAAAACTGTGAACCATTAAATTTATATATACATGGAGGAAAAAATGGAACTTAAAAATGATGAAAAACGAATTCTCAATGGTCTTTTTAAAGACGTTAAGGGCACAACCCGAAATACCATGCTCATAGCCATCTATGCGGCAAAACCAGCGGATGATGGGTCTCCGGATGCAAAGGCTATGATTGCCTTACTCAATGGTTTAATTCTTAAGCTTTCTAAAGCTAATCCTGAAGAAATGGAAATCCTGTTTGCCGGCATCCCCTATTCAGTTGAATAAGCCCAATTTGGACCCTCAACAGGATTCTTAGTACCGTAATTTTAAGCACAACTGGCAAGGTCTTTGATAAAAAAAGAAGCCCCATTATTGGGACTTCTTTTTTGTTTAGATGTGAGCTTACATCATTGGCATTCCGCCGCCCATACCACCTGGCATGCCGCCCATTTCTTCACTTGGAAGATCTGCAACTGCTACTTCGGTTGTTAGGAACATTGCTGAAACGCTGGCTGCGTTTTGAATGGCTGAACGAGTTACCTTGGTTGGATCAATGATTCCAGCCTCAAACATATTAACAAATTCGCCTTTGACTACATCAAAACCAACGCCTTTTGGTTTGTCCTGCATTTGAGATACAATAACAGAGCCTTCTAATCCGGCATTTTCTGCAATTTGTCTCATCGGTTCTTCGATGGCTCTACGTATAATGAAAGCGCCTGTTTTTTCATCACCTTCAAGTGTTTCAATGAGTTCATCTACTTTTCCGATGGCATTAATATAAGCAGTACCACCACCAGAAACAACGCCTTCTTCAACAGCGGCTCTGGTCGCATTTAAAGCATCTTCAATTCGATATTTTCTTTCTTTTAATTCGGTTTCAGTGGCTGCTCCAACTTGGATCACAGCAACACCGCCTGCTAATTTAGCAAGACGTTCTTGTAATTTTTCACGATCATAATCTGAATCAGTTTCTGGAATTTGAGCTTTAATTTGACGAATTCTTTCATCAATGGCGGCCTTATTTCCTTCACCTTCAACAATAATGGTGTTTTCTTTATCAACTTTAATTTGACGAGCTTTTCCTAATTGTTCAATGGTCACTGTCTTAAGATCAAGACCTAATTCGTCAGAAATCACTTCGCCACCGGTTAAAGTTGCGATATCAGCCAACATTGCTTTTCTTCGATCGCCAAAGCCAGGTGCCTTAACGGCGATACAATTAAAGGTTCCTCGGAGTTTATTAACAACTAATGTTGCCAATGCTTCCCCTTCAACATCTTCAGCAATGATCAACAGTTTTGATCCTGTTTGAACGATCTGTTCTAAAACTGGTAAAATTTCCTGGATATTGGAGATTTTTTTGTCGGTAATTAAAATGTAAGCATTATCTAAAACTGCGACCATTTTTTCTGTATCAGTAACCATGTAAGCTGATAAGTAACCACGATCGAATTGCATACCTTCAGTAAATTCTAATTCGGTACCCATGCCTTTGCCTTCTTCAACAGTGATAACACCATCGTCGCCAACTTTGTCCATTGCTTCAGAAATCATTAATCCGATTTCAGTGTCCGCAGCAGAAATAGAAGCAACCTGAGCTTTGGCTTCTTTGCTTTCAACAGGTTTGCTGTTGGCTTTTAATTCTTCAACAACCACAGCCACTGCTTTTTCAATACCTTTTTTAAGAACCATTGGGTTCGCTCCGGCAACAACGTTACGGTTTCCTTCACGAACAATAGCTTGAGCTAATAATGTTGCGGTAGTAGTACCATCGCCGGCAACATCATTTGTTTTGGTAGCAACTTCTTTTACAAGCTGTGCTCCCATATTTTCGAATGCATCTTCTAATTCAATTTCTTTTGCTATGGTAACACCATCATTGGTGATGGTTGGTGAACCATAGGATTTACTTAGGATAACATTTCTTCCTTTTGGTCCTAATGTTACCTTTACTGTGTTTGCCAATTTATCTACGCCAGCAATTAATGCTTCTCTGGCATCTGTTCGAAATCTAATTTCTTTAGCCATGTTATTTTCCTCCTAAATTTTAATTATTCTACAATTGCTAAAATATCGGCCTGACGAATAATTAAATATTCTTCTTCCCCAATTTTAACTTCACTGCCTGAGTACTTAGAATAAATGACTTCGTCATCTACTTTAACGTCCAATGGCACTTTTTTGCCATCAATTATTTCTCCAGAACCAACAGCAATAACTTTTCCTTGTTGTGGTTTTTCCTGGGCAGAACCTGGCAGAACAATTCCACCAAGGGTTGTTACTTCTTCTGCTTTAACCTTAATAACTACTTTGTCACCTAATGGTCTTAAACTCATTTTTTTCCTCCATTTGATTATCTTGGGTACAATGTACCTTTTTGTTCTGGTTATTAGCACTCAATCAACTTGAGTGCTAATAGTATTTTAAATGATTTTTCGGATGAATGCAAGCTGTTTTTTAATTTTTCTCCATCTTAACATTTTTTAAGATTGCTTTAATCTTATATTCTGCTGCCAATTTTCAATCCTGGCATGGCGTTGAGATTAAGATCACTTGCTCCGCCATTAATGTAATTATAATAGGCCATGGATCCAATCATTGCTGCATTATCAGTACATAGAATGGGATCGGGATAATAAAGGGATAAACCTTCGTTTGCTGCTGCCTCTGTCATTTTCTTCCTTAACAGGCTGTTGGAAGAAACCCCGCCGGCAATGCATATGCTTTTCATATTAATAGATCTGGCACAGGCAATAGTTTTTGCGACTAAAACATCTACTACCGCCATTTGGAACGATGCCGCTACATCATTGACATCAATGGATTCGTTTTTCATTTTTTTTCGGTTAATATAATTTAGAACGGCTGACTTTAATCCGCTAAAACTAAAATCAAAACGATCCTTGTCTAAAAATGCCCTGGGAAAATCAATGGCCGCGGGATTTCCTTTGATAGCAGCTTTATCAATGGCAGGACCTCCAGGATAACCGAGACCCAACACCCGGGACACCTTATCAAAGGCTTCCCCGGCTGCATCATCTCTTGTTTTTCCCAGGACTTCAAAAGTTTGATAATCCTTTACTAAAACAAGATGGCTGTGTCCTCCTGAGACAACTAACGTTAAAAATGGAGGTTCCAATTCAGAGTATTGTAAAAAATTGGCGGCTATA
>JAENWK010000047.1 GCA_016650045.1 Eubacteriaceae bacterium | reverse complement strand
GGAGGATTTAAAAGCGTTGTTTGGCTATTTACCGTTGTTAAAGAAACGTCAGCGTTGGATTATTGAGGAACATTATTTTAAGCAGCAAAGCTTTGTCGCCATTAGTGTGAAGATGGGGGTTACCGCCAATAGTCTGGTAAAGCTTCACCGCCGGGCCATTGCGGATTTGAGAACCTATTTCGGGTTGCATTTGGTGAATTAGACAGCAGGATTTAATTTGGTTAACCATCTACGGGCGGGTAGTACCCGCCCTTTTTTACAGGGTTTAAGCAGCGTTATTTCTTCCATAAATTTCCTAATTTCCATTTTCTTTTTTTGGAATCTTCATAGAAGTCAGGGTCATCTATCACGATGGTTTCATCCACTAGCACCCGAGCCGGGTTTTCGTTAAGCAGTTTTGCCACCTTTTCTTTTCCAACGAGATCGATGGCCATTTCTTTGGCCTGGCCAAAAGCTTCGTAACTCATGGGACGGTGGGCGTCACTGGCAAGAAAATGCACCATATTGTGGGTCAGCAGGATTTCCGCAGTTTCTTTGGCGCTGGCGCCGTAGGCTCCGGTAAGACTTAAAATGTTCATTTGTGCCAGGGAGCCATGTTCGACGAGATTTGCCAGCACGTTGGGGTCCTTCTGTACAAAATCGTAGCGTTCCGGATGGGCAATAATGGGCGTATATCCTTTTAATTGCAGCTTGAAAAGAAAGGCTTCAAAATTGTAGAGATCGGCTAAATGGGACTTGGTTTCAATGAGCAGATAGCGGCTGTCGTTCATGGTGATATAGTTGCCCTGATCGATGAAATCAAGGACGTCCACCCGATAACACACTTCGTTTCCCAGAAACAGAAACAGGTCAATGCCGGCATCCTTCACCGCTTTTTTCAGGGCGTTCAGAATGACTTTATTTTCTTTGACCTTGGATTCGAATTTGGTGTTGGTGATGTAATGGGGCGTGAGAATGATGCTATTAAACCCCTGGTCTTTGGCGGCCCGGATCATCGCCATGCTTTCCTCCATGGTTTGGGCACCGTCATCAACCCCCGGTAAACTATGCGAATGTATATCAATCATTATTTAATCCTTTCGGGGAATATTTTTTATTGTCCTACAGTCCGGCGTAAAATCAGGGACCATCACCTGTAATTGCAGGATCACGTCATTATCTTTTCCGGTATTGGTTACTTTTCTAAGCTCTGCCAATTGATCCTCCATCCACCTTTTTTCAAAGTGCATGATGCTTTCCACAAATATATCCTTGTGCCGGGTCGGGTCAAAACCTTTAACGTCATAGGATAACTCTTCGCAGAGCTTTTCCCCGGGTCTGAGGCCTGTGAAAACAATGGGCATTTCACTGTAAGGTTCAAACCCGGAAAGCTTGATCATTTTTTCTGCCAGTTCTACTATTTTTACCGGCTCACCCATATCGAGAACAAAGATTTCTCCGCCTTTTGCCATGCTTCCTGCCTGGAGCACCAACTGGGTGGCTTCAGGAATGGTCATAAAAAACCGTTCTATATTTTTGTCCGTCACGGTGACAGGTCCACCCTGGGCAATTTGTTTTTTAAAAATTGGAATCACACTGCCGTTGCTTCCCAGGACGTTTCCAAAACGCACCGCCACAAAATCAGTATTATTGGTTTGGTTATAGGTTTGTATGAGCATTTCGCACACCCGCTTGGTGGTTCCCATAACATTGGTGGGTTTTACGGCTTTGTCCGTAGAAATCTGAACAAATTTTTCCACATTATGGTAGACACAGGCATCTAAGAGATTCTTGGTTCCAAAGATATTATTTTTAACGGCTTCCTTCGGTGTTTTCTCCATCATCGGCACATGTTTATGTGCAGCCGCGTGAAAAATAACCTGGGGCTTGTAGGCTTCAAAAAGATCGTTGATTCGTGTTCTGTCACGAACGGATCCGATTTCCAAATTAACGGTAGTATTACACTGAATCTTTTTTCCACGCTTTCCAAGGAATCGTTCAAGTTCCAGTTCCAGGTGATACAGGGAGTTTTCATAAATATCAACAATGATAATCTTCTTCGGATTATACCGAATGATTTGCCTGCAGAGTTCAGAGCCAATGGAACCGCCCCCTCCGGTAATCATAATCACTTTATCCTTTATGAAGGAAGAAATTTTATTTTTATCCAGAACCACTTCGTCACGATTAAGGAGATCTTCTATCTGTAGGTTTCTTAAACGGCTGAGACTCACATCATAACGCAGAATTTCGCTGAAATTTGGCAGTATTTTTACGGGGATACCGGTGGCATTCGCCAGTTCAGCCACTGCTTTGATGTTTTTATTGCCTATGGAAGGGCAGGCAATGATAATAAAGTTAACATCTTTTTTTTCAATCACTTTTTTAAAACAATTTCTGCCGCCAAGAATCGGTATACCATTCAGCTGCTTCCCTTTTTTATAGGGATCGTCATCCAGAAAAGCAACCACCTTATAGTGTTTATAGCTGACCAATAATTCTTTCAGGATTTTTACACCGGCTTCTCCCGCCCCAAATATCAGTGTACGTTCGATACTCTGTCTTCTGGTTTTATTTAGATGTAAACTCATGCGTCGTATTGCACGGCAAAAAATCCGAAGACCCCCGACAAAAATAAAATCAATCATCGTTGTTAAAACCATGACTGAACCTGGGATTTTTATGTTAAATACCATGAAAAAAACATTGGCCAGGACGTTGGCAATGAGTACAACCAGCAAGATCTGGAAAATTTCTTCAATGCTGGCATAACGCCAAAGGGTATTGTACATTTTTGTAAAAATAAACACAATTATTTTAATTAAAATGGCAATGCCAATAAAGATTTCAAGGTTCCAAAAAGCTCCTTGTGGCAATGCAAAATTATATCGCAGCAGAAAGGCAAAATAGTAGGACATAAAGAAAACAATGAGGTCACATACCATTAAGAGCATTACTTTTGAAATTTGTTCTTTTCTTTTTGAGTTCATGGTTTCTCCTGGTTTATTTTGAAATATCCTTCAGATAATTAATCTAGGTTATTATAACGATCCATTCTATTTTAATCAACGGATTTGTACTCTTCCGCAATGTATTTTTACTCATTTTAACGTTTCTTATTTCCTTTTCAGATCTTCTGCTAACTGGTTTAATTTCTTTAACCGATGATACACGCCGGATTTTCCCACCGGGGGATCTAAACGCTCGCCCAGCTCTTTAATACTGGCATCCGGGTAATTCAGCCGGACCTCGGCAATGTCATAGAGATTTTTAGGTAAGTTCTTTAATCCCAGGGTTTCTTTTAGAGTTAAAATAGCTGCAATCTGATCATAGGACGCCACAATGGTTTTATTGAGATTGGCGGTTTCACAGTTCACTTGCCGGTTGATGTCATTACGCATTTCTTTGACAATGCGGATATTCTCCATTTCCAAAAGCCCCCGATGGGCGCCAATGACATTTAAAAAATTTACCACACTTTCCCCTTCTTTGAGGTAAAGCACCCAGTGGGACTTGCGGTGAATGAGATTGGATTTAATGTCGAATTCATCCAACAGGGCTTTCACACTTTGGAGATAGGTGGATTGTTCGCTGATCTCCAGGGACAGGTTATTGCTTTTATTCTGGATTTGGGTTCTCTTTCCAACCAACTCCAGGTGATAGGTTTTTTCAGGGTTGGACACGGAACCGCATCCTAAAAAAGCCCCTCGGATATAGGCTTTGATTCTGGGCTGCTGCTTTTTAATATTTTCGGGCACCTGATTGGCGAAAAACGCCTGGCCCATGGCATTATAGCTGAGAATGTCAATGTCCTGGAGAATTTTTTTAACCAGCACCGGATCTTCCACGGCCACCAAATAGGCCCGATGTTCTTTGAATTTCTTTGTCTTTTCGATTTTGAGCTGTGGTTTTATCTGGTACAGGCCTTTAATGAGCTGGTAGCAGCGTTTGGCCACGGCCGGGTTTTCGGTTTTTACCCCCAGGGTCATGCCCCCGGCTTCATCCACGGCAATGAGGGCAATGGCACCAACGATGCCTGATAACTCGGCGCGCTGGCATACCTTTGTTCCAAAGGGAAGCTTTGAAATATCTTTCTTTAACAGGGCTGAAAATGTCATGGCTTCTCCTTTGGTGGGCTTATTTGAAATTAGTTTGTTGTTGACTGACCTTCCAAGGCCATTATTTATGGTTGTGTGCTGCAAGCTCGGACAGGCTGTCGCCTGTTCGCCTTGATGCACACAACTTCATAAATAATTGTCCTCGGAAGGTCAGTCTAGTTACTTTTTGCTATATGCAGTGTTGCCCCTGGGTGGGTCGAAAACCATAACTTTCAGGTCTTGACGTGTGGTTGTGTGCTGCAAGCTCGGACAGGCTATCGCCTGTTCGCCTTGATGCACACAACTTCACAAATAATTGTCCTCGAAGGGGTGGTCTAGTTACTTTTTGCTATATGCAGTGTTGCCCTGGGTGGGTCGAAAACCATAATTTTCAGGCCTTGACGTGTGGTTGTGTGCTGCAAGCTCAGACAGGCTGTCGCCTGTTCGCCTTGATGCACACAACTTCACAAATAATTGTCCTCGCAGGGGTGGTCTAGTTACTTTTTTGCTATGATCTTAGTATTTTTAAATTATTTCATGTAGATTTCGAAAATCCGACGGGCTAACAGGTGGGCGTCATGGCGGACAGTGCCGTTTTCCATGATCACAAAGTCATCTGTGATATATTCGTAACCATCTACCCGGTTTCCCAGAGAGACGACAGTGGCATTATATTTATTATATTTTTCTTCAATGCTTTTTGGTAAGGAGCCGTCATTGATAACCACATAATCGAATAAATGGCCTTCTTTCTGGTCCAGGTGCTTTTCAATGGCACGGATATGGTCTTCCTGGCTGTATCCGGTGGTTTCTCCGGGCTCGGTCATAATATTGCCAATATAAAAACGTTTGGCACGGCTGTCAAAAATAGCCCGGGCCACATCGTTGATCAGTAAATTAGGGATGACGCTGGTATACAGACTTCCTGGTCCCAATACGATAACATCCGCCATTTTAATGGCTTCAATGGTTTCGGGTAAGGCCTCAATGTCGGTGGGTTTTAAAAACATATGGTCAATGGGGCTGTTTCTTTCCTCAACTGCCACTGAAATCTTTGACTCCCCTTCAACAACATCACCGTTTTCCAGTTTGGCCATGAGAATCATTTCTGACAGGGTGACGGGAAGAACCTCTCCTTTGACCTGGAGCACATCGGATGTCCGGCGTATGGCGTCGTAAAAATCCTGGCTGATGCCATTCATGGCGGCTATAAAAAGATTGCCAAAGCTTTGGCCTTCCATACTGCCGCAGGTAAAGCGGTAGTTAAACAGATCCTGCATCACATTTTCGTCATCGGCCAGTGCCATAATACAGCTTCTGATATCGCCGGGCGGCAGGATGCCTAAATCTTCTCTCAGGGCCCCGGAGCCGCCGCCGTCATCGCCGACCGTGACAATGGCCGTCAGGTTATCGGTATATTTTTTTAATCCCCGCAGAATCACGGAAAGGCCGGTACCTCCACCCAGGGCAACGACTCTGGGGTTTCTGACTTTTATGATATCTTTCAGGGTAAACTCCCTGATGTATTCTTTCATGTCCATGGAGTCACATCCTTTATTTTTATTGGTGGGCATATTTGAAATTAGGTTGGTGTTGACCGACCTTCCCGGGCCATTGTTTATGGTTGTGTGCTGCAGGATCGGACAGGCTAACGCCGGTTCGCCCTGATGCACACAACTTCATAAATAATTGTCCTCGAAGGGATTGTCTCATTGCTTTTTGCTTTATTGTTCCAGTCGGTTTTTGGTGATGTCCCGGTGTCTTAGTCTTGTTTCATAGCCTTTGGCTTTTAGTGCTTCTTCCAGTAGCCAGGCAAAGGTCACTGAGCGGTGCTGGCCGCCGGTGCAGCCGATGGCAATTTCCACGGTATTTTTAGAAACATTGGTAAACTCGGGAATGACAAACTCCAGCAGATCCAGCAGTTTATCATAAAACTCTTTGGCTTTGGACGATGACATCACATAATCCCGTACGGCTTGATCTTCACCGGTAAGGTGCCTAAGCTCTTTTTTGTAAAAAGGATTGGGTAGAAAGCGGACGTCAAAAACAAAGTCTGCCCCGGTGGGAGGGGCGTATTTAAACCCAAAGGAATATATATTCACCTGGGGTTTTGTTTGATGTTCTTCTTTTTTAAGCAGTGCCTTGAACTTCTTTTTCAGCTCAGCTACTTTGATGTTTGATGTATCGATGACCTCATCCGAGATTTCTTTGAAATGATCCAGCATGGTTCGTTCTGTTTGAATCGCTTCCAGCAGATTGCCGGTACTGCCGGCCAGAGGATGGGCGCGACGTGTTTCCTGATACCGGGATACTAACACCTCATCGGTCGCATCCAGGAAGAAAAGTTCGGCATCTTTATCCTGATCCAGGTAATCTTCCAGTGGGGATGAATTGCCATTGACAAAAATATCCCCGCGAACATCCGTCACCAGGGCGATGTTTTCAATGCCCGAGGCGGATTGTTTGCAGAGATTAAGAAAGATGACAATCAGCTGTGGCGGCAAATTATCAATACAAAAAAAACCAAGATCTTCTAGGATTTGGATGGCTTGAGATTTCCCGGCTCCTGACATTCCTGTGATGATAATAGTTTTCATTGGGGTCTCCTTTGGGTTGTTTTTGCATTTGGTTGGTGTTGACCACCCCTTCAAGGCCATTATTTATGGTTGTATGCTGCAAGCTCGGACAGGCTATCGCCTGTTCGCCTTGATGCACACAACTTCATAAATAATTGTCCTCGAAGGTTCGTCTAGCTACTTTTTGCTTTAAAAATAATTGTCTTAATCATAGTGCTGTTTCGTGCTGTCGGTTTATACGAAACAATTTCTCCACTCTACGTCGGACACTCTTCGAGATGTCCGCCTAAGACGTTACGCAATTGGTTGTATAAACCACCACCACGTTCTAAAGAACTTGATTTTATCATTTGGTCATAACCTGTTTAATCGGATATGTTGACAATCCGCTCCAATGGCAGTCCGGCGGTGGTGGCGATTTCCTGAGCTTTTCCCATGGCTCCCAGGGCCTCGATGCAATGGGCATCGCTGTTGATGGCAAAATTGCCATTGTATTTCATGGCAATTTTAATTTCTTCCACATTGAGATGGTCGTGTCGAGGGTTGATTTCCAGCAAAACACCATGCTCGGCAGCGGCTTTGGCCACCGCATCGATGTCGATGGGCAGTTTATCCCCGGGGTGGGTGATCAGTTTAATGTCATAGCGGTCCATCATTTTAATATAAGCGCGGGTGTTCATGGCCATGACCCTTTGTCGAATAAAGGGCAGGATCTTGGCGGAGTAATTGGGAATGGCGAAGCGGAAGAAGTCTGAAAAGCTGGCTGCCACATAGCCGTAATGATAACCGACGCTGATCCAGTCACAATATTTGAGTTCTTCGTCCCCAATGTCAATGTCACCATTGGCGCCGATGAGGTTGGATTCAACCGAAAGATAAATGTCAATGTCGTCATATTTCGCATTGAGAGCATCGATTTCTCGGCGCATTTTCACAAAGTTGCGTTTTCGCACCCCGAACAACGGATGACTTCGGCCATGGTCTGAAATGGTAATGGCTTTCAAACCGATTTTGCGGCTCTGGTCCACCATTTCTTTAATGGTGTGCCGGCCGTGGCTATAGGTGCTGTGGGTATGCATATCATGTGTTATTTTCATGTTCTTCCTTTATGATGGTTGTTTTAGTATTTAGAGCGATTGATTACTACAATCCAACTGACGAAGAGAATGGTTCAAATCCAGGGCACCGCATTCAAAAACAAAGGAGCTTATTTATAATAAGTGACTGCCGTTTGAAGAATGACGGTAACGCCGGAGTTGGGCCATTATCGATGTCAGGGTTCGCCGATGACGATGACTTCGGTAGCCAACTCCACGCCGAATTTTTCTTTGACCCCTGCCTGAATGGTGGCAATGAGCTCTAATATATCAGCGGCCGTGGCATCGCCTTTGTTAATGACAAAACCACTGTGTTTTTCGGATACCTGGGCGCCGCCGATGCAATAGCCGCGAAAACCTGCGTCCTGAACCAGTTTTCCGGCATAATAGCCTTCGGGACGCCGGAAGGTACTTCCGGCACTGGGATATTCCAGGGGCTGTTTTTCCTGGCGTCGGGCGTTAAAATCCATCATTTTATTTTTAATTTCATTATAGTCACCTTTTCTTAGATTAAGGTTAATCCCGATCAGGAGCCAGCCATATTTTTGCATCACACTGGTGCGATAACCAAAGTCACAGGCCTCCACCGGAATGGTTTTAAGGTTGCCATTCTCATCGATGACTTCAATGCTGGCCACAATGTTTTTCATTTCTCCGTCATAGGCCCCGGCATTCATGGTGACCGCACCGCCCAGGGTTCCGGGGATGCCGGATGCAAACTCAAGTCCGGTGAGCTTCTCTTCTAAGGCAATATCGGCCAGATCCTTTAAGGTAATGCCGGGTTCTGCCATCAGGGTTTCACCGTCAATCTCCACATGTTTCAGCGCTTTTGTCTGAAGAATGATGCCCCGAACGCCGCCATCCTGGACCAGCAGATTACTGCCATTCCCCATGATATAAAGAGAAATATCGGTATCTCGACAGATGGAAAGGGCTTCGGCAACCTCCTGTTTTGTCTGGGGCATGAGCAGAATGTCAACGGGCCCTCCGACCTTAAATGATGTATAATTTTTCATGGGTTCGTTGCGTCTTATATTTTCAGATGCCATCACAGCATTTAGTTTTTTTATGAGTTCTTCCATAAATTCAATGTTTCGTCCTTCCCCTTTTAATTGCCTTTTTGCTTTTTTTAATTTTTTACAAATCTATCATATCATTCTTTGATGGGATTCACCACAAAAAAAAGACCCTATGCCGGGTCAATTTAAGATATTTACAGTGCCCTGCTGGGGTTTTAAGAAGGAGATTTAGTGGTATTTGCTTCTATCACCATGGCTTATTCTGCAACTGCGCATACTGTGGCAATGTAAACCTCTTTGGCGCCAGCTTCAAGTAGTGTGGTGGCGACCTCTGCTAAAGTTGCACCGGTGGTTAGAACGTCATCGACCACAAGGATTGTCTTCCCCTGAAACTCCTCCAGATATTCGGCGCTAAAGGCACCTAAGAGGTTTGTTAATCGCTCTTCTCTGCCCTGACCGACCTGATGCGGGGTGTTTCGACTGCGCCTCAGGGTTTGGAGTTTAAGCAGTGGCAATTTGTTATGACTCTCGGTGAAGCTTTCTGCTAAACCTTTCACAATGCCCCGGGCAATTTTTTCGCTTTGATTGTAGCCCCGATCTTCCAATCGGCTTTGGTGAAGGGGCACTGGCATAATAAAATCGATTTCTTTCACCCAGGGGATTTTGGCCAACTCCCGGCCCATCTGGGTGCCTGCCCAGATGCCAAGGTTGGGACGATTTTTAAATTTAATGGCATGGACCAAAGCTTTGCCCGAGTGATGGTAATGGAGCCAGGCATAGCCGCCGGTAAAGGGGAAATTGCCAATGGCACAGGCTTTACACCGCGGACGGTTGGTGACAAACACCAGCCGGCCGCAGCCTTCACAGGTTGGACCATTAATCCATGGCAGCTCTTCTTCACAGCCGCTGCAAAGATAATGATCGGTTATAAAAAGAACCTTGCCGCAGATCGGACAGGTTCCATTTTTTAAAAAGAGGTTGTTTTCCAGAAAAGCGAAGAATTTCGATACTATTTCCATAATGGGCCCTTTCGATGATCAGGGTTGCGGGCGATTGATAATCGCCATTTGTTTTATTTGAGTTTACCGTTTGTTATATACCGTAGGGGCGGATCGTACCCGCCCGCAATCAAAATTTTCATTAGAAACTTAACATCAGATCTTCTCTCTCGTTAGCCAGTGCCTTTAATCCATCGGTAAAACCATTAATCGAAAATAGGACAAACCATTCTCTGCGATTCTGATTGTTCCACTTGACGGCCTGCTTCTTCTCCAGCAATTTGTAAAAAACATCAACATCCATGGGTTTTTCTGTGTACTTACATTCTCCGAAAATTATGTTTGTCCCTGCACTTTCAAAAGCCACAAGGTCAATTTCTTCTGAATTATTCCACCATCGCCCCGCTTTATCGAAGACAAATGGCCAAGAATGGTTCTTATTCATCTCCTGAATCTCTTCCAGACAAACATCTTCATAGACGTAAGCAGTATGTCCATCCACAAGGTTTTGCTTTATTTTACTCACCACAAATTCCTGCTGTCCTGTTTCAAGGTAACTGGTATATGGATAAACAAATTGAAACCAAAAGGCAATATAATTGTCTTTTATTTTATAGAGACCCCGCTTACTCTTCTCTGGGTTCTTTTCTGTAATCGGTACTTCTCTTTTTAGAATATCCAGATTGATAAGGGTTTTTAGATAAAATGTTATCTGCGATGATTGCAGCTTTGCTGCTGATGCAATGTGACCCAGTTTGTGATGACCGGCCGAGATTATTTTTAGAAGGGTTAAATAACTGCCAATTTCTTTGACTTCGTTTTGCAGCAAAAAAATCGGTTCCTCATAAAGATAGCTTTCAGTGGTTAGAATATTACTGGCTATTTTATCATACAGATCAACTTGTGCCGAGCGATTGAATAATTCAATGTATTTTGGAACGCCTCCAGTCACACTGTAGTAGGCAATGAGTTCTTTACGCTGGAAAACTTCGGGATAAAATTCATGATAATGGCTAAATGGTATTTGCTTTAAACGGATTTGACCGGTTCGTCTGCCATACAATGGGCTGCTGTAATTCAGGGTTTGCTCTTCCATCAAGGTGATCAGGGAACCGCATAAAACGACCATAATATTCTGATCCAGCAGCAGCGTATCCCATATTTTCTGAAAAATCGATGGAAATGCCTGATTCGTTTTTCCCAAATATTGAAATTCATCAATCACCAGGAGCTTCCTTTTTTCCGGTTTGACTTTAATTAATTCCTTGAAGATGAGATCCCACTTTGAAATGGAACTTTCTTTTAAAATTTCATTTTTGGTATAATCAGCAATGAGGCCTTTAAATGCGGTTCTGTTCTCTTCCTCGGATTCCTCCGTTGCCAAAAAATACAGCATCTCCTTGTCTTTGCCGAATTCTACCATGAGCGCTGTTTTTCCAATCCGGCGTCGGCCATATAGAATGACCAATGATGGACCATTCTGGGCATATTCGCTCTCAAGAAATGTAAGTTCAGAATGGCGGTTTATGAATTTTTTCATATTGATTCACCTCATATTTCTATTATAGCACAAACTATGATAGTTTCAACTATTATAGTTTGTGCTATTACAAAAATGTTTGTTTGCATGCTCGAGGTTGCGGGCGATTAATAATTGATACTGTAGGGGCGGGCAGTACCCGCCCGAAACGTGATGGGAAATCCAACATTTTTATTTAACATCAACGGTTGCGGGCGATTAATATTCGCCCCTACAGGGGTTCACATCAAATCATTATGAATCCTAAATCATGGGGTTGTTGATATAGTCGATAATGCGCTCTCTTAGGGCGGTTTGGCGTTCCTGAGAATCGCCGGATTTGATCATCTGGCTGAACACATAACTGCTGCCCATGAGAATGAGGAGTTTTTTTGCCCGGGTGACTGCGGTATAGAGGAGTTTGCGGTTAAGAAATAACGGTGGCCCGCCGACAATGGGCATGACCACCACGGGGAATTCACTTCCCTGGCTTTTGTGTACGGTCATGGCGTAGGCGTGGGTGATTTCATCCATTTGTTCAAAATCATATAACACCCGTTTGCCGTCGTTAAATAAAATGGTGAAGGACTTCATGCCTTCATTGATATTTTCAAGAATTCCAATGTCGCCATTGTAGATCCCTTCCCCTTCTTCAAAGCCATTGGCATCTTCCCATTTCAGGCGGTAATTGTTTTTGATCTGCATGACTTTATCCCCTTCACGGTAAATCACCATACCGAATTCTCGCTGGGCACGGTTTTCACTGGGAGGATTAAGAACGGCCTGAAGCTCTTTGTTAAGATTGGTGACGCCGACTTTTCCTTTTTTCATCGGAGAGATTACTTGAATGTCCTGGATGCTTTTAAACCCTTTGGCATTGGGGATCCGGTGAGTGACCAGTTCCAGAATATCCCGCAG
>JAENWK010000115.1 GCA_016650045.1 Eubacteriaceae bacterium | reverse complement strand
GAAAAAGTCAGAGAAATTCAAAAGATTGCCCAGGATCCTGTTTCTTTAGAAACACCGATTGGGGAAGAAGAAGATAGCCATCTTGGGGATTTCATACCAGATGAGGATGCTCCGGCACCTGCTGAGGCCGCGTCCTATGCCTTATTAAAAGAACAGCTGGTCGAGGTCTTAAAGACACTAACTGAGCGTGAAGAAAAAGTGCTCCGATTACGTTTCGGCCTTGATGATGGCCGAGCTCGAACCCTGGAAGAAGTTGGTAAGGAATTTAATGTTACCAGGGAACGTATCAGACAAATCGAAGCCAAAGCTTTACGCAAATTAAGACATCCCAGTCGAAGCAAAAAATTAAAGGATTATTTAACCTAAAATGTCCATGGAATTAAGTCCGCGATTAATGGCAATTGCCACTTGGTTTACCGGTGAGGAGTCAATGGCGGATATCGGAACCGATCACGGTTATTTGCCGGTGGCACTGATTGAAAAGAAAATAATAGCCAAGGCCTTTGCCTGTGATATTAATAAAAAACCTTTGGAAAAAGCAAGAAAATTTATAAAAGACAATGGCTTAAATAATTGTATTGAGACCCGACTTGGTTCGGGTCTTTCTGTGCTTCAACCTGGGGAGGCAGAAGTCATTGTTATGGCAGGTATGGGTGGGATACTCATAACTGAACTTTTGGAGGCAGAAGTCTTAATCGCTGGCGCTGCTAAAAAATTAATTATTCAACCAATGAATAACCAACCGGTGGTTCGTCGGTATTTAGAAACTCACGGTTTTAAAATTATTCATGAAGATTTAGCCCAGGAAAGCAACCGCATTTATGAAATTATTGTGGCAGCCCCTGGAACCATGAGTATTAATGATGTTTTGGATTATCAATTGGGATACCAGGCAATTCAAACAAGACATCCGCTGCTTAAAGCTCACATTAATCGCAAGATTTATCTTGAAGAAAAAATATGTGATAGCACAAGAGGAAAGACATCATTGATTGCGAAAAAACAATTTAAAGAGAGTAAGACCTATATTCTAAGGTTGAATGAGGTAAAAAAATGTCTGTAAAGCTCAGTGAAATAATAAAAGTCATTGAGGATATTGCGCCTAAGACTTTGGCAGAGGACTGGGATAATGTGGGATTGCAAGTCGGATCCTATAAACAATCGATTGATCGGGTGTTATTGACATTGGATATTACCCCGGAGGTTATTGAAGAGGCAGTGAATCGAAAGATTGATCTTATCATTGCCCATCATCCCTTTATTTTCAAGGGATTAAAAACCCTTTCAACGGACTATGAAAAGGGTCGATTAATTACTCAATTGATCAAAAATGATATTGCCCTATATGTTGCCCATACCAATCTTGACAAAGCAAAAACGGGACTCAATGATTTTTTAGCCCACAAAATTGGTCTGGAGTCTATTCGACCACTGGATCCTTCTAATCCGGAAATATTTTTTAAGCTAGTGGTTTATGTACCCAGTAATGCCACAGAAAAAATAGTCGAAGTTTTCGGAAAAAATGGAGCAGGGGCCATTGGAACCTATGATTATTGTACCTTTCGATCATCAGGTATTGGAACATTTCGACCTCTTATAGGATCGAATCCTTTTATCGGACAGATCGATACCATTGAAGAAGTCAAAGAAGATCGGATTGAAGCCATTATCCCAGGAAAATTACTAAAAAATCTGATTAATCAATTAAAGAAGAACCATCCCTATGAAGAAATGGCCTATGATGTGATTCCCCTGGAAAATGGCCGATTAATGAATCACACTGGTTTGGGAAAAATAGGACTGCTCAAAGAACCGATGATGGCTCATGATTTTATCCAATATGTGAAAAAAGCCCTGAACCTCAATACATTAAGAGGGGCAGGAATATTACCTGAAATGGTTCGACGTGTTGCACTTTGCTCTGGAGCAGGAGCCGATTTGATTGGGATTGCTAAATCTCAAAAGGCAGATGTTTTAATCACTGGGGATCTGAAACACCATGATGGACAGCGGGCAGCGGAAAATAATTTTTGGGTATTGGATGCAGGTCATTTTGGAACTGAGAAATGGGTCACCGAATGCCTGGAGGCAATCATTATTGCTGGGTTAGGAGAACGCTCGCCGGAATTGATTACCGCGGAATCTTTAAAAGATTATATTTCCCTTTATTAAAGGTCTTTTTATTGCATCAGAATATAAAATAGGTTATAATACTATGGTTTAGTAAATCAGATAGTCGCACCCGGGTTACACCGGTTGAGGAAAGTCCGAGCTCCAAAGAGCGTGGTGCCGGGTAACGCCCGGTGGAGGCAACTCTAAGGCAAGTGCAACAGAAAGTATACCGCCAGCAATGGTAAGGATGAAAGGGTGAGGTAAGAGCTCACCAGTGGTGTGGTGACACATCAGCTATGTAAACCCCACTTGGAGCAAGACCAAGAACGGATTTTAAAAGACGGCTGCTCGTCGTTATCCTATGGTAGGTCGCTAGAATTTATTGGCAACAATAAATCAAGATAGATGGCTATTTAAACAGAACTCGGCTTATAGATTTAGTAAACTATTTTGTGAATAAAAGCATTTCAGATTATTCTGAAATGCTTTTTTTGCGTTTTGAAGTTTTTAATTTAAGTGAGAAATAGATACACAGGGTGTTTTTTAGAATGGCATTAAACCTTGGTTCATTGGCAGGTCTTCTGTCCTATGGAGATGCCAATGCCATTGTTATGGATATGGCAAGGGAAGTGGTTACCATTGTAAAAGATACCCCAGTTTTAGCCGGAGTTTGCGGAACTGATCCTTTTAGGGATATGGAAATGTTTTTAAAACAAGTCAAAGAAGTTCAGTCTTCTTGAATAATGCTTTTTTTTTTACAACCTTGATACTATTTGGTATAATGGTATAAAATCAAGAAGATAAGCGGAGAAATTGCCTTTGAATGAAAAAGTAATCAAAAATATAGTAATGACCATTGACAGCGGGACCAAGGGAGTTCGGGCAATCCTCTTTGACGACGTCGGAAATGAATTGGGAAAAAGCGAAATCGTCTATGATTGCCATATTATTGACATATTATTGACCTAACAGAGAAGGAGTCATTAAGCATAATGAAAAACAATTTTAAAATGGGTATAGATATTGGTTCCACCACCATTAAAGTGGTGGTACTCAATTATAAAAATGAAATTATTTATGAGGAATACCGCAGACATTTATCAAATATAAAAATAACCATCGTCAATTTGTTAAAAGAAACCTATGAAAAGTTAGGGGATCTGAAAGTGCGAGTGTGTGTAACCGGTTCAGGCGGTCTGATGATCTCTCAATGGTTGGGAATTCCTTTTGTTCAGGAAGTTGTTGCAGGAACTTTAGCGGTTGAACGATGCATTCCACGAACTGAGGTTGCCATCGAACTTGGCGGTGAGGATGCAAAAATCACTTTCTTTAAGGGTATGATTGAACAGCGGATGAACGGCACTTGTGCCGGCGGAACCGGTGCGTTTATTGATCAAATGTCCACTCTGCTTAAGACAGATGCCCAGGGACTTAATGAATTATCAAAAAATCATACCATGATTTACCCCATTGCTTCCCGGTGCGGTGTTTTTTCAAAAACCGATATTCAGCCACTCATTAATGAAGGTGCTGAAAAAGCCGATATTGCCGCATCTATTTTTCAGGCAGTGGTGAATCAAACCATTAGCGGTCTGGCTTGCGGACATCCTATTCGAGGAAATGTAGCGTTTTTAGGGGGACCTCTTTATTTTTTATCCGAATTAAGGGAACGTTTTATTGAAACCCTTAAATTAAGTGAGGATCAAATTATTTTCCCGGAGAAATCAAATCTTTTTGTAGCCATTGGCGCAGCCTATTCGGCAGAAAAGGAAGATTTTATGGGTTTAGGAGATCTGGTGACAGCCGTGGGGAAATTAGATGCTTTAGCAAAAAATGAAGTTGGACATCTGGCACCTCTTTTTAGCAACCAGGATGATCTTGACACATTCAGAACTCGACACAATAAAAATCAGGTAAAAAAGGGAAGCCTGAATGACTACGAAGGATGTTGTTTTTTGGGCATTGATGTTGGCTCGACTACTACAAAAGCAGTTCTGATCAGTCAGGATGGAGCACTTCTCTATAGTTACTATGGCGGAAATGAGGGCAGTCCCCTTGCTCAAACCATTAAAATTTTAAAAGAAATTTATAAAGTCCTCCCGGAAACTGTCTATATTGGAAAATCAACGGTTACCGGCTATGGCGAAAGTTTGATTAAAACTGCTCTAAAAGTTGACATTGGGGAAATTGAAACCATTGCGCACTACAAGGGTGCCTGTTATTTCAGGCCTGAGGTTGATTTCATTCTGGACATCGGCGGGCAGGATATGAAATGCATGAAAATAAAAAATGGCACCATTGACAGCATTATTCTTAATGAAGCCTGTTCTTCAGGATGTGGGTCTTTTTTAGAAACTTTTGCTAAATCACTGAATTTAACCATGGACGAATTTGTCAATTCGGCACTGATGGCAGAAAATCCAGTAGACCTCGGTACCCGGTGCACCGTTTTTATGAATTCTAAAGTAAAACAGGCTCAAAAAGAAGGGGCAGAGGTAGGGGATATTTCCGCAGGCCTATCCTATTCGGTCATTAAAAATGCTTTGCAGAAAGTAATTAAAATACACAATCCCAAAGAATTGGGAGAAAATATCATTGTCCAGGGGGGCACCTTTAATAACCAGGCGGTGCTTCGGACCTTTGAAAAAATTACGGAAAAAGAAGTGACGCGTCCAGATATTGCAGGATTGATGGGAGCTTTTGGTGCTGCCCTTATTTCACGGGAGAATTACGAAACGGGAGAGCGAAGCGGTATTTTAACCATGGATGCTTTAGATGAGTTTGAAGTTAAGGTGAGCCATAAACG
>JAENWK010000116.1 GCA_016650045.1 Eubacteriaceae bacterium | reverse complement strand
AATATGGTTATTGAGTTTACCGGCCCCGTGGTGGACGCCATGTCCATGGAATCCCGAATGACACTTTCCAACATGGCCATTGAAGCTGGCGGCACCTCCGGCATCTGCTACCCGGATATGACCACGGTGGACTACCTGTGGGAATTCATCAAGGATGAGTTTGCCACTAAAGAGGATGCCCTGAAAGAATATTCAAAATGGGTGTCCGATGCCGATGCCGAATACGAGCGGATTTGCGAATACAATGTTTCAGATCTGGAACCGATGGTGACGGTTGGTTATAAACCCGATCAGGTTAAGACCGTCAGGGAAATGGCAGGGACCAGGGTTGACCAGATTTATATTGGCAGCTGCACCAACGGACGGATTGAAGATTTGAGAATCGCTGCCAGTGTTTTAAAAGGCAAGAAAATCAGCGACGATGTTCGGGCCATTGTGAGCCCCGCAACTCCGGCGATTTATTCCATGGCCTTAAAAGAAGGCTTGATTGAAATCTTCCATGATGCCGGTTTCTGCGTGACGAATCCCACCTGCGGGGCCTGTCTGGGCATGAGCAACGGCGTCCTTGCCAAAGGGGAAGTCTGCGCATCCACCACCAACCGTAATTTCAACGGCAGAATGGGTAAAGGCGGCATGGTTCATCTGATGAGCCCCGCAACCGCAGCGGCAACAGCAATTACAGGAACCATAACAAATTCTGATTTATATCAAGCATAGGAGGTGGCATAAAATGAAAACATTTAGTGGAAAAGTATTATTTTTAGATAGAAGCGATATCAATACCGATGAAATCATTCCGGCAAAATATCTGACGGAAATTACCAAAGAGGCATTAAAACCAAATTTGCTGGAGGATCTGGTTCTGACCGGCTTCAGTAAGGAAGACACCCGGGATAAAGCGGTGATTGTAACCAGAGAAAACTTTGGCTGCGGTTCTTCCCGGGAACATGCTCCCTGGGCGCTGGAAGTCAATGGCATTAACGTAGTGTTGGCCGAAAGTTTCGCACGGATTTTTAGGCAGAATATGTACAACTGCGGCATGTTTGCCATTGAGCTGCCCAAAGAAACCATCGATTCTCTTTTTACAAATTATGCGGGAAAAGATGTTTCCATGGAAATTGATGTAGACGGCAATAAAATTATCATCAACGCCGATGGCAAAACCGAAACCATCGACTTCAAGGTTGGGGCCTTTGATAAAACTCTAGTTACAGAAGGCGGCTGGGTCGGCTACGCAGAGATGAATTATTAAAACAATCAGGCACTAATTAATAAGCATTAATTAAAAAAGAGGACTGCAGAACTTTGGTTTTGCGGTCCTCTTTTTGCGGTGTGGGAGGCGTGGGTATGACCAAACGTCCCTCGTGTCTTTAGAAGTCTTATTATTGCAAGGCTTCTATTTTTAGATTTTGAGTTGTTTTCAAAATATTGGGTATGTATACATATAAGCGAGCGTTTTTAAGCGTTTTGATTTATTACATCTATACTAAAAATTATTGATTTTAATAATCGAGAGCGAGGAAATCTTATGCAAATTGTTGTGGTACATGGGTATTTCTTAAAGGGAACTGGCAGCAACCTTTATGTTGAAAATATCTGCCGGGTGTTATGCAAAATGGGTCACCATGTGACAGTGTTCTGCCAGGAAAATGATCCGGACAAATTTAATTTTATTGAAAAAGCCTTCGATTTTAATGGCGACAACAGCAAAAGCCGGATGATCCATCACAAAGAAACACCGTATTTGGGTAAATGCGACCTGTACCGACCGAACCTCAACGGGTTTTTGCCGGTATATGTGTATGATGAATACGAAGGCTATGAGGTAAAAACCTTTACCGCATGTACCAAAGACGAAATAGAGACCTATATTGAATACAACCGCCAGGCGATTGATACAGCCCTGGGGAATACTCATACCGATATGGTTTGGACAAACCATACCATCATGCAGCCGGTTTATGTGGCAAGAAGCCTTTTGGGTCAAAGTCAGTGTCAGCATGTCATGACGGTGCATGGCAGCTGTTTGAATTTTTCTATCAGACATAGTCAGCTGATCCAACGATACGCCTGGGAAGCAATTGAAAACGCCGATGTCATCGCCTTTGTGAGTCGTTTTTCTAAAAATGAATTTTTAGAGTTTTTCAACAATGACAGCAGGATCAAAGAAAAATCGATTGCAATCTCAGGAGGCGTTGATCTGGATAAATTCATGACCCTAAAGGACAGCGGCGAAAAAGAACAGGTGATCAATGCACTTGTGGCTGAGCTGGAAACCAAAGAGAAGCGGCTGAAAAACAACCCGGATTCGGATGACGGTATCTGGAAAACGGATAATGATATTATAAACAAGCTAAAAAATATTGATTTCAGGAATGAAAAGATTGTGTTGTACTATGGAAAATATTTATGGACAAAAGGCGTTCAGATACTGATTGCGGCGGCACCGCTGATAATGAAGGGACATCAGGATGTCCGGTTTATTCTTGTGGGGTTTGGTTCCTCCCGAGCATACTTTGAAGCAATGATTGATTCATTGAATAAAGGGGAGGAAGAAGCCTATGTTAAGCTGATCACACACCCAGAGGCATACGATAAAGAAATTGATTCCAATTCAGCTCAATTCTTTTCTTCGTTAGCAGCGAAATTGCAGGATGAGGACTATGCCGAGGATTATTTTTCAGCGGCCAAGGGAAAAATTGGACCGGCCTTTGTTTTTACAGGCTTTTTAGGACACAATCATTTAAAGAGCCTGATCGCCTGTTCGGAAATAACCGTCGCACCCTCAATCTTTCCAGAAGCATTCGGTCTAGTGGCAGCGGAGGCCCTTTCATCAGGGGTTATTCCGGTACAAACGAATCACAGCGGTTTTGCCGAGGTTATTAAACTCTATGTGGATGAATTCTGCGATATTTTCGATAAATATAAATTAAATAAATTATTCCTAAATGAAAATCTCGTTCTTAACATGGCTGACAATATTTCCGTTTTTCTGGATTATTACGGCAGCATGAATCATAACGAAAGGCAGGTGATCAGAGAACGCGCCCGCAGGGTCAGTGTCGAAAACTATTCATGGGAATCAGTTGTGACGAATTACCTAAAGCTTTACCGGGAAAGGAAATAATTTTATGCGTATACTGATCACCAATACAGGCCCCTGGGGAACCGGAAGCGGTACCGTTGCCGATGGTGTTATGACAGAGTTGAAACGAAGAGGACATGAGGTTATGGCTTTTTTCCCAGATAGCGGATTTCCCGGAAATGGCTATGAAAAATATTATGGAGATGAAGAAAGCTACCACATCGTAAAATTCCCGATCGTCTATCATGGGGTTTCTTTGTATACATTCCCGCTGATTATTGAAGACCCCAATCCCAGAAATTATACAGACGCCTGGACCTTTAAAGATTTAACCGCAGCAGAACTGGAAGCCTATCTCAGTTATATGAAAGAAGAGCTTGAAAAAGTGATCCGTGATTTTAAACCAGACGTGATTGAATGCCAGCATATCTGGGCATTGGATCATCTGATTCTTCAGATGGACCGTAGATATATCTGTGTTGCCCATCACAGCGATCAGCTGGGCTTTTTATATGATCAGCGGATGCAGCCTATTACGATTCAGTCAGCCAAAAAAGCGGCGTATATTTTTGCAATTTCAGACTATGTTAAAGAGGAAGTCCTCAGTTTATATGATGTTGATCCCAAACAGGTCATTGTTACTGCGAATGGCTATGATCAGACTATCTTTGCGCCGGATGAACAATTAAATCGCCAAACGGTGCTGACCGAACTGGGATATTCGAATTTAGAGAATTACCCGATCATTACCTTTTGCGGAAAAATTTCGAAAACAAAAGGGATCGATGTGCTGCTTGAGGCAAATAAGTATATTCAGGAAAAAACCAAGGCATATATTCTCATCATGGGCAGCGGCAATCTCGATACCCTAAGTAAAAGCGAACGCGAAAAACTGCACATGGAGAATGTGCTGATCCTCGGTCAGCGGTCTCAGCGCGAGTTGGCCATGTTACATAATATTGCTAAATTAAGCGTGCTCCCGTCCCGTTCCGAAGGTTTTGGTATCGCTGCTCTGGAAGCGATGGGGTGTAAAAAACCCGTCGTGGTCACCCGGGTGGGAGGGTTGCCCTCCTTTGCGGTGGGAAAAATTGTTGAACGTGAAAATGCAAAGGATCTGGCAGAAGGGATACTGGAAATTCTGAACATGGAGACGTTGCCATATGATACCATTTGCCAACAAGCATTGCGGACTGCCAACAAATATTCCTGGGAAAATATTGTGAACATCCGCATGAAATATTACAGTCAAGAGGCTGCCAATCAGCAATTAACCGCAGCGTATTGCAGATAATCTTGAATTTCAAAAAGAAAGCGTCGAGCGCAACAATAGTGCTTTATTTTTATGGCCTATCCGTGGTAAGATTAAACCATTCTTAGATTCAAAAAATAAAAAAAATTTCATATAGTGAAGGTGAATCGCAACAATGAGGAAAAAGATTATTGTGGTCGTTATCGTAATCAGTCTTGCTGTAGTTGGTTTTATGGGTTACCAATTTTATACAAACATGCCGGGCAATCAGCTATCCATGTACACCGATGCGGATTCCATTCAATATATGGGTAAAGTTGATTCTGAATACTTCTATGTCTACAGAAATAACACCTGGCAAAAGGTGTTTATTAAAGGTGTGAACATTGGTGCCGGCGTACCCGGCAATTTTCCGGGAGAATTTGGCACAACAAAAGCGGATTACCTACGCTGGTTCAAATACATTGGCGATATGAATGCCAATACCATCAGGGTTTATACCATTTTAAAGCCTGATTTTTACAATGCCCTTTTAGAGTACAATCAAAGTACACAGAATCCCCTGTATT
>JAENWK010000141.1 GCA_016650045.1 Eubacteriaceae bacterium | reverse complement strand
GAAAGTCTAGTGTCTGCCGGCGGACAAATTGGTGTGTTCTTCCCATCAAAAATAAAAATGATCAATCTCCGTGTCAATTACCGTAATCATCGAAAAATCGTGGTCATTGATGGGACCACAGGTTTTGTGGGAGGCTTTAATGTTGGCAATGAATACCTGGGCCTTAACCCTAAAATGGGCTATTGGCGCGACACTCATCTTAAAATCCACGGTTCCTCCGCCTATGAGCTCCAACTGCGCTTTCTTTTGGATTGGCGGGCAAGCTCCAGCGAAAGCTTAGTCATCGACGATAATTCTCAAAACAAGTATTTCCCGGCCATTCCTCAGACGTCCGGAGCTGGCATTCAAATTGTTTCCAGCGGGCCTGATAAAGCCAATCAACAAATCAAACAGGGGTTTTTACGAATGATTAACAATGCTGAAAGTTATATACTCATTCAATCCCCCTATTTTGTGCCTGATGAAAGTATTTTTGAGGCTCTAAAAATCGCCTTGTTATCCGGCATTGATGTGCGCATTATGATTCCAAACAAACCGGATCATATCTTTATTCATTGGGCCACTTTATCCTATGTTGGCGAGCTCATTGAATATGGGGCCAAAGTCTATATTTATGAAAATGGCTTTCTTCACTCTAAAACCATCGTGGTGGACGATGCTGTATGTTCTGTCGGTTCTTGTAATTTTGATATTCGAAGCTTTAGATTGAATTTTGAAACCAATGCCTTTATTTATGATCACGCTACTTCCACGGAATTGAAAAATGTTTTTGTTGAAGATATAAAACTTTGTACCTACTACAGTAAGGAAATTTATTCTAATAGGGACCATATTATAAAAATTAAAGAGTCCATCTCTCGATTATTTTCTCCTTTGCTTTGATTACCGGCCATTGTTTTATAACCTTTGGCAATATAACTTTAAATAAAAACGCAAGTGAACTCTTGAAACGAGTTTTCTCTTGCGTTTTTTTGATACTGTTGATCAATGAATTTTAATATTAAGTTGACTCACGGGAAAGCAATCACTACTCAGATTAAAAACGGAAGTCCCGTTTTCCGGCACTTAGTTCAGTTAAATGAGCCGTGGCGATCTCACGGACTTTATCACTGGGAATAGACTTGAGCTCACGCTGAATCATGATCTCACCTTTTTCTTTGGTATCCGCAGATGCATAATCTTCTAAATATTCTTTTAAAGTCATAATGGCATTGGGTTGGCAACAATTCACAATCTGTCCGGATTTAACCAATTTCATAAAACGGTCTCCGGTTCGACCTTCACGATAACAGGCAGTGCAAAAACTTGGAATGTGACCCATTTCTAATAGCCAGTTGACAATATCATCCAGTTTTCTTGTATCAGTGACATCAAATTGAGAAGAATTTTCCTCTTCCGGCTCAGGATGATCATAGCCACCCACACTGGTGCAGGAACCACCACTGACCTGAGAAATTCCCAGTTTCAAAACACGTTCCCGGGATGCCTGGGATTCCCTGGTAGAGACGATCATCCCGGTATAAGGTACCGCTATTCTTAAAACAGTGACAATTTTTTCAAAGACATCATTGGAAATGGCATTGGAAAAATCATTGGTATCAATGTCATCTGCCGGACAAATTCGTGGCACACTAATGGTATGAGGTCCAACACCCATGGCAGCTTCTAAATGTTCTGCGTGCATGAGCATTCCCACAAAATCATAACGGTACATATTAAGTCCAAAAAGAACGCCTATGCCCACATCATCGATTCCACCTTCCATGGCGCGATCCATGGCCTCGGTATGCCAGGCGTAATTGTGCTTAGGCCCTGTGGGATGCAGCATTTCATAGTTTTCTTGATGGTAGGTTTCCTGGAAAAGAATGTAGGTCCCAATGCCGGCATCCTTAAGACGCCTGTAATTTTCTACGGTTGTTGCTGCAATATTCACATTCACCCGACGGATATCGCCGTTTTTATGTTTAATGCCGTAAATAGTTTTAATGCTTTCCAATACATATTCAAGTGGGCAATTCACTGGATCTTCGCCGGTTTCCAAAGCCAAGCGCTTATGTCCCATATCCTGAAGGGCAACGACTTCCTTCACAATTTCTTCCTGGGATAATTGCTTTCGTTTAATGGTTGTATTTTTATGATGATAAGGACAGTACACACACCCATTCACACAATAGTTAGAAAGATATAAGGGGGCAAACATGACAATACGATTACCGTAAAATTTCTTTTTAATTTCTTGAGCAAGCGTGACTAAACGTTTATTCTGATCGTCAAGTTCACAGGCCAGCAGTACTGCGGCTTCCCGATGACTGAGTCCTTTGAAATCCCCGGCCCGGGTTATAATATCGTTAATTAACGTTTCATTGTTCTTGTTTTCTTCGGCATAGGCCATGGTATCCAAAATTTCCTGGTTATCAATAAATTCTTCGGCCTTGTTTGATTTAACATTATACATTTTTTCTCCTTCTTTCACTTTATTATTAATTTCTAAATTCATAAATATAACCGTAAATTGCATTGATGTTAGTTTTCATAAACGATTTTGTAATGTATAGGCGAACAGTCGTTAGACTGTCCGACGTATCGTGGAAAAATTGTTTCATGTAAACAGACAGCGATGCTCACGGTACTTTCGCAATTGCTTATTATTCAGGGTAATCTCCACGATTTGTTAGGATTTCATAACCGATGGATTCCATTCTTTTTGCCAAACAGCTACGGCATTCCGCGGCTTCATCCCCGGTACATATTTTATTATCATACAAGCTATAATCTTTTCGAACCGCTACTGGAGAAAGGTTCGGCATCACCACATTGGCGCCGGCCAGAATCCCAAGTTCCCGTCCCTGGGGGTTGATGGTTCCCAGGGCAGTGGTTGCAGGAATTAGGGCTTTTGGCAACATTAAACGCAGAATTGAAATAAGTTGCAGAGTTTGTGCCAGTGTTCCTGGTTTGGCGTTTTTAAATGGGGTGTTGTGATGTGGAATGAATGGTCCTATGCCAATCATTTGTGGGTCCAATTCTTTTATAAATTCTAAATCTTCTAAGATGTTTTCCATGGTTTGTGTTGGGGATCCCACCATAAAACCGGTACCGACCTGAAAACCAATTTCCTTAAGGTCTCTTAAACAGGTCATTCGATTTTCAAGGGTCAGATTATTAGGGTGAAGCCTTTTATAGTGACTTTTATTGGCTGTTTCATGGCGTAGGAGGTAACGATCCGCTCCTGCTTCATAAAGGCGTTCATAACTTTTTTTTGATTTTTCCCCCATGGACAAGGTGATGGCACAATCAGCAAAATTTTTCTTAATTTCCTGGATAATGGCAACCACTCGATCGTCATCAAAGTAAGGATCTTCTCCTCCCTGAAGGACAAATGTT
>JAENWK010000149.1 GCA_016650045.1 Eubacteriaceae bacterium | reverse complement strand
GCGTTACGCAGGAAAAGACAAGATCGAAGGGAAAGACTATTATCTTCAGCAAATGGGGGTTCCACGTATGCTGAAGGATACAACACTTCCTTTTTATCAACGGGAACTGGAAGATATGAAAAAAGGCATGGAAGCATTCACGGGGAATGAAATCACTGAAGAAAAGCTTCAGGCATCGGTTGATCTGTACAACGAAACCCGTAGCCTGATTCGGGATTTGTATGAATTACGAAAAAGTGACAATCCTGTTATTACCGGAGAAGAAAGTCTGCGTATGACCATGGCCGCAATGTCCATGCCCAAGGAAGAATACAATACACTGATGAAGGGTTTTCTGGAAGAAGCAAAGACCAAAGAACCCATCAAGAATAAACGAGCCCGTCTCATGATCATCGGAAGTGCACTGGATGATCCGGAATACATTAAAGTCATTGAAGATCAGGGTGGCCTTGTTGTAACAGATGCCACATGCTATGGCAGCCGTTACCTCTGGGAACCGGTAGAAGTGGATGAAACCGGCGTGATGGCGTCATTAACTAAATCTTATTTAAGCCGTCCAACATGCCCACGTATGACCAACCTTCATGACGAGCTTCACGATTTTATTTTAAAAGCAGTGAAAGACTATAAAGTGGATGGCGTCATTTATATCCGCATGAAATATTGTGAAATCTGGGGAGGAGAAAGCGTGTTCTTTGAAGATAAATTCAAAGCCGCAAACATCCCAATGATTACACTGGAACGCGAAGAAATCATGACGAGTTCCGGACAGCTTGCTGTACGGGCAGGAGCATTTATTGAAATGATTGAAGGAGGAGAAAAGTAAATGGCAGAAAAATTTGATTTAATTCAAGATATTTATCAAACAGTTGAACAAATCGTAGAACATGCACAAAAAAAATATCCTGAGATGATGTGGATGTTTGATATACAACAAGCATACTGGGCAGAAGTTGCTAATGCGAAAAAAAATGGAAAAAAACTTATTTATGGGGGTGCCTGCGCACCACATGAAATTTTCTATGCTTTTGATTGTGTACCATTCCTGTTGGATATGATCCCAACACGTATTGCGTCACAACCAGAACTTGCTTCCAAATACATCGATTTAGCTGAACAACATGTAGCTGGCAGTATGTGTGGTATTGACAAGGTAGATTTAGGTGCGATTTTATCTGGTGATTTGCCTGAAAAACCAGATGCGTTTATTTATTCAACCGTACCATGCGACTCGTCACGGGTTGCTTATCCAGCGATTGATAAATTTCTTGGTGTTCCAAGTTATTGTATTGATGTACCTTTCCGTAAAGATGATGAGAGCTATGAATATATGGCTGAACAATACAAAGATGTCATCAAATTTCTAGAAGATCTAACCGGCAAAAAAATGGATTGGGATAAAATGAAAGAGATTATGGAAATCTCGAATAAAACAAATATCCTTATGAAAAAGATTGCTGACTTACGAAAAATTGTTCCATGTCCACTTCCCAGCAGATTATTAGTATTAAACGAAATGATCCCAGGTATGGTTGGAACACCTGAAATGCTCAAATATCTGGAAGTACAATATAAAATTGGAAAAGCAGCTGCAGATCGCGGAATAGGAGCAGTTAAAGAAGAAAAATTCAGAGTATCCTGGTTACAGAATATGATGTGGTCAAATGTTGGTCTTCTTGATTGGATGGAACACAAATTTGGTGCTGTTCTTGTTATGGATGGTTTTGGATATCAGGAAACTCCATTATTTGAAGATTTCGAAGATCAGGATGTGATACTAAAAACACTTGCAAAAAAAGCGCTTCAGTTGCCAATGATCCACGGAGCTGCTGGCCCAGTAGAAGATTATGTCAATATGGTTGACAATATTATGGATGAATATAATGTTAATTGTTCCATGTTTATTGGCCATGTAGGATGCAAACATACATGGGCTGCTGGAAAAATAGTTAAAGATATGATTCAGGAAAAATACGACCTGCCAACACTTACCTTAGATGTTGATGCTATCGATACCCGGTATAAAACAACCCAGGAAATGAAAGATGTTATTGGCGAATACATGGATATGCTTAATGAAACACAGAAAGCTTAAAGATTTAAAATAATGTGAATGACTGATCTATGGACAATGGAAAGAGAACAAGTTTTTTAAAAGAAAGAAGTGGATTTGAAGTGGATAAGATAAAATCTATTGCTGTAACTGGTAAGGGCGGTACTGGAAAAACAGTGTTAGCAACATTGCTAATCCAGTTGCTGGCGGAGCGTTTCAAAGATAGAGTCCTCGCTATTGACGCCGACTCTGCCATGAGTTTACCCTATACGCTAGGCGTTAAGGTTGGAAAAACAGTGAGCGAAATGAAAAATGAGCTAATTGGATCAAATCAGGCAAAACAACGTCTCAATGCAGGCGGCTCAACAAAAAACGCGATGAGAGAGCTTTTGTCAAAAGGTAATGGATTTGATTTACTGGCGATGGGAAGACCGGAGGAACCGGGATGTTTCTGTGCTGTTAATGATCTGCTGAGATTCGGTATCGACGCACTTATTGATGAGTACGACATTACGCTTATTGACGGCGAAGCGGGTCCTGAACAGCTCAACCGAAGGGTTCTTAAGAGCATCGACGTGTTGCTGGTTGTTGCAGACATGTCAGCCAGAAGTCTCGAAACTGCAGCGGGAATTATGAAAGTGGCCCAAGGGGTCAACGGCGGTGTGAAGGTCAAAAAAGCCGGTCTTGTGTTAAACAGAGTACGGGATGACAAGCCATCTGATGAGATGCTTAAAAAGATTGGATTAGATGTATTTGGATACATTCCTGAAGACAGCCTGGTTAATGAGTATGACCGTGCCGGAAAGTCTTTATTGGAATTACCATCGGATTCACCGTGTCCGATGGCAGTGCGTCGAATATTGCAGCACATTTTACCGGAAACTTTTTAGATAAACGAATAAACTAACCAGACAATTCATAAACCATGGTTATCAATATGGTTTAGAAGATGTGATCGTGGTTGAAGTCGTTGTTTTATAGCATGTATTCAAGCATAAGCCTCAAGAAAATAATGAATGCTTTTATAAACACAAAGTTAAGCTAAAATTTATGCAGAAGAATGAGGAGT
>JAENWK010000119.1 GCA_016650045.1 Eubacteriaceae bacterium | reverse complement strand
TTGATTTTCTTCAAGGTTTGTAAACACAATAGGAATGGCTGTGGAAGGCGAATTCTTGGAAATATAATCAAGATCCAATTCTAATAACAAATCACCTTTCTTAACCTGATCTCCCTGTTTCACAAAAGCTTTGAACCCTTTTCCCTCTAATTTCACGGTATCAATTCCCACATGAATAAGGATTTCTGTTCCATTTAAACTGGTCAGTCCCAAAGCATGTTTGGTTGGAAAAAACACATCAAGACTAGCGTCACAAGGCGCATAAATTTTATTTCCTGTTGGAAAAATGACCACCCCATCGCCAACCATTTTCTGACTAAACGCATCATCCGGTGTTTCGGTGATACTGGCGATTTCTCCATCAATGGGAGCTGTAAAAATCTCCATACTTTTGGATTTTTCACTATCTGTGCTTATATCTTTTTTTATTTCTTCGTTTTTTATTTCTTCCGGTTCTTCAGTCACTGGTATTTCTGTTTCCAAATCGCTTTCAGGACTAAGTAAATATTCTTCTAATTTAGATTTAATCACGGTGACCCCGGGACCATAAATGACTTGAATGCCATTTCCTTTTTTAATCACGCCGATTGCACCGGAAACCTTAAGAATCTTTTCATTAATGCCTTGTCCGTCCGTTACCGTCACACGCAGTCTAGTGGCACATGAATCAAGGTCAACGATATTTTTTTTACCGCCCAATCCTGCAACAATCATGGCTGATACGGGATCACTGGATTCTATCGCCAATCCATTTGAGTCGCCATTTTTACCTTTATTTTTTTTAGCATCAACATCGGCACGGGTGTAAAGTTTCGTTTCTTCATCATCTTCTTCACGTCCGGGAGTTTTTAAATTAAACTTGTTAATCAAAAATTTAAAGAGGAAGTAATAAACAAAGAAATAAGCAATACCAACAATGACAATGTAGATCCAATCGGTTTTAGCATTCCCCTGAAGAATTCCAAATAAGGTAAGGTCAATCAGGCCTCCAGAGAAAGTCATGCCAACCCCAACATTGAGTATGTGCATGAGCATAAAGGATAAACCAGCCAAAACACAGTGAATAACATAAAGGAAAGGTGCAACAAAAAGGAAGGTAAACTCAATGGGCTCAGTAATTCCTGTAATCATAGCGGTTAAGGCAGCTGATATCAACAATCCCCCCACTGCCTTTTGTCGATTTGTTTTGGCACATTTATACATAGCCAGGGCCGCACCGGGAAGACCGAAAATCATAAACGGGAATTTCCCCGCCATAAAACGAGTGGCATCCACCGAAAAATGTGCCACATCAGGACTGGCTAATTGGGCAAAGAAAATATTTTGAGCACCTACAACAACCACACCATCCACCGTCATAGTACCACCCAGGCCAGTTTGCCAGAACGGCAGATAAAATACATGATGCAAACCAAAAGGAATAAGAGCCCGTTCAATGAACCCATAAATAAAGGTTCCAAAGTATCCGGATGCCATGACGAGACCCCCAAGGGCATAAATTCCATTTTGAATAAAAGGCCAGATATAAAACATTAAAGCCCCTACAAACAAAAATACAACGGCTGTAATGATGGGAACAAAACGGGTCCCTTCAAAGAAGGAAAGCACTGGTGTGAATTCCACTTTATAAAATTTATTATGAAGTACGGCAACCCCTAAACCAACAATAATACCGCCAAAAACTCCCATTTGTAAAGAGGTAATCCCGACGGTACTTGTAATAGAACCGCTTGGAAGTAATTGATTTGCAATGATTGGAATATATTCAACACCTTTTTTAGCGGCTTCCATAAATCCAATTTCATTGGCAGCCAAAAGGGTTTCCGAGGTATAGGTTCCAGTTATAGTAATGAGAGCACCAATAACTGTATGCATAATGAAGTAACCAATCACGCCTGCCAAAGCGGCAACAGCCTTTTCCTGTCTTGCCATACCAATAGCCACACCCATAGCAAAAATAATGGGTAAGTTTTTAAAAACAATCTCTCCTGCGGCCATCATCACTGTTAAAATTCCATAGATAACGGTTCCTGGTCCCATAACCCCCGACAGATTGTAGGATGTTAACATGGTTTCGTTGGTAAACGATCCCCCAATTCCTAAAAAAAGTCCTGCTACCGGTAATAGCGCAATGGGCAGCATAAAGGACCGACCAACACGTTGTAAAACACCAAAAATTTTGTCTTTCATTTCTTTCTCCTTCACTTTTAACTTTTTTTGTTATCCGTGTCTTTTTCTTTGTTTTGTCTTGCAACAAAAAAAAACATCAACACCCGGAAGCCGATCCGTAAAGACCACTCCTGAATAGTTAATGCCTGATTGGTCAGTAACACACTATTAAAAAATCATTCAATTGTTAATGTAATCGTACGTCAATCGATTTACTTTGTCAAGTTTTTATTTAATAATCTTTACAAGCTCGGCAGTGTCCAGGGCATTTAAGACGGCCTGCCTAATACCGTTAGAGGTATAGGTCGCACCTGAAACAGTATTAACCACTGGATTCTGAGCTGCAATAATCGCCTGGGGGATTGCGTCATATTGCCATACTCCTTCGGCTTTTTTTATTTTAACATGTTAATATGTCAAGATCTTACTCCTACTGCTAATATTCGTTATTTTAACATATCATTATGCCGCCTTTATGAAGGGTTAGTGTTTCTTTCCTAAAATATCATCGGCAAAACCCCAAGAAAAAGCATTCCCAACCCTCCGGAAATAAGAATCAATTTTATGGGGTGCAGTTTAAATTTAAAATAACTAACGGCACAAATGGCAAAAATAATGATTTCTTTGTATTTTAACGACGCCATTAAAACCTGTAAATTTGTTATTTCAGCTCCCTGAACAATCAGCTCACTGGACATAAGCAGAAATACCACTGAGGCAATAAGCCCAATCACTACTGGACGCATCCCAAAGAGAGCACCCTGAACCCATTTGTTATTTTGAAAATTTGTAAAAGCCTTTGCGATAATGAAGATAATAATAAAGGAAGGCAAAACCACTGCTAAAGCAGCGATCAGAGCGCCTAACACTCCCCACACACCCGTTCCCACAAAAGTGGCAGCGTTCACTGCGAATGGACCTGGTGTTGATTGCGAAATCGCAATAACATTTGCAAGCTCTGTCAAAGTCATCCACTGGTTACCCACTACCTCCTGTTGCATAAGAGGAATCATCGCATAACCTCCGCCAAAGGTAAAGAGGCCTATTTTAAAGAAGGTGATAAAAAGCTCAAGAAAAATCATGACTTGTCCTCTCTTTCCTGATCTGAAACAAGACCTTTTTTTAATATCACCTGGTAAATGATTCCAATAAGGGCACCACCTATAATAAGAAATATAATATTAATCTTTGCAAAAGCGGCCATACCAAAGGCCAACACTAAAACAAGCACTGTCAGTGGCGTATATTGATTCTTTTTGCCCAGATTTATGACTGCCCCTAAAATAAGCACGATCACCCCAACCCGGATACCACTAAAGGCATAAGCCACCCATTCCATTTTTTGGAACTGAACAAAAAATATTGAAATAATACTGATGATCATAAAAGATGGCAGGATAACCCCTATGGTCGCCAATAATGCGCCCCAAAACCCGGCCACCTTGTAGCCTACAAAGGTGGCGGTATTCACAGCGATGACACCTGGGGTTGCCTGTGCAATGGCAAAAACATCCAGGAGCTCCTTGCTTCCAATCCATTGGTGTCGTTCGACAATTTCATATTCTATGAGGGGAATCATGGCATAGCCTCCCCCAAACGTAAATATCCCAATCTTAAAAAAAGTTAAAAATAACAACCTGAGCTTTTCTATTTGTTTATCAGTTTCTTTCAAATCAAACCTCTTTTTCCATCCTCATCCATTCCAACTCCTCTTCAAAATTTGAGGAGCTGCTGCAGCACCATAGGGCATAATCTTCCAGGCCACCATATTTTTTAAAAGCTACGGTAATTTTTTCGTTGCCTTCATAAACTGTCACTCCACCATTACCAGGAAATTCTGCTCCAATTCTGACCGAGAAACTTTTCATTGGAAGAGCAAATCCTTTGCCTGTATATTTCATGTAACTTTCTTTTATGGACCAAAGATCAAAAAAACCTTTTTTTTGTTTTTCAACCGGCAACTCAAATAGCCACGTCACTTCCTCTTCGGCAAAATAACGCTTTGCCAGTTTAAGATTAAGCTGCTTCATTTTTTGTAAATCCACACCTACCTCATCACGGGCCAATGCACAAACCACATAATGTCCAGAATGGGAAAGATTAAAGTGAATTTCGGGATTATCAATGAAACTAGGTTTGCCCTGAGAGCCTATTTCGATGGTCAATTCTTTATTAATGCCAAAACTTTTGAACAGTGCCTTTTGAAGAAGCATCTCCGCCCCCATGGAGAGCGCTTGTGCCTGAATTGATTTCAGCCTTAAAATCTTTTCCCTTCGCACAACGGTTATCTGGTTTAAATAGTCATTCAATCGTTGCGGGTTTTGTAACGGAAGCGTATCTGCCAAAAATATTTTGGTTTTAGAATTATTCATTTAATAAGTGGATTATTTTGTATCTTCCACCAATAAGAATCCTTTTATACTCCAGGAAACAATTAAATTTT
>JAENWK010000083.1 GCA_016650045.1 Eubacteriaceae bacterium | reverse complement strand
TTTGAGAACCAGGCCATTTCCCTTACCAGTGCTGCCATCAGTGATCTGGAAGGAGACTTCAAATTAATGGCCCAACATTGGGAAAAAGTGCTCAAGATTCCTTTGGCAGACATTGGCTTAAACAGTCATTTTATTTTTGATCTTGGCGGAGATTCCCTGGGACTTATTGATCTTCTCAACCAATTGGAAAAAACCTCAGGTAAACTACTGGATCCTGATATTATTCGCAAGAGACTCACATTAAAAGAAATGACAGAATATTTTCAGACCTTAGACTAGCCTGAAGACTATTTAAATCATTAGCAATAAAATTCGAATGACACTGATGTGTTAATGGAGGAAATCATGAATGTCGATCAATTAACAAAATTATTAGAAGATGTGAAAAATAACCAATGTGATGTGGCCGCTGCCCTGGAGCAACTTAAAAACCTTCCCTATGAAGACCTCACCTATGCAAAGGTTGATCACCATCGTGAGCTTAGAAATGGTTATCCTGAGGTCATTTATAGCCCGGGAAAAACATTGGATCAAATTAAGGGCATTGTTCAAAACATGCTTGACCGCTCTACCGGGAATATTCTGGCATCCCGAGCTGGCCTCGATGTCTATGAAGCCATAAAATCCATTACCCCGGATGCCATTTATTACGAAGAAGCCCGCTCCGTCGTCGTAAAGCGGGTGGAATATAAAACCACCGAGGATTATGTTTTAGTGGTTACCGCCGGAACTGCAGACATTCCTGTGGCTGAAGAAGCCGCCATTACTGCCATGGTTATGGGTAATCAGGTGAAACGTCTCTATGATGTCGGGGTTGCCGGAATACATCGCCTGTTGGGAAATGTCCCCATTATTAATCATGCCAAAGTCATTATTGTGGTTGCCGGCATGGAAGGTGCATTAGCCTCTGTGGTTGGGGGGCTTAGTGACAAGCCCATTGTCGCAGTGCCCACCAGCATTGGCTATGGCGCCAATTTTGGTGGTATTTCCGCACTGCTGGGCATGCTGACCTCCTGTGCCAGTGGTATTGGCGTGGTTAACATTGACAATGGTTTTGGTGCCGCCTGTTTGGCGTCAAAGATCAATAAGCTTTAATTCATTCAATGCATTAATGTGATGATTCATAAGGGCAATTCAATAGCCCATCGAAGGAGGTTCGTCCAATGAAGGTTTTATATTTTGATTGTTTTTCTGGTATCAGCGGTGATATGGTTTTAGGTGCCTTCATTGATTTGGGTATCGACCCAATTTTTCTGGAATCCGAGCTAAAAAAGCTAAACCTTGTCGGCTTTCATATTGAAGCCGAACAAACAACAAAAAAAGGTATTTCCGGTACCCGATGTCATGTTATTTTGGAAGAGAATGGTCATCATCACCGGCATTTTGGCGATATCAAACAAATCATCGCAGATTCTACTCTTTCGGATGCCATTAAAAAAACCGCCATTGCAATTTTTAAACGGGTTGCTGTTGCCGAAGGTAAGGTTCATAACGTGCCCTTTGAACGCGTTCATTTTCATGAGGTTGGCGCTTTGGATTCCATTGTGGACATTGTGGGCGCCGCCATTTGTTACCACACTATGCAACCGGATATAGTTTACGGATCCAAAATAAATGTTGGCAGCGGCTGGGTGCGTTGCGCCCATGGATTGCTTCCCGTACCAGCCCCGGCAACTACTGAAATACTCTGTGCGTCAAACTTTGAAATATATTCCAAAGCCATTGACGGAGAGTCTGCAACCCCGACCGGGGTTGCCATTTTAGCCGAACTGGGAACCTATTCTCCCAATACTCCCAGCTTTATTCCAGAAAAAACCGGGTATGGCTTTGGGGGCAAAGACTTTGGCGTTCTCAATGCCCTGCGTGTTATCCAGGGGCGAAAATCCCAGGCCTATGAAATCATGGTAGTAGAAACCAATGTAGATGATATGACCGGGGAAATGGCCGGTTATGTTTTGGAAACCCTCTTGGAAAACAAGGCTTTGGACGCTTTTTATACCCCGGTTTATATGAAGAAAAACCGACCGGGCATCCACCTGACGGTTTTATGTAATGAAGCCGATCTTCCAGCCATTGAAGAAATAATCCTTCGGGAAACGTCCACCTTGGGTCTTCGGAAGTATCCCGTCACTCGAATTTGCATGGATCGCCATTTCAAAAAGCTCACTACCCCACTGGGTGACGTGACCATTAAAATTTCGGAATATGGCACGATTCGCAGAGAGACCCCAGAGTATGAGGATATCAGGCGAATTGCCCGGAAAACTGGTAAATCTCTTGGAGAAGTTTTTGAAATGGTAGAAAAGCTCAAATAACCATCACCTGAATCCCATCCTGGGGATGATGGTAAATCGTTGTCGGCTGCATGCTCGTACAGGGGTCATTGACCTCTGTTTTTTTATAATACTTATTATATCCAGCAAGGGGTATTACAAAACAAGGTTAAGCCATTCAACTCAAGGTTTAATAAAAATAATAAGAACCAAGAAGTTACCCCAGACGAGAATTATATTTTGGAAACGAGAAGTGTTAAACAAATGGTATTTTAATTTCAAATCAAAAAAAGCGACTCAGTCGAGTCGCTTTTTTTTTGATGTTATATTACCCATTTATACTTCAATGATCTCATATTCTTTGTTGCCCATGCCTAATTTCACAGCATGGGAAACGCAGACTTCCCAGTTGGTATCCGGGTGGGTAACCGTAAATCGATCTTTATCCTCGGGATCCTGGACATGGTTATGTTCAATCTGATCTTCTAAATAACTTCCCTTAATAATCGGGGCCTTGTTACAGGCTTCAGCACAGGCAACGTCCAGTGCCACAGGATCGCAGGATGCAAAAATTCCAACATCCTGAATAATGGGCATGTCATTTTCCACATGACAATCACAATATGGGGAAACATCGATGACAAAACTCACATGAAACTGTGGTCGGCCATTAATGGTGGCTTTGGCATATTCAGCAATTTTTTTATTGAGGATATCATTGCTTTGGTCAAAAGGCACTGCAATGGCATCAAAGGAACAAATACCCATACAGCGACCGCAGCCAACACATTTATTGTGATCAATACTGGCCTTCCCATCATCGTCATTATATGAAATTGCACTAAAAGCACAGATCTTAGAACACATTTTACAACTTCGGCATTTTTCCGCTTTGATAAAAGGTTTACTTGCGGAGTGCATTTCCACTTTTCCACGGCGGGATCCTGATCCCATACCAATATTTTTCAGGGTTCCGCCAAAACCGGTGGCTTCATGGCCTTTAAAATGGGTCATGGAAATAAATACATCCGCATCCATTATGGCACGGCCAATTTTTGCTTTGGTAACATAATCGCCACCTTCCAAGGGGACTTCCAGATCATCAGTGCCCTTTAAACCATCGGCAATGATCACATGACAACCGGTGACAAAGGGATTATAACCATTTTCATAGGCGGCATCCATGTGCTCCAGGGCATCTTTCCTTCGTCCCACATACAGGGTGTTACAATCGGTTAAGAAAGGCTTTCCCCCTTGGCTTTTAACGATATCAACAATGACTTTCGAAAAATTCGGTCGCAAATAAGCAAGGTTTCCAGGCTCTCCCAAATGGATTTTTATGGCTGCAAATTTATTATCTAAATCAATATCACCTAAACCCGCTGCTAATACCAATTTTTGCAACTTCTGCAAAATATTGTTAGACCCTGTGGTTCTTAGAGTTGTGAAAAATACTTTCGATTTCTCATTCATTTAATGTTCTCCTTTCAGCCAACCATTAGGTCAGCTATTCTATACTATGATTATATTACTTAAAGCTAGCTCTAAGTCAATCGTTTTTTGATTTTTTTTTATAATTTTTTATAAACACTCTTGACTTAGAGCTAACTCTATTTTATATTATAACAATGATGATCATCAATTTATAATTATTATATTTGGAAAGGATAAAAAAATGACCTATACCATTGCACAAGCTGCAGCTAAAGCTAATCTTACTGCCCACACATTGCGCTATTACGACAAAGAGGGCTTACTCCCCTTTATTGAGCGCACCAGTTCCGGAAACAGAATCTTTAAAGATGCAGATTTTGAAAGTCTCTCCCTTATCAATTGTCTGAAAAATACCGGTATGTCCATTAAAGATATAAAAGCCTATATGGACTGGTGCAAGGAAGGTGATGCAAGCCTGAATAAACGATTGGATGTTTTTATCAAACAAAAAGAAGCCATTTCAGCAAAAATGAAAGAGCTGGAAAATCATATGAATACCATTAATTATAAGATTCAATATTACGAAACTGCTATTAAAGCCGGAACCGAAGCCATTCATAAAGGCGCCTGTCTCTATCATAAGTAACTGGTTGCCTTTTTTCCGGCCCATTAACATTATACCACTGTGTCTTATCTTTAAACACTTTTTCTTCTGGAAAGTTGTCCCAAAGCCTGGGATCATGTTATAATTACACTGGTATATTACAAAATTAAGCAAGTAAATAAGTAAATAAGTTTTCACCATTATAATGGTGAATTTAGATGGAGTGGCTGGTGCTTTAAATTAAATAACTCTAGGAGAATTGAATGATTCGAATTTCAAATATTAAACTGGGAATCAATAAAGTGGTGGATCGTGATGCAGAAAGACAAGCGTTACAAAATGCAATCCTTTCTAAAATTCAAACAAATAACAAAGAACTAATTGATTTTAAAATATTTAAAAAATCCATTGATGCGAGAAAAAAAGATGCCATTGTTTACATCTATACCATCGATGCCACTGTGCAACACGAAAATAACATGCTGAAAAGACATGGCAAAAATGGTGTCACCCTAACACCGAATTTATCCTATCGCGATGTGCGGCCGGGAACTGAGCATTTGGTCGAAAAACCTATCATCATTGGCATGGGACCAGCCGGTCTTTTTGCCGGCTTACTGCTGGCTAAAAATGGTTATGCCCCGATTATTCTCGAACGCGGGGATGATGTGGATACCAGAGCTGCTAAAATTGACGCATTCTGGAAGACTGGAGTCCTTGACACGAAAAGCAATATGCAGTTTGGAGAAGGTGGTGCAGGTACCTTTTCTGATGGGAAACTAACCACCCTAATCAATGACAATCGATGCCGCTCCATATTAGAAGCGTTTATTGAAGCCGGTGCACCAGAAGAAATACTGTATTTGAGCAAACCCCATATTGGAACCGATCTTCTCAGAGAAACAGTAAAAAATATTCGAAAACAGATTATCTCCTATGGCGGAGAAGTAAGATTCCAAGCGGAAGTAACCGATTTCATTATTAAAGATGGAAAACTGGAGACCCTTGTTATCAATGATCAGGAAGAAATTCCCTGTAAAGTTGCTCTACTGGGAATCGGTCACAGTGCCAGAAACACTTATGAAACATTGCATCTTCGAGGAATTGGGTTGACTCAAAAACCATTCTCCATTGGTGTGAGAATTGAACATCCACAGAAAATCATTGATCAGGCACAATACGGTGTTTCGGCAGGACATCCCGGGCTGGGTGCGGGAGATTACAAGCTTGCCTATCATTCCCCAAATAAACGGTCTGCCTATACTTTTTGTATGTGTCCTGGCGGCTATGTGGTTGCTGCAGCTTCAGAGGAAAAAGGGGTCGTGACCAATGGCATGAGTAAGCATAAAAGAAATGGCGAAAATGCTAATTCTGCTTTGCTAGTAGCAATCCAGCCTTCTGATTTTGGCAGTGAGCATCCTTTGGCCGGTGTGGAATTTCAAAGAAAGTGGGAGCGGCTTGCCTATACATTGGGCGGAGAAGATTACAGTGCTCCAGTGCAACTGGTTGGCGATTTTCTTACCGATCAACCGAGTACCACCTGGGGAAGTGTGAAACCCACCTATCAGCCTGGTCTTACTTTTGCTCCCCTTAAAGAGTGTTTGCCTGATTACGTCATTGAAACGATGAAAGAAGCCATTGGGCATTTTGATACCAAAATCAAAGGATTTGCCATGCCGGACAGCGTTATGACCGGTGTGGAAACCCGAAGTTCTTCTCCTGTCAGAATCAATCGAAATGAAAATAATGTGTCAAATATTATCGGCCTTTATCCTATGGGAGAAGGCGCCGGCTACGCAGGCGGTATCATGTCATCGGCTGTGGATGGGATGAAAACAGCAGAAAAAGTGATGAAACAATATGCACCTTTGCAATAGTAAGCCATGAGAAATACGTGAAGATCTTAATTGAACATACCGTCGTGCGGAGCCACGTGTCCGGTTTACAGAGAGCCACCCTTCCGGTTTTTCAGAGCCAGTGTTCCGGATATCGCTGAAATAAAATCCTCCTCATTTGCGACCGTATTTATTTGAGTTTCGGATCCGAAATTTTCAAGTAAATATTCTTTAATAAGTTCCGCATCCATTGGAGAATCTTCCAGGGATAGTATATGCAATGAATATTTCTTGTCATTTTCGCAAGTCATACGTTCCCTTTCCTCAGAATTCCCCAAAAATCAATTCTAAAAGGGACTTCGCTCCTTAAATCCCCAAAATCGAATTGTATTTATGAGCATTTTCTGTAAAAATGCTGACATCGCAAATTCCTCAACTTATATGCTTACCTTGTTCTTTCCGCTTTTCTTTGATCTATAGAGTGCATCATCAGCAGCTTTAACAAGTGCACTGCTGGATGAATTTCTAGCAGGAATAATTGTAGCTACCCCCAAACTAATCGTTACACTGTTTCCGGCAGAGGAATGTGCATGAGGTATTTGAAGCGCCATAATGCTAAGTCGCAAATTTTCAGCTATTATAACAGCACTATCAATGTTAGTATTTGGTAAAATATACGCAAAT
>JAENWK010000087.1 GCA_016650045.1 Eubacteriaceae bacterium | reverse complement strand
TATTCAGAGCGCAAGCTTTGAGAGTCCCATTATCATAATTTTCGAAATAAGTGATACCCTCGAGTTTGCCGTATTTTGGTAAGATTAATTCAGACATATTAGCCTCCTATATTTTACATTCGTTATAAATTTTATTAATCGGTTATTTTACAATTAGTCCTAATAATTTTGCAAGATCGGCTGCCTGGTACGTCGTAACACTGGCTCCTTTTAATTCGTCGCCAGACACCACCAGACCATCAATTTGGCATTGGGTAAAGTCGATACCTTTTAAGGGGGTTTTAAAAAAACTGGTTTCAATAAATCGGACATCGTTGAGAGATGTATTTTTAAGCTTGCACTCCGTAATACTGGAATGACTCATATCGCTCTCGGAAACTTCAAAATCCTTCATTTTCGATTTTCCGAAGTTAGCGTACTGAAAATTACTGTTGACGAGAGAGATGTTCTGGAATTCAGCATTTTGAAAATCAGCACCAATGACCTTGCATGAGGTAAATGCACAGCGGCTAAAATAGCCATCGCTAAAATCACTGTTGGAAAGATTGCAGGATTTAAAGTGGACATCTCTAAAATCAATTTTATAAAACGAGCAATGGATGAATTCACAGTTTTCAAAAATAATGTCCCTAAAGGAAAGTCTGGACAAATCAAGGTCTTTAAATCCCAGGCCTTTAAAATAGATTTCCTCAATATCAGATTCTTCACGTTGAGCATGCTCCAAAAGCGGGATGAAATCATCTGAAATGATAAGATCTTTTGAGATATTGGATTTCGTAATTTTCATTGGCCGCCTTTCTCAACAAAATATCGCAGGGGTGTTTTTAACTTTTGGTGCTTAATCATGATTTAGCCTTCCACTTCCACCATTTCAGCTTTTCGGGCTCATGGATTTCATTTTCTGCAAAATAAACGGCTAAACGAAAGACATCAAGAACACATCGGTCTTCTTTAAATCCTCCACAACATTAATCCCAATATTTAATAGGAGTTGTTTCATGTTTTTGCCAATCCCGGTGATCATTCATAAATCAGTATTAATAACGTCACCGCTGATGTTATTATACTATATTATGATGACATCAGTGCGTCAAATTTAGAAAAATATTTTCCTGAAATGCCCTGAAATTTGCATTTTATTCGAATAAAGCATATAATTTTAGATGAAATTAAAAGTTCGATATTCAAAGAAAAACAGGAGAAAATTATGGAAATTAAGACAGTAAAAAAGGGTCAGGAATATTTGGGCTATTTATTTATTAAGTCACAAATAACAAAAACAGCCACCAATGGTAGTCGCTATTTTAATATGGTTTTAAATGACGCTAATTTTGACGAAATTGAAGGTAAAAAATGGGATGTCAAGCCAGAAGATGAAACCCTGTTTATCAACGGAAAGTTGGTGAAAATCAAGGGAAAAGTTCAGGAATTCAACAATCGTCTCCAGCTCATTGTAGAAAAAATGCGGGTTGTGGATGAAAGTGATGACGTAAGAGTGGATGATTATGTGGAAACAGTGCCAGTGGATATTGATGAAATGATGGGATTTATTAATGATACCATTGATGATTTTAATAACGAAGATATCCTTGCCATTACCCGCAGGATTTTCAATGACAAAACAGCGGATTTAATCTATTTTCCCGCAGCTAAAAAGCATCATCATGCTATTAAAGGCGGCTTGCTTTACCATTTGTATTCGATGCTGAGAATTGGAAAAAGTCTGGTCAATATCTATCCCTTTATTAACCGGGATTTGCTTTTTGCCGGGATTATCCTCCATGATATCGGCAAAATCAATGAGATGGTATCAGACGAAAATGGCTCGGTATCAGATTATACCCCGGAAGGCAAGCTTTTGGGGCATATTACCCAGGAAATTGTGGAACTTGAAATCGTTGGCCGTGAATTGGGAACGGATTCTGAATGTATATTGCTGCTGAAACATATGATTCTGTCGCATCATTATCAACCAGAGTATGGAAGCCCCAAAAAGCCCATGTTTCCTGAGGCGGAGTTGTTACACCACATAGATATGATTGATGCCAGAATGTTCACCATGGAAAAAGCACTGGATCGTGTAAAACCAGGAAGCTTTACCGAACCTAACTGGAGCCTTGATGGCATTAGTCTCTATCGCAGAAGCTTTGAATAGGGGCTGAAATTATGGCGATTATGTCAAAGGAAACAAAGAGGATTGCTTGTTATGAATCAGATGCCATGGGGAAGATGCTGCCAACGGCGGCAATGAACTATTTCCAGGAACTCTCAACCAATCAAGGGGATTCTCTTGGCATTGGAAGAGATTTTTTAAAGGAAAATCAGATTGCCTGGTTTTTGGTAAAATATGTTATTCGCTTTAAATCCTATCCAGAATATAAAGATCATGTGACGGTCACCACCAGGGCCACAGGAATGGATAAGTTTTGTGCCACCAGGCGTTTTACCATCGAGGATTCTCTGGGGCATGAGGCAGTCATTGCCGACACCCAATGGCTGCTTATAAATCGTGCCACTGAAAAAATGGAACCGATTAATAACTACGCTCAATTTGATGCCTATGATTGTTTTGAAAAAGGGGAGCCTTTATTTAGAAAACTCAAAAAAATTTCGAAGTGTGATTTAGAAAAAACCTTTAATGTCCGTTATTTGGACATTGATTTCAACAATCATGTTAACCATGTTAAATATATCGCCTGGGCCATTGAGGTTTTACCGTTGGAAGTTGTTAAAACAAAGGTATTAAGGGAAATCAAGGTTAGTTACAAAGCCCAGGGTTTCTACGGAGATCAGGTAAGAGCCATGGCTGAGATGGTAAATGAAGGCCACTATCGGGTAGATATTGTTAACCAGGAGAATGCATTGCTGTGTCAACTGGAATTAGTCCTTAATTAGGTTTGCATTTCATAAAAAAGAGCACAGATATTAAATTATCTGTGCTCTTTTTAGGTTGTTTCTAATATAATTTTTCCTTAATAATGCCCTTGCGATAGGCGGCAATGAGCATTTCCAGGTCGGCAACCTGATTCATAAGCTCTTTGCCATTATCCGTATCCCGGACCCGTTTTCGTTTCAGTGTTTTTTCAACCACCATTAGGGTGGAATGAATATCCACACCATCGGCAATGGCTTTTTCCACAGATTCAAAGGGGTCATGGCTGATAAGAATCAGACCATAGGAATTGTAGGTAAGGGTATAACCGGCAATTCCGGTTGTTTTCTGGTAGGCTCTGGCAAATCCGCCATCAATGACTAGTTGTTTGCCATTGGCACGGATAGGACTTTCGCCTGAGGTGGTTTTTACTGGAATATGGCCATTAATCAGATGACCTTCTTCAGGGTCGACACCAAACTCAATAAGGATGTTTCTGGCCACAGTATCATCCTCATCAATAAGACTGTAAAAGGGCGAATAATATTCCTTGTGGGGCGTTTTATCATCGATAAAATAGCGTTCAAAAGTTGCCATTTTATTTTTTCCAAATAGGGGCGAATCCATATGACACCATAGAAACCAGAGAATGTCGGTGCCGGTGTGGCTCGAATCCTTATCAGAATTTCCGAAAAATGCTTCGCGGGCCATTTGGTCATATTTATCCATAAGGTTCTTACCTGAGAAGTAATGTTCACCTAATTTCTTTAACTTAAAACTGCCATCCTTCTCAAGCAGAACACAGGCATGAAAAAGTAAATTATCATTATAAACTTTATACATACTGCCTTTGGCGTACATAAAGCGAATATGCTTTTGCAGCTTTTCGCTATGAAGGAATGTGTAAACCAGACGATCCACAACCAAGGTTTCCTCTTCACTTAGGGCACCGGGGTTTTCAGGATTCAAGGTCGGGAAAAAGGTGTCATTTAAAGGATAAACGACTTGATCAACAGTCACTGTGCCATTTTCAAAATCAATGTTACGTAAAAGCTGGCGGTTTTCCATTTGGTATTCCGGGTGATTGTCAATCAGGGCTTCTTCCAGTTTAAATTGGATAATGGAGATAGCCTTATGCATTTTTGCCATCAATGTGAATTCCTGATCGGAAACACAGTCATTATCAGCAAGCTTGGGCAGAAATTGATGACAGGAATCATCGGAGTAGATGCGGTTCGCAAAGGAAGCGAGAGGTAAAAGATTTATGCCATAACCATTTTCCAAAACGTCCATGTTAGCATAACGAAGGCCAATACGGACCACATTGGCAATACAGGCGGCGTTTCCGGCAGCAGCCCCCATCCAGAGAATATCATGGTTACCCCATTGCATGTCAAGGGAATGGTGGCGCATCAGTGTATCCATTACGACATCCGGGCCGGGACCACGATCATAAATATCTCCGATGATATGGAGATGATCAATGGTGAGTCGTTTAATAACATAAGAAATCTCAACAATAAAATGTTGCGCGCGCTCCAGTTCCACCAGGCTTTCAATAATCTCATTATAGTATTCTTTTTTATTGAATCGGTGTTCGTCCTCTTGCAGAAGTTCTTCCATAATATAGGAAAAATTTTTTGGTAAGGCTTTTCTTACCTTCGACCGGGTGTATTTGGAGGCCGCAGCCCGACAAACCTTAACCAAACGATAAATCGTCAGTTTATACCAGTTATCCATAGATTCCTGGGTTTTCAGGCGTTTGATTATATCAATTTTTTCTTGAGGATAGTAAATGAGCGTTGAAAGTTCTTCCAGTTCCTCAAAAGAAATGGTGTTGTCCAATTCATCATGGACTTTTCGCTTGATAGCACCAGAGGCATTTTGCATCACATGATTAAATGCTTCATGCTCGCCGTGAATATCGGTTAAAAAGTGTTCGGTTCCTTTCGGAAGGTTAAGAATAGCTTTTAGGTTAACCACTTCCCCAACCGCATTGGTAATATTGGGAAAACTTTTGGAAAGAAGTTCCAAATATTTTTTATTTTCTTGAAGTTGTATTTTCGTAAAATTATTCATCTGAAGTCCTCATTTTCTTAACATCAATCATATAATAGCAAACCTTTTCAAGATGATTATACACTTGAAAGGATTAAAAAGCCATTAAAAATAACCAGTGATATTAAAGACAAATAGGGCATTTCATGATAAAATGAAAAAAATACTATCGAACAGCAATGGACCCAAAAAAATGGCCGCTTTGGAATGAATCCTTCTGAAACGGTAGATTTTGGGTAATTATTAATTAAATACATAAAATATAGATAAACAGGGGATAGGAATGGAGTCAAAAATAATTTCAGCAGTAGAAGCCATTGACGAAAAACGGGCAATGGCTTTGGTTGCTGCGGATGTTGAATCGGGAAAAAATAAGAGTGAAATTGCGAATCAATTGAATTATGCTCTTCAGCGGGTTGCCATTCGTTATGAAGAAGGAGAGTATTATATTGCTGATCTTATTATGGCCGGGGAACTCGTATCCAATCTTTTCAAAATGATGGGTATGGAAAGTGATCAAGTATTAAATGGGCGTAGCCTGGGAAAAATTGTAGTCGGAACAGTTTTTGACGACATCCACGATGTGGGTAAAAATATTTTCATCTGTATGTTGCGTTCAGAAGGTTTTCAGGTTGTGGATCTGGGTACGGATGTGTCCACGGAAAGATTCATTGATATGATTAAAAAAGAAAAGCCAGCCATTCTTGGAATAAGCGGTATTTTAACATCCGTGGTTGAAAATATTAAGGAAGTCATCGACGAGATTACCGCTCAGGGCTTACGGGATGATTTAAAAATCATTTTGGGTGGCGCATTGGCAGGAGCAGAATATGCCAAATATGTTGGCGCCGACGATTATTCCAGGGATGCCATTGAAGGAGTTAATAAATGCAAAGCATGGCTTGCAGAATGACAGGTGATGGAAAATGAGGAAAATATTATATCTAGACATCGTCAATGATATTAAAGGGAAAATTGAAAAGGGGATTTTGAAACCAGGAGATCTTTTGCCTTCGGAAAATGATATGTCAGAGCAATTTGATGTTAGTCGAACAACTTTGCGAAAAAGTTTGGCGTTATTAGTCAATGAAAAGTATATTTACACCATTGCCGGAAAAGGAAACTATGTGTGTGAGCCTACCTCCAATCAATATCAGTTTTATTTTGATGAAATTGACAGTTTGAAGGGCGAAGTTGAAGAAGTTAAGCTCGTCAGTGTTGGGGTCATTACTCCTGGACGAAAGCTTATGCGAGAGCTTAAAATAGGGTCTTTTGAAAAAGTGATTAAAATTCAAAAAGCAGTGTGGATTAAAAATGAGGTTATTCAGTACTCTACCATTTTCTTACCTTATCAAAAAGGAAACCCCATTGTTGAGGATGTCATTAATTTTGCGAATTTTCATGGGATCATGGAAACAGGAAAAATGCAATTCCAATTAAAAAAGATCATTAACAT
>JAENWK010000019.1 GCA_016650045.1 Eubacteriaceae bacterium | reverse complement strand
TTCCTAATGACCCAACAGGTGGAGCCTTCAAAGAAGAGAGCAAATCCAATGATTTTGTTTCTAAAGGATACATGTCTGCTGAAAGTGTTTCTGATGAAGACTCATCAAAGGAAATCGTTGCTGATGAAATCATTGCTGATGGAATCTTTGCCAATGAAATTGTTGAAGATGAAATTATCGGTAGTGGAAAAGCTGCTAACGCAAGCGTTACAACCGGAACTGTTATTCCTGATACAGCTTCAATTAATGCTGTATCTGTAAAACCACCTGTTTACACAAAAGCTCCCATTGTTCCAGAAAGCCCTGAGAAAGCAATGTCCTTAGGGGACTGGATGATAACCCTATTGCTTTTATTTATCCCGATTGTAAACATTGTTATGCTCATTGTATGGAGTGTGGATTCTAAAACCAGTGAAACCAAAAAACATTTTGCCTGGGCATATTTGATTTACATGGCTATTGGCATTGTTTTTTCTATCATTTTTTCAAGTATTTTAATTTCCATTATTTTTGCATCGTTGGGATCGATGACTTATTAATAACATAAAAAAGAACTGTCCTATTAGGTAGTTCTTTTTTTATGGATAAATTTGCTTAAATGCTAATTATTTATTATGGGTTGCAACAAGTTTCGTCACCAGGAGTTTATTTTAATCAATTAATTCTTTTTCTTCAATGGCTCCAAACTTTCGAAAACGTTCATAACGCAACTGGGTAAGTTCTTCTTTGGGAAGGACTTTTCTTTTTTTAAAGGTTTTATATAAGTTTATTTTCAATTCCTTATACACCAATTTAAAGTCTCGATGGTTTTCAGAAATAATTTTATCAACGACTTCTAACTCCAGTAAATCCTGCGCTGTTAATTTAAGACAATTCGCTGCTTCTTTTGTTTTGGAAGAATCTTTCCAGAGAATGCTGGCACAGCCTTCCGGTGAAATAACTGAGTAAATGGCATTTTCAAGCATCCATACTTCGTCAGCAACTCCAAGGGCCAATGCGCCGCCACTGCCACCTTCACCGATAATAATGGAAACAATTGGAACCTTAAGAGCCATCATTTCCATAAGATTTTGGGCAATGGCATGGCCTTGTCCACGTTCTTCAGCACCAATCCCACAAAAAGCCCCTGAGGTATCGATGATACAAACAATGGGACGATTAAATTTTTCAGCCAACTTCATTTGCCGAAGGGCTTTTCGGTAGCCTTCCGGATGTGAAGAACCAAAATTGCGTTTTACCCGGGATTTTGTATTTTTGCCACGTTCCTGGGCAATAATCGTTACCGGCATATCCAAAAGAAAACCCAATCCGGTAATCATTGCAGGGTCATCTCCAAAGCAACGATCTCCATGAAGTTCAATGAAATTCGTGAATAAATTCTCAATATAATCAAGTCCGGTGGGACGTGTTTTTTTTCGTGCCAGGGCAACCCGTTTATAAGCTTCCATGTGTTTCACCGCCTTTTGGTGCTAAGTGGAGGGTTAATAAGTTTGAAAGGGTTTCTTTATGTAAATTTCGGGGGACTATCCTATCAATAAATCCTTTTTCAAATAAAAACTCTGACTTTTGGAAACCCTTGGGAAGTCTTTGACGAAGGGTCTGTTCAATGACCCTTGGGCCTGCAAAAGCAATCAATGCTTCTGGTTCGGATAAAATAATATCCGCTTCCATGGCAAAACTGGCAGTAACACCTCCAGTGGTCGGGTCGGTCAACACGGCAATGTATAGATTTCCTGCATCACTATGACGCTTGACTCCGCCACTGGTTTTGGCCATTTGCATGAGAGCGAGCATACCTTCCTGCATTCGAGCGCCTCCAGATACCGTAAAACCGAGAACCGGAAGATGGTGCTTTGTAGCATATTCAAAAAGTTGGGTAATTTTTTCGCCAACTACCTGACCCATACTGCCCATCATAAAGGAAGATTCCATCACAAAAATACACACATCAAATCCACTTATTTTGCATACTCCAGTGATGACACCTTCCTTTTCATGACTGAAGAGGGTTGCCTGCTCTAATTTTTCGGTATATCCCGGAAAATCCAGGCGGTTAACCGACGTGAGATTTTGGTTGTGTTCAATGAAGCTTCCGATATCATAAATCATATTCAGTCGTTGTCTGGCGTTAATACGGAAATGATAGCCGCATTTTGAACAAATATGATAATTTTTTTCCAAATCAGATCTAAAGCTCATATTTTTACAGGAAGGACAACTCCGACATAATTCCTGGGGAATGGCAGGATTGGTTTTTCTGTTAAAGCGACTGCTGGTTTCTAATTCATTTTTCGGTTTTTTAAAAAGAACTTTATTCATCATTTAAAACTGCCTTTCTATTGGGATATGTTTTTGTCGAAAGCGACTTCCATAAAATCCGTGTAATAGTCTCCTTGAACAAAAATTTCATTGCTTAAAATATCCAGTTGGACCTGGCTGGTATGTTCAATGCCTTCAATCACTAATTCACACAGGGCGGCTTTCATTTTTCGAATGGTTAGTTCACGTGTTTTAGAATGAACAATGAGTTTACCAACCAGGGAATCATAGTATGGTGGAATGGTATATCCCTGATATAACAACGTATCAAATCGCACCCAGGGGCCTCCGGGAACATGAAGAAAGTCAATGGTTCCACAGTTCGGTCTGAAATCAAGAAGAGGATTTTCGGCGTTAATACGACATTCAATGACGTGGCCTCTGATTTGAATATCCTCTTGACCAAAGGTTAATGGGAGCCCTGATGCAATTCGGATTTGCCACTTGACAATATCAATTCCGGTAACCATTTCAGTAATCGGATGTTCAACCTGCAAACGGGTATTCATTTCCATAAAATAATAATTTCCCAGGGTATCCAGTAAAAATTCAATGGTTCCGGCATTTTCATAACCGATGAATTTCGCTGCCTTAATGGAAACAGCCATCATTGATTGCCGTATTTCATCAGAAAGTGAAGGGGAAGGGCTTTCTTCTAAGAGCTTTTGGTTTTTTCGTTGAATAGAGCATTCCCTTTCCCCAAGGGCTACTACGTTGCCATGGTGATCACAGAGAAGTTGTATTTCAATGTGTTTGACCCGGGTTAAAAATTTTTCAAGATAAACCGCACCATCATTAAAGGCATTTTTGGCTTCTTGACGAGCCAACTGAAATTCATTGATGAAGGCTTCCGATTTTTCCACCAGGCGTATGCCTTTGCCACCGCCGCCGGATCGGGCTTTAACTAATAGAGGATACCCAATGGCATCCGCTCTTTTTTGAGCTTCCATTGGATCATCGATAATACCCGTTCCGGGAACAATAGGAACTCCAGCGGCTTCCATGGTGGATCGTGCCTGGTCTTTATCTCCCATTTTTTCAATAATCTCCCCGGAAGGTCCAATAAATGCAATTTCACATTGGGTGCATAGTTTTGCGAATTTAGGATTCTCGGAAAGAAGACCATACCCCGGATGAATGGCTTCGGCGCCGGTGAGAACGGCAGCGGATAGAATAGCGGATATATTTAAATAGCTATCGGTAACCTGGGCTGGACCAATACAAATACTCTCATCGGCTAAACTCACATGAAGACTGTCAGCGTCAGCTTCAGAGAAAACCGCCACAGTGGCGATACCCATTTCTTTACATGCCCGGATAATCCGTAGGGCAACTTCACCACGATTGGCAATTAGTATTTTTGAAAACAAAATGATTCCTCCTTAGTCCATGAGGGCAAATGAAAATTCCCCTACAACCGCAACTTTACCATTCACTGAGCCTGAACCCTTTGCAAAATAAAAAGGGGGTTTCGATTTGGTAATGCTGCAGGTAATTTCAATGGTGTCTCCCGGAAACACCTTTTCTCTAAATTTCACCTTATTCAAACCGGTAAAATACGGAGTTTTATGGTTGCCATCGGCTTCAATTAATAAAACACAACAGGTTTGGGCCATGATTTCACAAAGAATCACCCCTGGAACCACGGGGTTTCCAGGAAAATGTCCCTGGAGAAAAAATTCATCACCTTTAACGGTATATCGTCCCAGTGCCGTGGTATCATCTGTTTTTTCGGCCTCATCAATGAGGAGCATGGGCTCCCGATGGGGCAGTCGTTTCTTTAGTTCATCACGTTTCATTATTATTTACCTTCTTTTATTCGATAAAGTACCTGACCATATTCCACAACCTGGCCATTTTCCACACAAACTTCCATTACTGTTCCTGAACTTTCAGCAACAATTTCATTCATGAGTTTCATGGCTTCGATAATACACAGGGTATCGCCTTCAGAAAAGCTTTGACCGATAGAAACATAGGGCTCACCATCGGGATTGTTGCTTTGATAAAAAACACCGACCATGGGAGATTTGATTTCTGTTAGGCTAAGATCCGGGATTGATTCCTGGGTCGTTTTATCTTCGGCAATTACAGGATGAATCAAATGATGAACCGGGGTTTCATGAGCAGGCGTTCTTTCAGGTAAATGAGTCTCACTGTAAAAAACTTCCCGTTTAAGGTTGATTTTCAGGTTTCCCTGATCGATCTCAAGGCTGGTTAATTTTTCTTCCGACATGATTTTTGCTAAATCACTGAGGGTTTTTATGGTTAATTCCATAGCTACACCTTCGTATATTTTCTAAATGCAAGACAGCCATTATGACCGCCAAAACCCAATGAAACGGAGAGAGCCAAATCACTTTGAATATCTCTTTTTACATTGGGAACATAATCAAGATCGCAGTCCGGATCCGGTTCGCTGTATCCGATGGTCGGAGGAACCACACCATCTCTTAGGGCCAAAATGGAGGCAATGGCTTCCACAGCTCCAGCGGCTCCCAGCATATGTCCGGTCATGGATTTCGTTGAGCTTATCAGAGTTCTTGAAATATTTTCTCCCATAGCTTTTTTAATTGCCAGGGTTTCAGACTTGTCGTTTAGTGGGGTACTGGTGCCATGAGCGTTAATATAAATTTGTGAATCCTCTAAAATAACACCCAAATCTTTGGCTTCAGCTAAAGCCTGAGTAATAGCACGGGCACCGCCAATGGCTTCAGGATGAGGTGCTGTAATATGATAAGCATCACAGGTATTGCCATAACCAACCACTTCAGCGTAGATTTTAGCGCCCCGATTTAAAGCGGTTTCCAAATCTTCTAAAATAATGGCACCGGCGCCTTCACCCATGACAAAACCATTACGGCGTTTATCAAAGGGAATACAGGCCTGACTGGGATCTTCCGTAGTGGTAAGAGCCATGCAATTGGTAAATCCGGCAATGGCCAGCGGTGTAATACTGGCTTCGGTTCCGCCGGCAATAATGGCATCGGCATAGCCATGCTTAATGGATCTAAAGGCTTCCCCAATGGAGTTAGTACCGGTGGCGCAGGCAGTCACTATGGGTAAACAAGGTCCCTGGGCATTGTATTTAATGGCAATGGTTCCAGCCGCAATGTTAGAAATCATCATGGGAATAAAAAACGGCGAGATCCGGCCAGGACCCTTGGTGGCCATTTTTTCACATTCAGCCTCGAAGGTATGAATGCCGCCAATTCCGGAACCCATATAAACCCCAAGTCGAGTGGGGTCAACATGCTCTTGAACACCACTGTCTTCCATGGCCTGAATGGCTGCTCCTAAAGCATACTGGGTAAATAAATCAGTTTTTCTAATTTCATTTTTCTTAATATATTCCAGAGGGTCAAAATCAAGAACCTCTCCTGCAACTTTTACTTTGAGATCAGTGGTATCAAAGTTTTTTATAAAATCAATTCCACATTTTCCATTGGTTAAATTTTCCCAAAAGGTGTCAACTTTACTTCCCACAGGGGAAACAACACCACATCCTGTTATAACTACTCTTCGATTCATTAGTTTCTCCTAAATATAAAGACCGCCATCAACTTTAATGACTTCTCCAGTAATATATCCGGCCAGTTCACTGCTTAAATAAACACAGAGATTTGCAATATCTTCTGCTTGTCCTAAACGCTTTAAAGGAATTAACTTTATTATTTCTTCTTTGATTTCAGGTTGCAGTTTTTTGGTCATATCCGTATCAATAAAACCGGGTGCAATGGCATTACAGGTCACTTGACGGAGTGCCATTTCCTTGGCGGTGGATTTTGTAAAACCAATGAGACCAGCCTTCGCCGCTGCATAATTACATTGTCCAATATTGCCCATAAGTCCGGACACCGAGGAAATGTTGATGATCCGCCCTTGCCGCTGTTTTAAAAAGAGGGTTCCGGCATGCTTTGTCATATTAAAGGCGCCTTTTAAATTGGTTGCAATAACCGTATCAAAATCTTCTTCCTTCATTGCAATTAAAAGTTTATCAGCTTTGATTCCAGCATTATTCACAAGAATTTGAAAGCTCCCAAAATCTTTGACTACTTGAGTCACCAGAGCTTTAGTCGCAGTAAAATCAGCAACATCACACTTATAAATTGCACAATGGACACCTTTGGCCAGGATTTCTTTTTGCGTATCCAAAGCACTTTGTTCGCTGCCCCGGTATACAATGGCGACGTTGGCATTTTCATCTGCCATTTTAAGAGCAATGGCACGTCCGATACCTTTGGCTCCTCCGGTAATTAATGCTGTTTTTCCTGTTAACATTCTAAAGACCATTCCTTTCCAGCCTTTTGTTTCTCATAGAAATCTTTAATGGGATCATCACTATGGAAAATTTTGATTTTACTGTTTATTTTTTTAAAAAATCCACTGAGTGTTTTTCCCGGGCCTACCTCAATAAAAGTGGTAATGCCATCCGCTATCATCTGATGTATGGTTTTTTCCCAAAATACAGGATGATTGATTTGGTAAAGAATAGCCGATTTAATTTCATTTGGTGACTCTGGATAGGGAAGTGCTGTTGCATTTCCGTAAAGGGGAATGGACCCCTTTGAAAAAGATAAGTTTGCAAGGTTTGGTTCTAATTGATTGGTTGCTTCAGTCATATAAGGAGAGTGGAATCCGCCGGATAAACCCAAAGGCAAACCACGGCCTCCCAAGGCCTTCACCCGAGCTAAAAACTCAGGGAGATCTTTGTTATTAAGAGCCACGACCAATTGATCCGGGCAATTGTAATTCACGGGAAAGCAGAGACTGAATTCCTGACACAATGCTTCCACGACATCATTATTAAGCTTTAACACCGCCACCATGGTGGCATCAGTTTTTTGTGTCGCCATTTTCATGGCTTGACTTCTGGCAATAACCAGGGTAAGTCCATCTTCAATGGATAAAATACCCGAGGCCACAAGGCCTGAGATTTCTCCCAGAGAAAAGCCGGCAACGGCCTGGGGGATTAGTCCCATGTCGTTTAGAGCCATCGTTGCAGCCATTTCCACTGTAAAAATACAGGGTTGGGTATTCACGGTTTGGTTAAGAATTTCAGCGGGGCCTTCAAAACATTGAATTTTTGTCCCCGGGCGAAGGGTTTCTATTTTATCAAAAACCCCTCGTCCGGAAGGACTAAGTTCAACAATCGATTTTCCCATGCCAACAGCATGAGCTCCCTGACCTGGGAAGAGAAAAGCTATTTTATCCATTGGATTCCTCCGGTTAAAGCTATTTCAGTTTCTTTCACTAATTTTATAATAATTTCATTAACGCTTTCTTTTTCGTGAATCAGTCCGGCAATTTGTCCGGCCATAAAACATCCTTTTTTGGAGTCCCCTTCCTGGGCGGCCATGCGAAGAGCACCACGGCCAAATTCATCAAGTGTGTCTTTTGGTGTTAAAGGATCATTTTCAGCTTTGATAAATTCTTTGGCAAACGTTGTTTTAAGACAACGTACCGGATGACCCAGGGATCTTCCGGAAAGGGTGGTATCAATATCTTTCGCTTTGATGATTTTCTCTTTGTAATTTTCATGGATATTGGTTTCATGGGCCACTAAGAATCGTGTGCCTAATTGAACGCCAACAGCTCCTAACATCAATGCAGCTGCAATACCGCGACCATCACCAATGCCACCGGCGGCAATCACCGGAATGGAAACCGCATCACAGACTTGGGGAACCAAAGGCATGGTGGCTAAGTCGCCTACATGTCCTCCGGATTCACCACCTTCAGCAATCACCGCTGTTGCTCCCGCACGCTCGGAATATCGTGCAATACCTGAAGAGGGAACCACAGGAATAACCTTAATGCCGGCATCAATCCAGAGTTTTATGAATTTCCCAGGGGTCCCGGCACCGGTGGTAATGACAGGTACTTTTTCTTCAATGAGGACCTGGGCGATTTTATCAACATGAGGATTCATAAGCATAACATTCACCCCAAAGGGTTTAGAGGTCATGCTTTTACATTTTTGTATTTCCAGACGCAACCAATTTTCATCGGCGTTCATTGAAGAGATAATCCCTAAACCACCCGCATTGGATACGGCAGCGGCCAGCTGGGCATCGGATATCCATGCCATTCCTCCTTGAAGAATGGGAAATTCAATGTCTAACAGATCGCACAGCGGTGTTTTAATCATTATGATTCACCTATGCGATTGCTTTTTCGATAAGTCCTACAACATCGCCGATGGTTTTCAGGGTTCCATCCATTTCAATGCTCGTATCAAAAGCTTCTTCAATTTCCATGATCAATTCAACCGTATCTAGTGAATCTAATTCAAGACCTTCAAAACTTGATTCCAAGGTCACTTCCAGTTCAGGTTCATCCTTGTAATTACGTAAAATTTCAACAACTTTTTCAAATACCATGTGTTTAATCCTCCTAAGATTATAAATTATTTTTGATGGTTTGATTACTTGGACCATGTTAGCACACAGGCTCCGGTTGTTAAACCGCCGCCAAAGGCAGTTAAGGCAATTAGCATTCCCGGCTTTAATTGTCCATGACGATTCAGGTCATCCAAAACCAGCGGAATGCTGGCTGCTGAGGTATTCCCCTGGTTTTTAACACGAAGCACAAATTTTTTCATGGGCAACTTAAGACGTTTTGCCGCTCCTTCAATGATTCTTTGATTGGCCTGGTGGGGGATAATGAGATCCAAATCTTCCAGAGCAATACCGGCATCCCTTGTTACTCGCCTCAGATCATCACAAATGGCGGTAATGGCAAAACGATATACCTCAGGACCATCCATGATTAAATAGGGAATGGGCAGTTCTTTTTCAGAAAGACCAGGATGATTTCCTTTTGCCCAGGGAATATCCAGGGCATGTTGATTGCCAACAGCGGAAAGATAAATAGACTTTAGATCATCTCCATTGGTCACTACTGCTGCACCGGCACCATCGGCGAATAAAACAGCCGTTGAACGGTCCGTCCAATCAACCAGTTTTGACATTGCATCCACTGCGATGATTAATATGGTCATGGGTTTTCCTCGGCTTAAGTAGGCATCAGCAACATCAAGGCCATAGACAAAGCCAGAACATGCCGCATTAATGTCAAAAGCCGGACAGGTTGCCCCAAGTTTTTCCTGGACCAGGCAGGCCAGGGAAGGGGTAATGGTGTCACCACCCAGGGTAGGGCAGATAATTAAGTCAAGGTGCTTTGGATTGATGTCGGCATTTTCAAGAGCATTAATCGAAGCCGTAAAGGCAATGTCCAAAATAGATTCCTCAATACAAATATGTCGGGCTTCAATGCCTGTTCTTGATAAAATCCAATCATGGGATGTATCGAGAAATGCTGTTAGGTCTGAATTGGTCTGGATTGTTTTTGGTAAGGCAGACCCTGTTCCAATAATTGAAAAGGACATTTGTTCCTCCAAGGATCAGGTTTAATAAAATCAGTTTCTGGATTTTGATATTCCCGATAATTTTTTTTTAAAAAAACCATTAAGCTTTTCCATGCCGTGAATCAACACTTCTTTTTCATGGTCTGTCATCTCTTTTGAAATTTCATTCACCATTTTCGCATGAAAATATTGATGAATTTTATCAATGCGTTGCCCTTTGTCAGTTAGCCTGACAAAAACCATTCGGCCGTCAGCATCACATTTTTCTTTATTCACATAACCCTTTTTAACCAGTTTATTAATGGCAATGGTTACTGAAGGGGGGGTGATTTTCAAGCATTGGGCAAGATCACTGATGGTCTTCCCATCATTTTTGTTTTTTCCCACAGACTCAATGAGGTGCATTTCGTTAATCGATAAATCAATATTTGTTGAATGTTTTAATAAATCTTCTTCAACCTTTAAAATATTGTTAAAGGTATCGACAAGGACTTCATTGAGTTGGGAAGAAAAAGGATCCACAGACACACCTCCATTTAATTAGATTGTCTAACTAATTATAGTATTAAAAAAATATTTGTCAAGAAATGACACTAGAAGGCACGGTCCTTTAAGAGTTTTTTAATTAAATGCCCATGAGTTCATTCATTAATGCCTCAACCGTTGTTATTTCATTAATTTTATAGGCATTGGCGCCAGAAAAGACATAACCATTTTTAAAATCTCCCCATTTCCCTGCAATGAGGGCAGAGGCAATACAATAGGGGGTTGTTTTATGATCACAGGATTTAATGCAGTTAACCGGACAACTTTTGGGTTTTCGTAAACCCGCAGAAACTTCTTCTAAAAACGGTGTATGAATGGCCCGACCCGGTAATCCCGCAGGGCTGGCAATGATTTCAATATCTGATTTTTTCGCATTAACCAGGGCTTCTTTAAAAGCCAGTGAAGCATCACATTCCTGGGTTGCAACAAAACGAGAGCCTATTTGAACCGCATCTGCACCAGCTGCCAGTGTTTCTTTCACATCCTGGGCTGTGGTGATCCCGCCGCCTGCAATCAATGGAATTTTGCGTCCGACTAACTCTTCATAGGGTTTTATTTCTTCCAGAACACCGGGAATAAGCCCAGGCAAAGGTTGCGCTAATAATCTTTCCGGAGTCAAATCTTCGGTTTTAAAGCCTAAATGGCCACCTGCCAGGGGACCTTCCAAAACAATGGCATCCGGAACAATTTTATAATGTCGCCACCAGTGCTTTAGAATCAGTTTCGCCACCCGTTTTGAAGAAATAATCGGGGCTATTTTAATCAAGGAATTTCGGGTTAATTCTGGAAGGGTCAAAGGCAATCCTGCCCCTGCAAAAATAATGTCCACACCCACTTGGATCGCATCCTTAACGAGTTGTTCATATTGAGTCAGGGCGACCATGATATTGATTCCGATGGGACGGTTGCCTGATATTTCTTTGGCGCGTTTAAAATGATCTTCCATTGCCTGTCGGTTGGCGAGTTTGGGATTTTCCTTGTAGTTGGGATAATCACAGCCCATTTCGACACTGGAAAGCACGCCAAGACCGCCATTTTTAGATACATTTCCAGCAAGGTTTGAAAGGGAAATACCAATGCCCATACCACCTTGGACAATGGGCTTTGAAAATTCCAAATCTCCAATTTTAAATTGTTTTTTCAAAAATAAACCTCCTTTGCTTTTTATATTTTGATACAGGGAATCATAGCATAAGAAACATTGTAAAGTAAAGAAAAAGCTAGAGCTTGGATATTTTCGCAGACTTTTTTTGTTTGTTTTTAAGAAATGACCATTTGGTTTCGGCGGTTAGTATGCCCATAAAAATAACAAAACAGCCGATAAACATAATGGAAGTAAAATTGTCACCAAGAATAATAATGGAGAGAATGCTTCCGAAAACTGACTCTAAACTTAGGATAATAGCGGCGTGGGTTGAGTTGGTATACTTTTGAGCAACGGTTTGTCCGAGAAAAGCTAAAAAGGTGCAAAATACACCGAGATAGATGCCATTGGCGAGACCGGCAACTGGAATATTTAAGGTGAATTCTCCGGAGAAAATCACATAAACCAGGGATAAAACTGCGGCAAAACTCAGCTGAATGACCGTCAGTGCAATGGGGTCATAATCTTTGGTGAAAATACCAACGGACACAATATGACAGGCAAAAAGGAAGGCACACAGAATCGTCAGTGAATCACCGAGTTGAAAAATAAAACTGGTTGAAAAATCAATGGTAAGCAGGGAAATCCCCAACAGCATAATAAATGCGGCAATAAAGTTATATCGATCCGGCTGGTGTTTTTTAACCGCCCAATAGATAAAGGGAACCATAATAACGTTAGTTCCCGTAAGAAAGGCTTGTTTCCCGGCTAACATGTATTGCAAGCCAATCATTTGCGCAGCAAAGGCAGTAAAGAGAAAAAAGCCAATAACACAACCGGCTTTAAGGGTTTCTTTTGAAATGTTTTTTAAATGTTTTCTGAAGATGAACCCTGAGATTAAAGCGGCAAGGGTAAAACGCAATGCCATCAGCATCATGGGAGTCATTGAATCCAAGGCATTTTTAGAAGCGACAAAACCGCTTCCCCAAACAAATGCTATGGCAATAAGCCCGAGATCCGCATAAAAGGATTGTTTCTTTGTTTTTTCCATGGTGAATTCCTTTCTTTAATGAATAATCATATTATATACAAAATATTAAGGATTAGTCAAAAATATTTTGGTGTCTCAAAGGTTAATAGGTTATAATAAGGATGAATAAAAAGTGAGGAATGGTAAAAAATGAAACTTGTATTAGTCAGACACGTTGAGACTTGGGGTAATGTGGAACACCGCCTGAATGGTCACACAGAATCAGAATATACCCTTCGTGGTGAAGCAATGAAAGAAATATTAGTCGAAGAATTAATCGCCTTGGATAAACAATTAACCTTTAATAAAATCTTCGCCAGCCCAACATCAAGAGCACTTAAAATTGCCCTGGCAGTGGGAGCAGGCATTGGAAAAGAAGTGAAACCGGATCCCCGACTCCGAGAATTCAACTTCGGTATTTTCGAAGGAAAAACACGGGAGGAATGCATTGAGATCAGCCTGGAGACATGGGAATTGTGGATGGCTGATTACCTTGATTTTATGGTGCCCCAAGGACAGAGCCAACGGGAATATCACACTATTTGCGCTGAATTTATAGCAGAGCTTGAACCCGATGATACGGTGCTCCTAATTGCCCATGGGGGAACTATCCACGGCATGATCACCAACCTGCTGGAGATGCCCATTGACTGTAAATGGCACTTTGACATAAAACTGGGAAGCGTCACCGTTGTTGACTACAACCACGGTTTCGGCATGCTCTCCCGGATGACAACCCCACCCTACGATGAGCTGATCCCGGATAAAACACCATTAACGGATGCCAATAAATCCGTGATGAGAGCAGAAGCGAGAACAGAAGCGCAGGCAAAGGCGGCAAAAAGACGAAAGATATGAAATTGACGAATACCAGAGAGGAAAATAATAAATGATAGTTGTTGTTTTTGATAATCGCAGTGATTTAATGATTGACGACGCCTTTTTAGAAGAAATTGAAGAGGTCATGATGCGAACCTTACTCCATGAGGAAATTGGAGTAGAGTGCGAAATCAGCTTCTCATTTGTCAGTCCACAAGAAATACAGAGTTTAAATGAAGAATACCGTAAAATTAATGAGGTCACCGATGTATTATCCTTTCCGATGTACGATCAGTTAATGGATAATCTTAAGTCAGTATTAAAAGAAAATCATTGTTTGCCACTACTCCTTGGGGATGTTGTTATCAATACCCAACAGGCCAGATTACAAGCTGAAGAATACGGACACTCATTAAACCGTGAACTCTGTTACCTCTCAGTTCATAGTGTGCTGCACCTTTTAGGCTATGACCATATGGAAGACGAAGAAAAGTCTCAAATGCGCAGCATCGAAAAAGAACTCATGGGCGATGATTAACAGGCTCCGAGAATGGATTATAGCCAAGGGACGATTATTAATCGCCAGAAATCGTTTGGGTGATATATAAACGTTGGTTTTCCATGACGTTTCGGGCGGATACTATCCGCCCCTACGGTATAAAATTAACGTTTATTTCAAAACCGTAGGAGCGATTATCAATCGCCAGTCAACGTTTGATTAATATTAACGTCTGCCTGTTATCCATAACAAGCAATTACAGACTAAAAACAAAAGATCAGGAGGTGGGGAAGATCAGAAGAAAGCTAAGAAAAAGTTTTTCTTTTGCCGTTGCAGGAATAAAATATACCCTTAAAACCCAACCGAATATGCGAATTCACGTTGGTATTGCCTTTATTGCAGTCATGGCCGGAGTCGCATTTCAAATTTCTTCCAGTGAATGGCTGGCACTGGTAATTGTGATTTCATTTGTTTTTATGTTGGAAATATTGAATACTGCCATCGAAACTTTGGTGGATCTTTATACCGAAGAATATCACCATTTAGGCAAGATTGCCAAAGACACCGCCGCAGGCGCCGTCATGGTCGCCGCAATTATGTCCGTTTGTGTAGGACTCATTATCTTTTTACCAAAAATAATCCATTGGTTCGTGTAACCAAAGAAAGCATGTGAACGATGAAAGAACCTTTTAAATCAGGCTTTATCAGTATTGTTGGACGACCAAATGTTGGAAAGTCAACCTTATTAAATAGTATTATGGGAGAAAAGCTGGTTATTACTTCAGCAAAGCCCCAAACCACACGAAATGCCATCCGTTGTATTTATACGGATAAACACTCTCAAATGGTTTTTATTGATACCCCAGGCATGCATCGCCCCAAGAACAAACTGGGAGATTATATGCAAAAAGCGGCTGAAAATACCATTAAAGATGTGGATGTTGTTTTATATCTGGTTGAACCGGAAAGAAAAATTGGTCCAGGAGATCAATACATTCTTGAAAAACTGAGAGTCAGTAAAACACCAGTTGTTTTGATCATCAATAAAATCGACTTACTTCCTAAGGAAGAACTGCTGATTACCATTGCCGCCTATCAAAAATATGAGTTTCTTCATAGCATTATCCCGGTTTCTGCAGCAAAAGGGGATGGGGTTAAGGAATTATTGGCAATCATTAATGAAGTCCTGGAACCAGGTCCCATGTTTTTTCCAGCGGATATGATCATCGATCAATCCGAACGTTGGATTGTCCAGGAAATTATTCGTGAAAAACTGCTTAACCTTCTAAATGATGAAGTTCCCCATGGCATTGCCGTAGAAGTCACCTCCATGAAGCCACGAAAAAATAAAGACATTATTGATATTGAAGCCACGGTTTTTTGCGAACGTAAAACCCATAAAGGAATCTTAATCGGTAAAAACGGAACAATGCTCACAAAAATCGGAAGTCAGGCACGAAAAGATATTGAATTTTTCCTAAAAACTCATGTTAACCTTCAACTCTGGGTAAAGGTTCGTGCGGATTGGCGAGAGAAAAACTTCGATCTTAAAGATTTAGGCTATTTTGAATAATAGCTATTTAACCGAGACAAATGGCACTGATTAAAAACAAAGGCCTGGTGATTAAAGAACAGGCCTTTAAAGAGCAAGATAAAATATTGACCATTTTCACCCAGGATGAAGGAAAGATTCAATGCATTGCTCGAGGGGTTCGCAGGCAAAAAAGCGGTTTGTTAGCAAGTACGCAGATATTTGCCTATAGTGAGTTTGTTTATTACCCGGGAAAAAGCTTTGGAATGATTAACCAGGCAAACTTGATAGAATCCTTTTATCCCTTAAGAAATGATCTTACAAAAATGGCATTGGCATCCTATCTTTTAGATCTGATCAATAATGCCTATGACTTCTATCAAAAAGACCCTGTAATCCTAAAGCTTTTGCTTTATGTTTTATACTATGTGGCCAATGGCAAGGCCAAAAGTGATGTCGCCTTGGTTGGTGCCTTTCAGATGAAACTCATCAGCGTTCTTGGGTATCGTCCGAGGCTTGAAAATTGTACAAGATGTGAATCCCAAACGGATTTAAACTACTTTAGTATTGAAGACTATGGTGTTGTGTGTAAAAACTGTTGCAATACGGGGGGCTATGCTTATAAAATAACCGAGTCCATGTACAAAGCATTTATTGACTTTTTAAAACTGCCAATGAAAGAAATCAAAAACCGAGATTATAAAGTTGAAGACATGATGAAACTCAACGATATTCTGGATCATTATATTGGGAATTGCATTGGAAAGACTTCCAAGGCGTACGCTTTTTATAAAAGCATGCAAAACCCCTTAATATAAAAAATAAAAAATAGAGAAGGTTGAAAAAATCTGAAAAAACAAAAAGTGTATCCGATACTACTGCCTAAGAAATGAAAATCAACAAGGAGATTTTAGAATGAAAAACAACAATGAATCAGAGCCAGTGGTTGGTGTCATGACCTTTGCAACAAATGTTATTATGTCAAATTCGGCGAAAGAACCATCGCTGAATAACAGCATCAAGACAATTACTCTGACATTTAATGAGAAATTGGATGCCAAAACGGTTTCCAATGCGGTGACGCTTTACACCCTCAACAGGGATGGTACGGGTGTTGAGGAAACCATCAGTGTGCAAATTGATCCTGATGATAAGAATACCCTCATGATCAACAATCAGATGGTCAGACCCTTTAGTGGGGGAGAATTCTACAAAATCCAAATATCAAGTACCTTAAAGTCGGTAAACGGAGCAACCTTGGCTTCTGATTATGTGGGTTATTTTGCCACTAACCATGTCTTTAATTTCACTGGCATTCCGGATTTGAACAATGAACGGTCACAGATTGTGATCATCAGCGATTTACATTTGGGCATCGACGATGCTTTTGCTGAAACCGTCGCCAACAAGCAGGCACTGGCCAGTTTTTTAGCCGAGGTGAAGACCTCCCCTGATATCACAGAACTTGTGATCACAGGAGATTTGTTTGACGGTTGGTTTTTACCTATGGAATATGTCCTTCCTGATACTCAAGACGAATTTTTTGATGGGGTTGCTGCAAACAATCAAGCCATTGTGGATGCAATTAATGAAATTATCCATGCAGGGGACATTAAAGTAACCTATGTTCCAGGAAACCATGATATCTTGCTGACCGAAGCCGATGTTGCCAGGATTTTACCGGGGATCAATCAGGCAAGGGATGACAACCAGGGGCTTGGCACCTATGTGACCGGAAAAAATTCAGAAATCGCCATTGAACATGGTCACCGTTGGAATATTTTTTGTACGCCGGATCCCATCTCTAACCGGGAGATCACCAAAAATACCACATCAATCCTGCCACCCGGTTATTTTTTTACACGAATCGCAACAAACTCCCTGAGGGAAGGGCAACCCCAAAATACAACAAATATTTTCCCAGTTGTGACAGCGCCGGATAAAAACGATGTCAGTCAATTTGGTTACTATGTGTTATCAAGGATGTGGCATGGTGTTATGGCCGAGTTGCCGGTTCATGAAAGCTCTTCAGACAAGCTCATTAAAACCAACATTGATGGTTTTACCGAAGCTTACGCCATTAACGATCTCTTTCCCTATGAAAATGCAGAGGGTGTCATCGATGTTAAATTATATAAAAACATGCAGGATACCTGGGATGAACGCCAGGAAATCAATGGTATAAAGGTGAAAATTCCTTATATTGACGCCTTGGCAAAAGCCGCAACCTTTGATTTTACCGATGACCAGGCTCAAAACCAGTTCTTTGATCTTGAAAGCTCTAAACGAATCGTGGTCTTTGGACATACCCATGTGGGCCGTGTTCTTCCAAGAACAAATCATGAGGGTGAAAAAACCATCTATGCAAACTCCGGCACATGGATTGATCGAAACCCGGGCTATCCAACCATGACCTTTGTGGTGATTACTCAGGCAAAAACCGATTCTGCTATTGACACTGTAAATCTGTATCAATATTCCAACGAAAAGACCATTACCCAATGGTGTGAAGGTCAGGCCATTATACAGTAACCTTTAACACTACAACGAACACTAGTAATTTTCAACGAAAGGGGTAAAAGAAATTCTGATAATGAGAAGTTGTATACCCGGTAATTTGATGTTAAAGCCACCCCAGTTCGAGGTATAAAAGCCACTGCATATCATGGTTTATCATTAAAATTTTTTTCTGCTTATTCTACTTATTCTTCGGGTTCAAATTGAGATAGGGGGTTTTGATTTAATGTATCACGAATGAGTTCTTCATCAACATGGGTATATATTTGAGTGGTTGATACATTCTGATGACCTAAGATCTCTTGAACCGAACGGATATCAGCCTTGCCATATTTAAACATCAGAGTTGCCGCGGTATGCCTGAGCTTATGCACACTAATTTCATCGGTATTCAGGCCGCAAATGGCTAGGTGCTTTTTAACCAAATGCTGAACCGCCCGATTACTGATAACGGCATTTTGCTGGCTTAAAAATAAATAGGGGGAGCCAATCTCAGGACGAACGAGAAGATAGTGCTGAATGGCTTTTAAACAGGCATGGTTTAAGTAAACGGTTCGCTCTTTATCACCTTTGCCAATAAGACGAAGGGAATCGTTTTTGATATCGGTTATTTTAATTTGAGTTAATTCGGAAAGACGCATGCCACAGTTTAAAAACAGTGTAATAATGGCAAAATCCCGTTTTTTATGTCGGCCTTTAATCCCTTTAAGTAGATCAACAGCTTCATCCCATTCTAAATAACGGGCATTTCGGGACTGGAGTTTGGGCATTTCAAGATCAGTCACAGGGTTTGGTCTAAAATATTTTTGTTTATTGCACAGGTAATTAAAAAATGACCGAAGCGTTGAAACTTTACGGCTTCGAGCAAAATCCGAATTATGCCGTTCTTTGCTCGAAAAAGAAAGAAAAGCATAGAGAATACCTAAATCAATGGTTTTTAATTGATCAACCGAAATATCGCTAATCGGAATTTTATCAAAGGGTTCTGATTGAGGAATCATTCCAAGATAGCGTTTTAAAAATCGAAAAAATAAAATCAAATCATAACGATATGCCTGAGCGGATTTTTCTGAAAATCCACGAATGGTTACAATATAATTTAAGAACTCGTCAATTATTTTACTTTCAGTTAACGGATTGGGTACTAAATTGGCAGCAGTCATAATAAAATCTCCTTGATCTGAAATTGGCATGTAATTTTTCAAATAAATATCCTATAAATAGTATAAGTGAAACCATTTAATTTGACACTCATTATATCATCTTTTTAGACTTTTGTCACGAAACTTACATTTCGCGACAAAACATATCTCACTTTCAATCAGGTTGTAGATTATATGATTTTTATACCCAACTTGAAGCAAAAAAAAACGGCAGTATGATTATTGCAATCATCCTGCCGTGAGTATTTGTGATTTTAAGAAAAGATGTTTAATATCAATTCATCGTCACTGGCAGAATCCGGATGATCAATGATATTTAAATTGTCAAGAGCTTCATTTTTAGTAAATACGTATCTGACCTTTTCGTCGAATTCCGCAGGAAAGGCATCTACCAGGCTCAGGTCCTGGATAACGTGTTTTAAAACGCCTTTGCCGTTATTGTAATAACAGTTCCAGGTATCTTTGGTAATACTTAAAATATCCGCGGTATTGGTTGATCCGGGACAAAGATAAGAGCTCAGAGATTCCTTGCATTTTTCCAGGGAATCGCAGCCCACCGTTAGAAAAACACATTCCGCACTGTCATTCAACTGGTCAACAAAGGCTTCTTTGGTTCCGTCTAAAAGCCCCAGCAAATCATCACCAAGGCGGTCATTTGTTTCAAAACACCCTAATTGTTTCTTTGCTTTTAAAATGTCATAACATTCTTCTTTTAATTGATGACCATATTTTCCTTCGTCATTAAAAAGAAAACGGGAATAGTCGTAAAAATCACCGGTAATCCCGGAACCGAATTCATAGGAGATGATCGTTTTCTTTTTTTCATCAAATTTACAGGCAAATCGTCTGGGATGATTATTCCCTGCAGCATTTTTCCGAGTTTTTAAATTTTTGCCCTGAATGTAATATCCTTTGTTTTTTTTGTTGTTATATAAATTTTTCCGATAACCTGATTTATATGCCTGCCAGGAATACATTAACTTAATTAAAACCAGGCGATGCTTATTATTTTGAGGGTTTTTTGAAATGCCAATCATGTCCAATCGGCCAAAGGGTGCGTCTTCCGGGCAGTAGTCCAAATCAGCACAATACCAGTCAGAAGCTTCATTGGTATTGTTATTGCAGGCGATAATCCCCTGGTATTTCTTTGCCAGACTGCCTGTTTGTTCGTCACTGGCGTGGCTTTCATCGGTGAGTTTCTCAATATTATCCTTCAATATCTCATAGGCGTCTAAAAATGCTTTGATAAACTCATCTGAAAATGCAAAGTACATAAAATCCGATTTTTCAATGAATTTAAGTCCGCATAAGGCCGTATGATCAATATATTTTTTAGCGATTTTAATAGTGCACTTGTTATCAGAAAAATAAGTGAGCTCCAACATGGCTTTACACCAGTAATAAACCGTAATGCTTTCATGATGAATTCCTAAAAATAATTCCTTGTTAATAATTAAATGTTCTTTTATAAAAGCTTCCACATTGGGAACCTTCAAAAGATTTTCTACGTTTCCTTTTGACAAATAAATTTCCTCCGATAGTTTTTTAATTGAATGGTTTCTTTTGGGTTTGATTTTCTTCGGTTGAGTTAAAATTTTTGCAACCACCATTTATTTTAACCTTTTTTATACAAAGTGGCAACCGTTTTAAATGGTTCCTAATTATTTAAAGCTTATACTATCCGTTTTCGCTGGAAGCATTTCACTGCTTCCACAATGGGAATGACTGAGAACGCCAGAGCCATGGCGACAAAGTATTCTGTCAAAGAAATTGCCTCAAACTCGAATGCAGCCGCAATTGGTGGTATAAAGATAACTGCGGTTGTTAAGATTAAAGATGCAAACATTGCCAGGTATAAAAACTTGTTTTCTTTCTTCATCATGAAAATCGATTGTCTTTGACTTCTCATATTTAAAGAATGAAACATTTCTGCCATGGACAGGGTTAAAAATGCCATGGTCATACCATCGGCACTTTCAGTAATTTCCCAAAGACCTGATTCCATAAAATGTCCTACAAAATAGGCTGCAATGGTCACCACTGTAACCATTACCCCTTGCCAGAGAACGTCAATGCCAAGACCTCTTGAAAAGATGCTTTCATTAGATTCCCGGGGTGGATGATTCATAGTGCCCGATTCTTCAGGCTCCAAACCAAGAGCAATGGCCGGGAAGGAATCCGTAATCAGGTTAATCCATAATAAATGCACAGGCAGTAAAATGGTGAATCCCAATAGGGTTGCAATAAAAATGGATAAAACTTCAGAAAGATTGGAGGATAAGAGAAACTGAATGGCCTTGCGTATATTGCCATAAACACGACGTCCTTCTTCCACCGCATTGACAATGGTTGCGAAGTTGTCATCGGCAAGCACCATATCTGCCACATTTTTGGTCACATCGGTTCCTGTGATTCCCATGCCAACGCCAATGTCCGCTGTTTTTATGGAAGGTGCATCATTGACGCCATCGCCGGTCATGGCCACAATCATTCCCTGATTCTGCCATGCCTTCACAATCCGAACCTTATGTTCAGGCTGTACCCGGGCATACACTGAATACTTTCCAATATCCTGACCTAATTGTTCATTGCTGATGTCATCCAACTTTGCTCCGGTAATGGCTTCAGTGCCAGGGATAAGGATGCCAAGCTGGCCGGCTATGGCTGCTGCGGTATCTGGGTGATCTCCGGTGATCATGACAGTGCGAATACCGGCTGCCTTGCACTCAGCTATGGCAGCCTTCACTTCCGGACGAATGGGATCAATCATTCCGGTTAAGCCGATGAAGCAAAGATCCTGTTCCAGGAACTCAGGAGTTTCTTCCTTTGGCATCATATCCCAGGAACGAAATGCTCCGGAAAGCACCCTTAATGCCTGGTTAGCCAGGGATTTATTGGCAACCCTTATTTCAAGGCGTTTTTCAGCCGTCATGGATTGCTTACTGCTGCCATCCCAATAGGTCTGACAAAGAGGCACCAGCACATCCGGAGCGCCCTTGGTGTACTGTTCAAAGGAACCGTCTTCCATTTGGTGAACTGTACTCATGAGCTTACGGCCAGAATCAAACGGGGCCTCTCCCACTCGCGGAGTCTTTGATTCCATATCATGCTTAGCCAAACCAAGAGAAAAGCCATAATTAACAAGGGCGGCCTCGGTGGGTTCACCTTCGGATTTGCTGACATCATTTAAATAGGCATCATTGCACAATGCCAATGCACGGGCTAAAAAAGGTTCATCCCAGCCGAAATAATCCACAACTGTCATTTTATTCTGTGTTAAGGTTCCGGTTTTATCAGAGCAGATGACCTGAGTGCATCCCAATGTTTCAACTGCGGTGAGTTTCCGGATAACGGCTTTTTTCTTGGACATATTAGTAACGCCAATGGATAACACAATGGTTACAACCGCAGCCAGGCCTTCGGGTATGGCTGCTACTGCCAGAGAAACGGCAATCATAAAGGTATTTAAAATTCCAGTGCCGGTGATGCCTTCCCCGAGGTAAAGACGAACTAGGCTAAGGGCAAAAATAAAGACACAGATTCCCAGTACCAACCAGCTCAGTACCTTACTTAATTGATTGAGCTTGATCTGAAGAGGGGTCTGCTTGTCTTTTGTCTGGGTAATAGCCACAGCAATCTTCCCCACTTCCGTGTCCATTCCGGTGGCAACCACCGTTGCCGATCCACGACCATAGACAACCGCACTGCTCATGTATACCATGTTGGTGCGATCGCCCAGAGGAATATCCTTTTGTTCCCCTAAATTCAGGGCGTTAATCATTTTGTCAACCGGAACACTTTCTCCGGTCAGAGTCGCTTCTTCAATTTTCAAGCTGGCACTTTCAAGAAGCCGTGCATCCGCCGGAATGGAATCTCCTGCTTCCAACATAATAACATCCCCGACTACCAGGTTTTCGCTTTTTATTTCCAGGATTTTGCCATCCCGGATCACCTTGGATGTAGCTGCGGATATGGCTTGTAGCGCTTCAATGGCTTTTTCAGCCTTGCTTTCCTGAAACACCCCCAGCACCGAATTAATAATAACCACTGCCATAATGATAATCACATCCGCAAAGGATTCGCCGGAATATGCAGCGGTTATTCCTGAAATGACAGCTGCTGCAATTAAAATAATAATCATGGGATCTTTTAGCTGATTGAATAATCGCACCAAAAGGGAATCCTTTTTAGCTTCTGTCAGCTTGTTTTTGCCATTTACTTCCAGTCTTTTCCTGGCTTCCCCAGGGGAAAGACCCTCGCTCCCGGAGTTTAACTCCTGCAGCACTTCTTCAGATGTCTGTAGATACTTTTTCATTCAATTCCTTCCTCAAAAAAATCACAAAAAACAACAAAAAAATTGCCAAGTGCAACCGCACTTGGCAAAAAATAGCTCAAGTACAGAATACTACTGTACATGAGTCTCACTCATTAAGATAAGCCAGGTGTCTATTTACACCATGTATGTTGACTTATCACGCTAAATCGCGCAAATTACTCCCTCATATCTGTATTATTTTACCGTGTAAGGGTAAATTTGTCAATCTAATGTTATACTGCAATTTTTTTTTGAATCAGTTTTCTTTTTAAGGGGATGTAAAAGCTCATAACTCATTCAATATTTTAGCGCAGAGTTTCTATTCCATAAAATTTACTTAAACTTAATATAAAATTAATGACTAAAATGAATCCGTTAGTTATAATACTAGCATAGAAAAGAATCAGGAGGAATAAGTGATGAATCAATTAAATATTTGCATTGATATCGATGGAACGATGACAGAAGCTTATGACTGGATTCCCATGGCAAATGACTATTTTAATACTCAAATTACACCTGAACAGGTTAGGGTATATGAAATTTATGACATACTGGGAGTTCAAATCGAATCATACAATGAATTTTATAGCTTGTATGGAGAGTTAATGCATGACGAGGTAAGAATAAGAATTGGTGTCAAAGATGTTATTGATAAATTGCACGAAAATCACAGGATACACATTGTGAGTGCGCGAGAAGAGAAAATGAAAAATGTCACTGAAAAGTGGCTGTCTCGTCATGAAATACCAAGGGATACTTTATCCTTATTGGGAATTCATAATAAAGTTTCAAAGGCCCAGGAATTATGTTGTGATATTTTCATTGAGGATCGCTATGAAAATGCAGTGGAGCTTGCATCCGTTGGATTTAAAGTTCTGCTCATCGATTGTAATTACAACCAGGGCCATTGCTATTCAGGGATTACCCGGGTTGCAAATTGGTTGGAAATAGAGAATCATATTAAGGAATATGTCCAAATATGTCAATACTCCCAAATCGCCACCTAAGATGGATTTACTTATTAAACAAAAATACCACTGCTCCTTCCCTGGAGTGGTATTTTTGTGCTCATTATCGGTTCCGAAAATTCAACATCGGTTGGCGGTTTCCAGGGTTATATTTATGTCAATGGAGCCCCTGCTTCTAATGTTGATACCACTGCTCCCACCATTGCTAATCTCCAGATTACGGATATTATACAGCGAACATAATAACGAAAGAAGTAACTACACAATCCATATTTATGCCTATGATCAGCTTGAAAATACTGCTGTCACGGGTTTAGGTGCAATTGTTCAAAAATTGGAAAGATAAAGGCTACAATTCCCAGCCAAATGGCATAAAGGGCAAGATAGGATGTCTGCCATTTTTCAATTTTAATAAAATCAATCTTCTTAAAGAAAAACAAGAAATACAACCAGGCAAGTCCTGCGAGATTCACCAGTAAAAGCAAATTTTCACCGAGGGCCGCAACTTTATTAGGGGTAATGCCATAGGCGGATAATCTGAAAACTATGGCGGATAAGGCCACCCCATCTATGATCAGAGCAGTTACAATCAGAGCCAGATTCATATAATCAAAGAGATTATTTTTATCATAGGGATTGCGGGCTGATATCACATATAGCACCAACCCCAGAACCAGGATCAGCATGAAATCAAAGCCGATGAGGTATTCCCGTTCCACAAAGGGACTGGTTCCCGAAACAATCATGACGATTAAAAAAGTGATCATGGTGATTAAAAATAGAGGACTGAATATTTTCGCTAAAATCGGAGCAAAATTCTCAACCACGCTTTTTTTGGTTTCCACCAAATAAACCGTAATCATTGCCGTGGCAGCTGCACCGTAAACAATGAGGTAGTTTTGAATAAACCAGCTGGCGTCAAGTTGAATGGCAAAAAAGATTGCCTGGGTAAACATGGCCAATACAATGAGACCACAGAAAATCAGGGTTCCGTAAATCACCGATTCACCGGTAAAACGGATAAAATTCATGCGGCCTCGGGAACTTTTCCATTCCAACCCCATGTAAGCCACGCCGGTGACCAGCCACAAAAATAAAGGCAGGTGTAAAGCGGTAAGTATCTCTGTATCATTAGGAGAAAATGAAGGATAGAGATTAATCACGATCCCGGCAGACGCAAAGATTCCCATGATTGAAGCCGACATTTTCCAGGTGGCCTGGTGTTTAATAAGAAAAAAAGCCGCTACAAAAGGCAGAATAAAAAAACTGAGGTTTTTTAGGTAAATCAATCCATAAACCGAATCATTAATGCTCAACCCAAAAAGCTGGGGAATTTTCAGAGCCGTGCCGGCGAGGAATGAAAACATAATCACCAGTGCAATGTATTTCCTGTTCTGGCCAAATGAAAGGGTTTGATCGGATTCCACCATTAAATGCTTCCAGAGGTTTTCGGTGTTGACCTTGGAAAACTCCTGGGAAATCGCATTGACATTTCCCAGCCGTTTCACACTGATTAAAAACGCTTCCTCGGGTGAAAGCCCAGCCTTTTGCAATTCTTCAATTTCATCCTGTAAATGATTTTCCAGTTCGATAATATCCGATTCTTTAAAGTTGCCGCGCCTGCGCAAATGATCGCTCCAGGAACGGACATTGTATTCCAAATCAAACATAGATAAATTCCTCCTTATGCTTTGTGAGTTTCAACCAGGTTTTTGAAAGTGCTGAATGAACAATTTCCCATTGCTTTTTCTGTAATTCCAACTCAGCCACCCCTTCTTCTTTGATCCGGTAATATTTTCTTTTGCGCCCAGTTTCAGAACCTTGCCAGTAGGATTCGATAAAGTTCTTTTCCTCAAGACGATGGAGTACCGGGTACAGCATTCCTTCTGACCAAACAAGTTCATCTCCGGTTAATTCTTTTACCTTTTTTATAATGGCATAGCCATAACTGTCCTCTTGTTTTAAAATGGCGAGAACAAAGGGAATCGCCGAGGCTGCTGTTAAATCCTTCGAGACGTTCATAAATACCTCCACTACCTAGATGTCTTAGGTATAAAGGCATTATACATAGAACTTCTAGGTAATGCAAGAATTATTTAAATTTTTATATAGCTTTCTGGAAATGATACAGGCTGGAAGCCAAACTTTCAACAACTTTTCCTTTATTTGTCCATAAATAAAACGCCATTAGAGATTTCCACTCTAATGGCGTTTTATCAACAGTCAATAACCCCATGGTAAAGAGATATTAACAGATACTTGTAATTTTTCTCTTGTACATGATCATGATTAAACCAATTGACATAGTCAAACAATTGATATTCCAATGTTGCCAGGTCGCTGAAAGTTTCGTTAAAAACGAATTCTGTTTTGATGATTTTAAATGTGGCTTCGGCTACGGCATTATCATAAGGGCAACCTTTTTTACTTAATGATCGTTGAATATTAAAGGTGCTCAGCAGGTCATCAATCAGCATATTTTTGAATTCATTGCCACGATCAGTATGAAAAATGGCAATGTCAGCCAGATTGGACTTAATTGTGGAAAAGGCTTTACAAACGAGTTTGGCATCTTTGTTTTTGCGTCTATACTGATAGTATTCTTTTATTTGATTTCATAAAAATACAAGGGTGTGGGATTAATCGCATTAGCAATATCTAAAATGACTTCACCGATGGCTTAATTTTCATTTTGGTGGATAATATACGTGATATTTCCGGACTCCGCCCAGGCATTTTGAAATTGATCAAGCCGATACTTGACACGAACGCCTTCATTATTCGGAGCAGCCGGGTCATTGATGATGATATAGTCAATGCCATTTTCGTTGGTGAAACCACAGACGACAATCAGATGACCGTTAGTTGATGCAATTGGAGCACCATCTAGAACGGGTAAATCCCCGCTGACATTGGCACTGTTTTTGTAGGCCACCGCAGCTACCGCAGGATGACCGGCCGCAATTTCTCTCTTTAAACCGTCGATGGTTGAATAATCCACATAGGCGCGATAGCCAAGAGTTGAAACATAGGCCGTATTGAATGGCCAATTGCCATAGTCTGCATAGATATGATCGTATCCCCCCCCGGCGACATCTTCGGGGGTTATTTGGTTGCCATAATAATTCAGTACCATGGCCATGCTGGTAGGACTGCAGATGGAATGAGCGATGGCCGGATCCCTGAGCATCTGTGATAATTGCGGTACGGCCAGGACACTTTGATTCGATAAATCCGGATTATCGGTAAATACCTTAGTAATCGCCTGACCCGTATTTCTCAGGGCCCCGGAGACTAACCGAAGGGTCGGT
>JAENWK010000203.1 GCA_016650045.1 Eubacteriaceae bacterium | reverse complement strand
TTTAACGGCAACGAACAAATCACCTGCTTCCACTTTCCGTGAATCAAACTGAATACTTCGGATGGGAACAGATAATTCTCCCCGTGACTCAAGCAATTCGATGCCGGTTAATATGTCTTTCAAAGGTTTCATTGCTCTTCTTTTTATTTTATCGTATTATTTTTTTCTTGCTTTCTACTTTTTCTCCAGTGCTTTTTGCGCAGCAACCTTTGCCTTCCATCGATCAATAGCAGCCTGATCTGGTTTTTGCTCTTCTTTTTTCTTTTGTGCAGCGACCTTTGCCTTCCATCGATCAATGGCAGCCTGATCTGGCTTTGCCTTTTCTGCGGCAACCTTTGCCCTCCACTTATCAATGGCCGCCTGTTTTGCTTTTTCCGCAGCAACCTTTGCCTTCCACCGATCAATTGCTGCCTGATCTGGTTTTGCTTTTTCGGCAGCGACCTTTGCCTTCCACTTGTCTATAGCTTCCTGACTTGGTTTTGGTTTTTCGGCCGGACTCTTACTAACCCCGGACGATTCAGAATTCTCATTATCCTTTGGTTTTTCATCAGCAAGATTGGAATGAACAGCTAAATTATCAGCCGGAAAAACGGCATGAACAGAAGATTGAATAGAATCTCCCGTCACGAGACTATCTCTTTCTGTTATTTCCAGTTCATCAAATCCAAGATCCAAACTAACAACATCTCCTTCAGAATAGGGAGTTCCCGGAATTGGCGTCTGACGAAAAATGCGTCCGAAACCGTTAATCTCAGTTAATAATCCCAACTTTTCCAAAAGGTAAATGCCATCGTTGGCGCCCATCCCAATGACATCCGGAACGGTTCCCGGAATGTCTTTCACTCCTTTTATAAATACAGTCATCGTATCACTTTCAACCTCCACCTGGTCTGCCGTTAAATTCTGAGACTGGGTTTTAAATCCCAATTCCTGGGCGAAAAGCATCACATCTTCCTTCAATCCTGGTTTTACCTGTGGAACTTCATTGTATGGAGGAATTGAATCGACTGCAGGTTTGAGGTACGAAGCGTATACTTTATCGGCAATTCCCCTGAAAACCGGACCAGCTACAGAACCTCCGTAGAATTTCCCTTTAGGACCAACTATAACCACGATACAACTAAATTTCGGATCATCTGCCGGAAAATAACCTACGAACGATGCCTGATATTTTTTGGTACCACCCCTGGTATATCCTTTATTTTCATCGGCAATAACGGCAGTACCTGTTTTCCCGGCAATGGTGTAGTATGGATTCGTCAGACTTTTCCCGGTTCCATTTGTACAAACGCCCTTCAACATATCCTGAGCTTTCCCAAGTGTCGACGTTGAGCAAAGCGATGGATTGATCACCTCTGTTTTAAACTGCCGGACCGGAATCCCGTTTTCCCTGATTTCTTCAATAAACCTGGGTTTCACCATTACTCCATTATTGGCCACTGCATTGTAAAATGTTAGTGTTTGAATGGGCGCAATTTTTATTTCGTAACCATGCGCAATCCAGGCCAGCGAAGGGCCCCACCAACTTGCGTCAGTCGGATATTTAATGTATGGTTCGGCTTCACCCAGAAAACCAAGCCCAAGCGGTTTGTTAAGCCCGAAGCTGTATATCCGGTCGATAAAATCTTTTTCTTTCCCTTCGTAAAATTTGGTAATTATTTTGGCCACACCAATATTGGACGACAGTTCGAAAATGCGCTTCATACTGATCAAACCGTGACCACCATGGTCGTAATCACTATCTTTCATCTTTTGTCCTTTATATTCCCAAAGACCTTTGCCCGTATCAAACATATCGGCCG
>JAENWK010000055.1 GCA_016650045.1 Eubacteriaceae bacterium | reverse complement strand
GAGGGAGATCAACCACTTAGTTCTTTAATTGCGGAGGAGATGCTTGCCGCAAAAAATCCCTTGATTCTTGCAGGTACAAGTCTGTATAGTGAAGCCATTATACAATCTGCTGCAGCATTAGCTTTTGCATTAAAACGACAAGGTAAAGATCCCGGACTGGTATACATAGTCCCCGAAGTTAATTCCATTGGTTTGTCGATGCTAACCGATCAATTTTTAGAGGATGCATTTGATGAAACGGGTTCGGCTGATGCGGTTATAATTCTGGAAAATGACTTGTATCAGCGAAAAGATAAAACCAGTATAGATGCCTTTTTTAAGCATCAAAAAAATATCATTAGCCTCCATTATCTAGAAAATCCCACAAGTCATCAGGCTAATTATGTTCTACCATCGGGAACATTTGCGGAAGCCGATGGTACCGTTGTGAACAACGAAGGCAGGGCGCAACGATTCTATAAAGTTCATCAGCCTGATAATGATATCAGGAGCAGTTGGGAATGGATACAGGAAATAAAATTGGATAAATGGAGGACAGAAAGTTTTGATGAAATTGTATGTGCCATGATTCGTGAATTTCCAGAATTGAAAGCGGTACAAGGTGTTGCGCCTCCGGCAGAATTTAGGAAAGGGACGCAAAAAATTCCCCGCGAAACTCATAGGTATAGTGGGAGAACAGCCGAGGATGCCAATATAAATGTAAGCGAGCCTAAGCCACCTGTAGATCCTAATTCTGCACTTTCCTATACCATGGAAGGTTTTACCGGAGTACCTCCTGCTCCTATTATACCCTTTTATTGGACGCCCGGGTGGAATTCGGTACAAGCCATCAACAAATACCAAATTGAAGTTGGCGGATCTTTGCATGGCGGAAATCCAGGCAAAAGATTATTTGAGCCCAAAGAAACTACCAATCTGGATTTTTCAGATTTTATACCTCCGCTATTTTCTCCAAAACAGGATGAATATTTTGGGCTGCCTCTTTATCATATTTATGGATCTGATGAATTGAGTGCTCAATCCCCGGCATTAATGGAAAGGATTCCCACACCCTATATCGCACTTAATGACGAAGATGCATCAAAAAATGATATCAAGGAAGGGGATTTACTCGAAGTTTCTATCAAGGATGAAAAAGGCCAGTTTACGGTAAAACTGCATAAAGATATCCCTCCCGGGGTTCTAGGTTTGCCAAAAGGTTTGAAGGAAACGGTGGGAATCAATTTTCCTTTCGAAGCAATCATAAAATTGATTAGTCATGAATGAAACTTTAAAATTATCTCTTATTGCGATTGCAATCCTGTTGGTGCTCGTGACCATTGCTGCTGGTCTGATTTGGGTAGAAAGAAGGATGTTGGCTGCCTGGCAGGATCGGTATGGACCAAATCGTGTAGGTACTTTTGGGATTCTTCAGGTCGCAGCCGATATGATTAAGATATTTTTTAAAGAAGACTGGATTCCTCCGTTTGCCGATAAAAGCGTATTTATTCTAGCTCCTGCCATTGTGATGACTACAATCTTACTCAGTTTCTCGATTATTCCATTTGCCCCCGGAATTTTGGTAGCGGATCTCAATATCGGGCTGCTCTTTTTCTTCGCCATGTCATCATTGGGTGCTTATAGCGTGGTGCTGGGCGGATGGGCATCCAATAACAAATATTCTCTTTTAGGCGCAGTACGCGGATCAGCACAAATGATTTCTTACGAAATTTTTATGGGGCTCTCTCTTATGGGTGTCGTGATTATGGCCGGATCGTTCAATCTGACCGATATTGTACTGGCCCAGAAAAACGTGTGGTTTTTCATTCCCCAATTTTTGGGATTTGTGATATTCTTCATCGCTGGCATCGCTGAGACGCACCGACTCCCTTTCGATATACCAGAAGCGGAGAGTGAATTGATAGCAGGATACCATACGGAATATTCAGGGATGAAATTCGGGATGTTCTTTATAGGGGAATACTTGGGCATTACATTGATTTCCGCACTTATTACCACGCTGTTTTTTGGAGGATGGCTGGGGTTTGGTTTCCTTCCGCCTGTAGTTTGGTTTTTGATTAAAATGTTTGCATTTATCCTATTTTTTGTGTTGCTACGGGCATCATTACCCCGACCAAGATATGATCAATTGATGTCACTTGGATGGAAGATTCTTTTGCCACTATCCTTTTTGAATTTATTGGTGACCGGTGCACTTGTATTGTATTTTCAATAAGAAGCTATTAAAAATGAATTATAAATGGTATAAAAACGATTATTATGTTCAGCATTTTAAGATCACTCTGGATCACCTTTCTACATATGTTCCATAAAAGGGTAACGATAGAATATCCAGAGGAAAAGGCTCCTTTACCACCGCGTTGGCGGGGCAGAATCGTGCTGACACGTGATCCTGATGACATGGAACGCTGTGTAGGCTGCTATCTATGTGCGGCTGCCTGCCCGGTAGATTGCATTTCCCTTCAGGCTACAGAAGATGAAAATGGACGGAGATATCCTGAGTTTTTTCGCATCAATTTCTCGCGGTGCATCTTTTGCGGATATTGTGAAGATGCTTGTCCCACCTATGCGATCCAATTGATCCCTGATTTTGAAATGGGTGAATACAATCGTCAGAATTTGGTTTATGAAAAGGAAGATTTGTTGATAGCGGGACAAGGAAAATATCACGGCTATAATTACTACAGAGAGGCTGGAGTTGATGTAGGGGTGAAAGGAAAAGGAGAAGGAATCAATGAAGATAAACCTGTAGATGTGCGAAAGCTTATGCCATGACATATCCAAGCAAATAACGCAACACTCATGAAAAAGAATAACATTACAACCATTATAAATTACCACTGATATGGAAATACTCTTTTACATAGCTGGTGTTCTGGCCATTCTTTCCACAGTAATGGTTATTGCGGTGAGAAATGCGGTACACGCCTTATTGTACCTCATCGTTTCACTACTATCAATCTCAGTGATCTTCTTCATTCTGGGCGCACCTTTTATTGCCGCTCTGGAGGTGATCGTATACGCCGGTGCTATAATGGTATTGTTTGTTTTTGTAATTATGATGCTGTATGTTGATAGCTCGAATTCTAACGAAAAAAATATTTTTATAAAACCAAAGACTTGGATCGGACCGTCCATTATTGCGTTGATTCTGATGGCTGAGATGCTTTATATGTTATTGGGCGAGGGATATCATCCGATGCCACATCAGATCATATCTCCTGCGGCAGTGGGCAAATTAATGTTTACCAAATATGCACTGGTCGTTGATCTGGCTGGATTTTTACTGACAGCAGGAATCGTCGGAGCCTATCATCTGGGACAAAAAGAAAGGAAAATTCTCCACCGTTATTTAACCGATAAAAACGAAAATTTATGAATATACCTATGGAATATGGCCTTTTACTGGCAGTGATATTATTCTGCATAGGATTGGCTGGTTTGCTGATACGACGGAATATAATTTTCATGCTGCTGTGTATTGAGATCATGCTCAATGCAGCGGGAGTGGCATTTGTTGTGGCTGGTGCAGCCTGGGGACAGGCGGAGGGACAGGTCATGTTCATCTTTATATTGGCGATGGCCGCAGCCGAAGTTTCTGTGGGACTGGCATTGATTATACAGCTCTTTAAGCAAACGGGCTCACTGGATGTGACCAACGCTAATAAAATGAAAGGATAATAAAAATGCAATAAAATGAAAGAACTTCTCTGGTTAATTGTCACATTACCTTTTGCAGGAGCACTAATTTTAGCGTTTGGAGGCAGGAAATTCCCCCATGCGGTCAGCGCAATTATTGGAGTGGGTTCTGTCAGCCTTTCTGCTATTCTTACCTTACTTGTGGGGTTTGAGTTTTTGGGAGACACTACCCCCTTTCTTCAGGTGGCTTGGCAATGGTTTGATGTATATGGTTTGTCCCCCGATATCGCATTTCGCCTGGACACAGTCTCGCTTATTTTCATCTTTATCATCACGTTTGTGGGTGCTTTGATTCACCTATATTCGGCAGAATTTATGTGGAAAGATGAAGGCTTTGTACGCTTTTTCGTCTTTATGAATCTGTTTATTGGCTTAATGCTTATACTCGTTTTGGCGGATAATTTACTCCTGCTTTATCTAGGCTGGGAAGGGGTAGGCTTATGCAGTTATCTGTTAATCGGTTATTGGTATAAGGATCCAAAAAATGGCTATGCCGCAAGGAAGGCTTTTATAGTTACACGGATAGGTGATGCTGCCCTTGCTGTTAGTTTCTATATCCTATTTATGACTTTCAACACACTGAATATCCAGGATATCCTGACAGCTGCACCAGGAACTTGGTCACTAGGATCGGGCATCGCCATGGCAACGGCCTTTCTCCTATTGGGTGGAGCTGTAGGTAAATCGGCACAACTTCCTCTTCAGACCTGGTTGCCCGACGCCATGGCTGCACCTTCTCCGGTTTCAGCACTGCTCCATGCCGCAACTATGGTCACAGCTGGAGTTTACCTTATTGCCAGAACCCATGTATTATTTGAAATCGCTCCAACGGCTCAGCATACAGTAGCTATTATTGGAGCGGCAACTCTGATCATTGCAGGCATGTCAGCATTGTATCAGCATGATATTAAAAAGGTTTTGGCCTATTCTACGATATCACAAATCGGTTATATGTTCCTCGCTTTGGGGTTAGGTGCCTGGTCGGCTGCTTTGTTTCACTTCATGATTCATGCTTTTTTTAAAGCTTTGTTGTTCCTGGGAGCAGGAGCGGTAATATCGGTGATGCGGGATGAACATAACATGTTTAAAATGGGAGGCTTGTGGAAAAAGCTACCCATCATTTTCTGGACATTCCTGATCGCTTCCGCATCGCTCTCTGCCTTGCCCTTGATCACCGCGGGATATTATAGTAAAGACAAAATTATATGGCTGGCTTTTGCTAGTGACAAAGGATCGGTGGGACTTTGGCTGGCAGCAATAGTGGGTGCCTTTATTACCGCACTCTATACCTTCCGGATGGTCTTTCTTACTTTTTTTGGAAAACCCCATGCAGAACCCACGCATCGTCCCGGATGGATGATAACCATTCCGTTGATGGTATTGGCGTTTTTTTCATTCGCAGGAGGCTTTATTGAGCTTCCCCAGAATATGGGAAATCTGACCTTAGTTTCTGATTTTGTGGAAAAGACATTGCCGGTCGCCACGCTTTCCGTATTGCAACCTTTTACGGAACTGATCTTCCAAATTATATCTTCTATAGTTGCCATCGGGGCGGTTTTCCTGGCTTACATACTCTTTTTCAACAAACCGTTCCCTGCTGCCGAACCCCAACGAAATGCAGTTCAACGATTTTTCTTTAAAGGATGGGATTTCGATTTGCTCTATGATAAGGTTATTGTAACGCCAATGATATTCTTGGCTATGATTAATAAAAAAGATATTATAGATCAATTCTATACCGGTCTGGCATGTATCACAAGACAGTTAAATGCCTTGTTGAGTGCTACTCAAAATGGGCAGTTACGTTGGTACGCAATGGTTGTAGCAGCGGGAGCGATAATTATACTAACCATAATTTTTTTCCCATGATACTCGTCTGGATCATCATATTATTAATAGGGACTGGTTTGCTGGCTTGGCTGGCAAGCGGGTGGAATACTTTCCTTCCCAGACTGATAAGTCTCGTGGGAACACTTATCTATTTTGGTATCACGCTGTGGTTATGGCTTGAATATGATCCAGGTATCGGAAGTCAGAAATGGATTATTAGCTACACCGCAGAATGGATTCCAGCTTTTGGCATCCAGTTTAAACTTGTGATGGATGGGTTGAGCTTGCTTATGTTGCTACTTACCTCTTTTTTGAGTGTGATTTGCGTATTGGTTTCATGGAAGGAAATAAACAGAAGGGTGGGCTTTTTTCATTTTAATCTACTACTTGAATTGGCGGGAATTACAGGGATTTTTCTTTCTCTGGATCTGTTTTTATTCTATTTCTCCTGGGAATTGATGCTTGTTCCTATGTATTTTCTTATCAGTATATGGGGTCATGAAGATCGCATTTACGCAGGGAAAAAGTTTTTCCTGTTTACACAAGCCAGCGGTCTGCTCATGCTCCTTTCCATTCTGGGATTATACTTTATCCACGGACAAAATACCGGTATTTACACCTTTGATTACGAACAATTACTAGATGCCACAATGGCACCACAGACTGCCTTTTTATTGATGCTTGGTTTCGTTGTAGCTTTTACTGTTAAATTGTCTACCGTCCCGCTCCATAGCTGGTTGCCCGATGCACATACTCAGGCACCCACGGCAGGAAGTGTGATTCTTGCAGGACTATTGCTAAAGACGGGGGCTTATGGCTTGATAAGGTTTGCATTGCCATTGTTTCCCGAGGCTTCGCACCAGCTTGCACCTTTGGCTGTACTATTAGGGGTGGTCAGCATTCTATATGGTGCCAAACTCGCGTTCGCCCAAACCGATTTTAAGCGACTGGTGGCTTATATTAGTGTCAGTCATATGGGTTTCATTTTACTGGGCGTGTATTCTTTCAATGAAATGGCCATGCATGGAGTAGTTATGCAGATGATTGTTCACGCTGTCAGTACTGGGGCTCTGTTCATTATAGCTGGGGCTGTGTACGATCGTATCCACACAAGAGATTTGCATCAAATGGGAGGGCTCTGGCGGCAGGTTCCCAGAATGGGTACTATGGGGTTGGTATTTGTGATGGCATCAATGGGCTTGCCTGGGCTGGGGAATTTTATCGCCGAAATCCTGATTCTAATCGGTTCCTTCCAGGGAAACTTTAAAGTGCTGACCGTCATAGCTACAGTGATTCTTATTACCGCTACTGCTTATGCACTTCGGATTATGCAAAAAGTGTTTTACGGAAAAGAGCATAAAGTTTGGGAGATTCCAGACTTCGGTATACGTGAAATGATCGTCATGCTATCCCTCACCAGTGTGATTATCTGGTTAGGTTGGAACCCATCATCGGTATTTCGTTTATCCAAAGTTCCAGTGCAAAAAGTTATTCAAAAAATAAATATTCCGGAGTATAGTCAAGGGGAAGAAATGGAGAGAATAGATAGAGATAATATTTACAATGTGGCAAACTTCCTGGATATAAAATACGTGGCTATAAACAAGGGAAATCAGGCTCAAAAAATTATTAAAGAGGTGAATAATACGTATGGCAGACGTACTGAGTTCGAGACCATCAACTACCTGCCAAACTCTCCTGATATTGAACAAGCAGAAGAATTTAAAAAACGGAGTTCAAAAACCGAATAGTTATGGAAGCAACCGATATAAGAATTTTACTTCCCATTATCATATTGGCTGGGGGAATACTGTTTACCCTGCTTTTGGTGGCTGTGAAGCGAAATCACCTATTAACGTTTATTTGTACATCGACCACACTGGCCGCCTCTCTAATTACGCTATGCTGCATGACTTATGAAAAATCACATAGCTTTGGTGACTTATTCCTCCTTGATCGGTTTGGATTGTATTATCAGGGTCTTATTCTTCTATCTACCTTGGTTGTGACGATATTCAGCTACATCAGCATCCGGAATTTCTATCCTGAAAAACGCAAAGAAGAGTATTACCTGGTATTAATGCTGGGTACACTAGGTGCTGCTATGATGGTAGTCAGTACTCATTTTATATCATTTTTTGTAAGCTTGGAAATACTTACCATATCATTGTACACCCTAATAAGCTATTATAGGGAACGCTCAAAAGCGATAGAAGCTGGGTTGAAATACCTAATACTGGCTGCCATGTCTTCCGCATTTTTATTATTTGGCATGGCATTGATCTATTCCATTTCAGGCACCATGTCTTTTCAAGGCTTCGCAGAAATCTCCTTTCCTCTAACATCTATGTCTTCCGTCATAATTGTAGCAGGTGTTGGCATGATGATGGTCAGTATCGGATTTAAGTTAGGACTTGTGCCATTCCATATGTGGACACCCGATATTTATGAAGGCGCCTCGTCACCCACTTCTGCATTTATTGCCACCATATCAAAGGGAGCGATGCTGGCTGTGTTGCTTCATTTTTTCATAATGGCTGATCTTTATCGTTTTAAGAGTATTCTGTTGACCTTTACTATCATAGCTGTTCTATCGATGCTGATAGGTAACCTGCTGGCTCTCCGGCAAAATAACATCAAGCGCTTGCTGGCCTATTCCTCTATAGCACATTTTGGTTATTTATTGATTGCCGTTATCGCTGGAAAAGAAATAGGCTTGCCGGCAGCCACTTTTTACATTACGGTGTACATCATAACAATGCTGGGAGCCTTTGGACTAGTCACGCTCATTTCCCGGTCAAATGAGGAAGCCATGGATATTGAAGCATACTTGGGATTGTTCTGGAGGAAACCAATACTTGCAACAATTTTTACCGTGATCTTACTTTCCTTGGCAGGAATTCCACTTACTGCTGGGTTTATGGCCAAATTTTTTTTACTGACGGCTGGTGTGGAAGAATCGAAGTGGTTGCTCGCATTTACCCTTGTGGTAGGCAGCGTCATTGGTTTATATTATTATCTAAGGGTAATTGTCGCCATGATGAAAAAGGATGAGAACACTGTTCCCGGCGCAAGTCTTTCGAGGATTTCTTATTATGCAGGCGTTTTAGTATTGATTATTTTAGGCGTTTTAGTCATGGAATTGGGTACCAGTCCTGCCTGGCTCATTGATGTGATCAATGGGCTTCCTTGAAAAGTAATTCGGAATTTCCAATGGGAAAATGAGGGGCTCTGTAGCATCTTTTAAAAACTATAAATAAAGATATAAACTTATTGAGGATTAAGCAGCTAAAGAGATAAATGATTATAGGTTGAGATCTTGGGATGCAACAGTTGGTATTTCTTTATCATTCTTATTATCTCTACTTCGGCAATTGTTATCTTTACGGACTCAAAATCTTTAAATCCCAAACCTTGAACTATTCTCCATTTTATCATTCTATGATCTTGTTCTACTATATTGTTGAGATACTTGTATTATCTTATCTTAATAGTTGAAAAGTTTCTCTTGTTAACTAGTTTTATAAGATACATTAGCACCGCTTTTTTCAATGTTTATAAGTTCTGGTTTGCCATTATTAGCAATAGCTTTGATTAAGAATTTATGAGCAGATATACCCTGTCCTTTTTTAGTTAATCAAGCCTTAAAAAGCTTTTTTTTAGGCAAATTATTTTGTAAATAATAGATTCATACCAGTGATAAAATTATTTCAAAAAAAAAAATTAAAAAAATTAAGAAAGATCCTGCTTGAAAATTGGGGCAAATCAAAAGAAAAAAGAATATTTTAACTTTTATGTCATTTATGTCATTGGAAAATATTTTGAAAATAATACGCATAAAAATCGGGCATATCACCAAATTTCAGAAAGGACAAGTTTAGATTTAGATATTGATGAACTTTTCAAATTTATAGATCGAACTTCTTCTAAAATTGGACAACAATATCTTTATTTCAAAATAAGAACAATCGAAACGGTTGAAAAATTAAAAAAGTTTGAGGTATTAAGTAACCTGTTTTTAAACAATGAAACATTAAGGTTTAAAAGTCAAATAATTTTATCAAAACTAAATTCTGAAAATTCTTATGATTTAGAAAAATTGATAAATGAGAAACCTGTTGAGAAACCTAAATATTTAAATTAATTTATGCTTCATCATTAAGTTCTATTGTTTTAATAATTTTAACTTTTTTCAACCCTATTTTTTCCCTTTTTTTGCTCCTCATTTTTTTTATAAATACTGTTTTTCATTAATAAGAATAAAGAAAATGTAACTTATTACATTAGCGCTGTAAATCAATTATCTAAAGCTTTAAACGCAGGTAAAGAACTTTCGCAATTTGAAGAAATTAAATTACATTTTTCTAATTTATCCTTTATTAAAAATGTAAGTACTATTCAGACAAAAACTGAATTTATCGGATTTGAAAAACAATTAAGCAATGAATATGCTCTATTCTTTTGGTTAATAATTGAACTGATAAAAATTCAATTTATGATTGAGTATATTATCTTTTTTTCCTAAAAAAACCGTCATTAAATCTTGAAATTATTGATAATAAATTAAATGCTTAAATCAAACTCACATTACTTTATTATTAGAAGCAAAGAATCTGAAGATAAATTAGGCGTTTTTTCGATAAATATGCTATTAAGATAGAAATAAAAAAATTATATTTAATTAGGATATCTTTGTCCGATTTAGATTATTTCACTATATTTGCTTAATAAATTATAGAGATGTTTTCAAAAGCCTGTCAATATGGAATAAAAGCAGCAATATTCATTGCTGTAAATTCTCAAGAAAATAAAAGAGTTAACTTAAAGGTTATCGCCAAAGAAATTAACTCTCCTGTTGCATTTACAGCAAAAGTATTACAAATATTAACTAAAAATGGCATTATAGATTCCGTAAAAGGCGCCACTGGTGGTTTTGAAATAAAAAATGCCCGGTTAGATAAAATTATGCTAAGCTGCATAGTGGCTTCAATTGACGGAAACACTGTTTATACAAATTGTGGCTTAGGGTTTGATAATTGTTCAGAAATTACGCCTTGCTCGGTTCATTTCAAATTTAAACATATTAGGGAAGATCTAAAAGAAATGCTGGAGACCACCTCTCTCTTTGATTTATCAAATAATATTAATAATAAACTTGCCTTTTTAAAACG